>JAEWPB010000111.1 GCA_023399465.1 Pseudomonadota bacterium
GGATAGAGCGCCTCGCACATGTTGATCAGAGCAGCTTTCGTCGCGCCGTACCCCGCAGCGCCCGGCAGGCCGGTGTAGCCGGACACCGAAGCCATGACGGCAATATGGCCGCGTCGGCGAGGCAGCATCCGTTGCAAGACGGATTCTAGGCAATTGACCGTGCCCATCAGGTTCAAGTCGACCATTTCGCGGATCACAGCTGCGTCGAACGTCTCGGCCGTTTCGCGCGTATAGGTGCCGGCCCCGAATACCGCGAGCCCAATCTCTCCGATGGTCTCCTCGATAGACGATAGCGTTGCAGCTACCGAGCGCCCTTCGGTGACATCGACTGGGAAAGCGTGTATTCGATCCGGCATGTTGGCAGCGAGTTGCTGCAAGGAAGATGTATTGCGGGCGCTTGCCGCGACTGTCCATCCGTCGCGCGCGAGCCGGAGAACGAGGTCTCTGCCGATGCCGGAGCTTGCCCCGGTTACCCAGGCGACTTTGTTGTCGGAAACGTCTCGGAGTGGATGGTCATTGCTGCTCACGCTGAACCTCACATTTGGCTTTATCTATGCTAAATACGGTGTTTCGTCAGCTTCGGTTCACAACGCGTAATATTCTCATCTGGCCGAGGGATGATCAGCGAGCCGCAATTTTGCGCCGCAGTTCCTGCTGTTCGGCCTCTCCGAGCGGGAAATTCCACATCAGTCCTATTGCGATCACCTTCGGCAGGATCGGAAGCCAGGCATAGAGGATGGACAGAGCATCGAGTGCTCCGGGACCAACGGTCGCCGACTGGGGTTCAAACCCGGCCGCGGACAGAAGCGGAAAGACCAATCCGACAGCGCCCGCCAGAGACAGTTTGGTCGCGAGGCTCCATGATGCGAAATAGAAACCGGACCGTTGGGCGCCGGAAGAAGCGGTGTCATAGTCAATGACGTCGGCTTGGATTGCCGGCGGCAGCGCAAGATCGAAGCCGAGCAGCAATCCCGTGGCGATGCAGATCGCGCCGAAGGCAAATGCATCGCCATGCCCAAGAAAGCCAGCCAGGCAGAAGATCAAACACGTCAGGGCCATTGCGCCGCACCATGCCCTATGCTTGCCGAACGAGGCCGATGCGCGGATCGCAATAGGCACGCCCGCGATGGCGCTGACAAAATAGACGAAAAGCAAGGGCCCGCGCAGGTCCGGCGCGCCAAGTCGTTGCGACACAAAATACAAGAACAACGTCGCCGGGATCGCGTTGGCGAATCCGTTCAGCAGGAACGCCGCAATCAGACGGACAAACGCCCGATTGGCTGCGATATATCGTATGCTCTCCGAAAGCCTCACGCCGCGTGTCGATCGGTCGACGGGTTCAGGTACCAGCCGCGCAGCGGCCACACCCGCGAGAGGAAGGCCGACTGCAAGCACGATAGCCATTGCTGCCAGTCCATGCAGACCTTCCTGCGTCTGGATGCCGAGCGAGAATGGCACGCCGATTGCGAGCAAGGTGCCGAAAAGCGTGCTGCTTTCTCGCCAGGCCGAGATCCGGGAGCGCCCGGCGTAGTCGTCGGAAAGTTCCGCGCCCCATGCGGTGTAAGGCAGGATTGTCCATGTGTAGCCGATCGAAACAAGCATGCCCCATAGGGCAAGATAGCCCAGTCCCGCGTCCTCAGGGGGCCAGAACAGCATGAACGTGGAAATGGAAGTCAGCGGCAGCGATAGAAGAAAGAAGCCGCGGCGGCGTCCGGCGGGATACGGGAAGCTGTCTGATAACCACCCGAAAAGCGGATCAGTGAATGCATCGAGAATGCGGATCACCAGGAGAACGGCTCCCACTGCTGCAATTGGCAAGCCGATCACATCCGAATAGAAGGTCGGAACGATCACATAGAGCGGCAGTGCCAGGCCGGCTAGCGGAAGCGCAGGCAGAGCATAGGCAGCGCAAACCCATGCTTCCGGGCGATTTTGCGCGGGCGAACAATTCATTCTGAAGCCTTCGCAGTAAGCGCTCAGCGCCGTTTGAACTCGATTTTGGTCAAGGCAACCGGCAAGCCAAACTTTGTCACCAGCGCAGTATTGAGCAGAATGCCGTCTGGCTTCAGCGTCATGGTGTCGTGGAACCGGACCTTGTACTTCTTCTGCGCGCCATTGAGATAGAGAAGATAGCTGAACCTGGCGACATTGCCGTTCAATCGGACGGTCGTTTCGCCGATCACGTCCTCCCGCGTTCCCTTGTAGCTCTTAGGACCGGTTTTGACGAAGCGCCAGGTTTTGCGGTCGCGCGTCCCGTCATCGAACACAAAATCCTCCCTGAGCGTCAGCGTCTTGCCGTCCCATCGGCCAGTGAGCTCGACGACAAAGCTGCGTTTGACGCCATTAATCGCTCTGAAGCTGCCGTGGGCAGAGGTCTTGCCCGTGAAGTAGCGTTCCAGTGTGAAGCCGCTTGCTGCGAATGCAGCGGAAACGAATGAAAAGCTCATCGTTATCGCCAGTATAAGTGCTGTAAACAGATGCATTTCGTTCTCCGCAAGTTCTGTCGATGTTTATACGGCAGAGATACTTGTTCGGATTTCTGAAGATCGATGAAATTCGCAAACTCGGCCGCGGTGCGGTTGGTTTTCGGCCTTGGTGGAATTTTGCAATCCCTGCGGTGCTTGGTTATTCAAGCGCCATTCGACTACAGGGAGGGGCCGATGCGAGCAGTCCCTGCTTGTCCATTGTTCCGGATCCAGCGCAGGCGCTTGGCGTCAAGCCGATAAAGCTCGAAACACATTGGCTCGCCATCATACCATGTCTCGAATTGTTGGCAGAGGCGGTCGGCATCGATCCACCATCTGCCGCGGTCTTCGGGCTTCACGAAACGTCCCAGCCCGAGAGCTTCCCCCGAACCGTCTACCCTGCCGCCATAGCGGTAGTTGAGTGGAAACTCGCCTCCAAACGGAACCGAGAGAAAGACTCTCTTTCCGATAATGCCATCGCGAATATCGTTCGCCGTATAACGTTGTGAATTCGCATAAGCCATTGAACATGCAAGAACCGACAATAAAAATGCGATCAGCGCAGGCACCTTACCGCCTCCTTCGATTACACCGCGCGCAAGAGACGCGTCGTTGTTTTATTGCCAAGGTTTACGGTTTGAAGTGACCACTGGATCAGCACTGCTGTCTAATTTTTGTTATTGGTGGCAACGACTTGCCCCTACATGAAATCCGCTCGAGAGCGGGCCGGTTATCCTGAATGCCAAGTCTATTGATCAGCGACGTCCAGTAGTCGGCATACGGCTTTGCGCGTGGTCCCGTGCTGTCTGAGACGCTGCCGACATCCGCTGCAGCGCATCCCCAATATATCCCGGCTCCAGCCATTACGAGACGGAAATGATCACCAGTGTCGGCCGGCATGGTGTCGAAGAAACTCGAGGTCAAGCCGTAGGTGGCCCGCCGCATCACGATCTATTGGAGCAGGCTGATACGGAGGGTGAGTAAAGCGTCAATTGTCCGCCTAAGTGGCGTTAACGGTGAAGAAATTAACATCGGGTGAAGGGATGGCGAGAGCCTCAAATGCCGGCCTAGCCAATAGATATCCCTGCATCAGTTCAACGCCAAGATCGCGAAGAACACGGAGTTCTTCAGACGTTTCAATGCCTTCACAAAGTGGCCTGATTCCAAGGTCATCCAACATGCGTATCGTACTTTTCACGATCGTTCGTTTCACCAAATCGGTATCGATTCCACGGATTAATTCCATATCCAGTTTAACAATGTCTGGCTGGAATTTCGCCAATAGGGCCAACCCAGCGTGTCCTGCCCCAAAGTCATCGATAGCTGTTTTAAAACCCATGTCACGGTAGGTCCGCAGAATGTTGAGAACATGTGCTGTATCCAACTGCTCGTTCTCAGTGAATTCGAAAATAATGCGATCAAGAGGAAACTTGCATCTCATCGCGGTAGCAAGAGTGAGCCGGATGCAGGCGCGCGGTTCATAAACGGCATTTGGCATGAAGTTGATCGAGAGCTTCGTGTCGTCGTCAAGCGTATAAAGCTGAGAGGCGAGTTCAATCGCTTTCACCCTACACTGCTGATCGAATGCATAGCGGTTAGACTGCTCTACCCTCGATAGAACGGTCCCCGCGCCTTGTCCAGCCGGTCCCCGCACCAGCGCTTCATGCGCAAAGATGCATCCGGTGCTCACGTCTACTATTGGTTGGAAGGCCATAGAGAATTTTAAATCACACCCTGCGCCATCCCGGCACTCTCTGCAACCACCAGCCATTTGTATCCTCATTTGAGTCTAAATTTTTCTAGCATCTCAGACATTAAAGTTACGTTTAGGCAACGGCTGGCGGAAGCCGGCATCGGGTCCTCTGCCGGAAGCGCCGGCGACAGCTCCGACAGTACCAAAGCCTTGGAGGGCCTGTCGCAAATTTTCCTGGTTAACCGTATGTGGGCTATCTGAAGAGAAATCCCCGCTCCAAGTGTTGTGGAGCGGGCCGATGTTTCTGAATTCCATTGCCGAAAAGCTGAAACGTCAGTCGAAAGATGACTTCAAAGGAAGGCATTTTGAGGCGTGGCTGATTGTGCAGGCGGTTACCTGGTATTTGCGTTATCCGCTCAGCTATCGCGATCTGGAGGAAATGTTCCGGGAACGCGGCTTCGAGGTCGGCCACAGCACCATTAATCGATGGGTATTGGCATACGCGCCGATGATCGAGAAGCGGCTGCGTCAGTTCCGCCGGCCACATTGCGGCTCGGTTCGCGTCGATGAGACCTACGTCAAGATCCGAGGCAAGTGGCGCTATCTGTATCGGACGGTCGACAAGCACGGCAATCCTGTAGACTTCCTACTCACCGCAAAGCGCGATCTCGAGGCGGCCAAGCGTTTCTTCCGCAAGATGCTTCACGATCAGCCACTATTTTCACCGAGCAAGATCGGCACCGACGGCGCCAACACGTTTCCACCCACGATCAAAACGATGACAGCGGGCTGCTGCATCCAGATCCCGTGCATTATGTCAGCAAGCACCTGCAGCAAGGGATTGACCACGTCCGGGTGAAGAAAAACATGCCCAAGATCGGCGGCTTCCAGTCATTTAACAGCGCACGGCGAACGATCGCGAGTTTCGAGGCCATGCTGTGGTTGAGGAAGGGTTTCGGCTTTGCCGGCGACTGGACCGTCAACGACCAGAATGAACTGCTTGCGCGCATCTTCGGACTTCAAAAGGTTAACAAAGGATAAAATTCGCGCATTCAGGGGATAATTGCGGCCTGCGAAAATGTTTGCGACAAGCCCCCTGAAGGACCTCTGCGATCGTCTCAATACGACGTCGCGCAAATGCCTCGGATACAAGACGCCAGCCGAAGTCTTCCGGCAGAAGCTACTGGCGCAGATGCGCTGTGCCGGATAGCTTGGTTCCGCTCGCAAGTCGCGGTTCGGCATGAACTCACACCTTCTGCATTTCCGCCAGATGCTCTCCAACTAGGCCACCCGCTACAGGCGCCTCTCCGTCCATTATCTCAACGCTCCCCGCGACGACCTCGGCGAACACCGCGACCTGGCCGACGCCATGATTGCGCGCCGGACCGAAGACGCGGCTTATCTCATTCGCAGGCACTATATGCGTACCGTCGAGATCCTGCTGGATGCCGCGCCTGATCTGTTCGCGTGAGATCATGCGGCCGGCGATGTTGGGCTAACGCAGTTGAAGGCATTGTCACCGCCACCTCCAAGTTGCACATAGTCGATCGGATTCAGGTCGAGCGGCAAGAGCGCTGCTGGCTTGCTAGAGGAGGCCCAGCCAGCGCGGCAAGGCCAGCGACAGCGCGGGGATGAAGGCCGTCAGCAACATCACGGGCAAGGCGACGAAGGCCATCATCCGTAGTGCAGGGCCGACTGCGTGGTGCACCGAGACCTTTCCTATTCGGCAGGCCATGAACAGCACCGGCGCCATGGGCGGGCTGTTCGCACCGATCACGACCGAAGTTGCGACGATGGCGGCGAAGTGGACCGGGTGGACATCGACCGACACCATCAGCGGCAGCAGAAGCGGCGCAATGACCACCGTGACCGAGACATCGTCGATAAGAGCGCCTGCGATGATCAGGAAGATGTTGACGAGGACGATCACACCGATCGGGTTGCTGACGAGCGAGGTGACGAGTTCGGTCAGATCCTGCGGAATGCGCTCGGAAACGAGGATGCGGCCGATCACGAAGGAAAACAGCAGTATCAGCACGATCGAACCGGTGGTCTCGGCTGCGGCCACGGTGCTGTCGCGCAACCGGGCCAGGCTCATGTCGCGGTAAACGAAAAAGCCGATGCAGACGGCGGCGATCACGGCGAAGGCGGCCGCCTCGGTCGGCGTAAAGTAGCCGCCGTAAATGCCGCCGATGATGATCACAGGCAGAGACAGCGCGGGCATTGTGCGCAGGGCGATGCGCCGCTTCTCGGCCCCCGTAAGCTTGCGCTCATCGTGAAGCTCATGGATGCGACGGCCGATCTGGGCCCGGTTGAAGAGCATGAGCCCGATCATCAGCATGATTCCCGGCACGATCGAAGCCGCGAAGCAGGCCGCGACCGACTGCTGGGTCGCCACGGCGAAAAGGATCATGGTGATCGATGGCGGAATGAGGATGCCGAGCAACGAGGAGACCCCAAGCAGCGCCGCCGAGTAGCCGCGCGGATAGCCGCGCTCCGCCATCGGGTCGATCATCAGCGTTCCGATTGCTGCAACGGCCGCGGTTGCCGTTCCGGCAATTGCACCGAAGACCCCGGAGGCCCCGACCATGGCATTGCCAAGCCCGCCGCGCCGCCGACCGATGGCCATTTCGATGAAGGCGACCAGCCGGCTCGCGATGCCGCCCGACTGCATGAGATAACCCGCAAGGATGAACAGCGGCAGTGCCAGGAGGATGACGGAATTGAGCGACCTGAAACCTTGGAGCATCAGGGTGTTGAGGTTCACGTCATAGATCCAGACCAGCGCCGCGACCACCCCGGCAAACGACCATGCGACAGGGAGGCCGATCCCCAGAAGGACCAGCAGCAGCCCCAGAACGAGTAACGCCTCCATATTAGCCGCTCCTACCGGAATGAACGATCTGAAGGGCCGCGCGGACGAGGTCGCGCAGCGCGTAGAGGATGGCCGAGATTGCGGCGAGGGCGAGCGATGCCTGCGCCCACCACAACGGCAGGTCGAGGACCGGGATGGTCTGGGGACGCTTCATGCCCCAGGCCAGCATTTTCCAGACCCAAAGCGCGAAAAAACCGGCAATGACGATGGTGAGGGCAGCCACGACGAGACTGTGAATCGCCCTGGCGCGGGGCGCCTTCAGCGAGCTTGCCAGAAAATCCACAACGAGGTGCTCATTGCGGCGCGAGGCCAGAACCGCCCCCACCATGTAAAGCCAGATCGCCGCGAGAAGGCTCGCCTCGTGCATGCCAAGCAGCGCGTAGTTGAAGAAGACCCGGCAGATCACCAGAGCGACCAGCGCAAGCGTAACGGTTGCGCTGGTTAACAGGGCGATTGAGCGCAAGAGCCAGTCAAACGCCCGGTCGGATATTGTCAGGAAGGTGATCACGCAGACCTCGTTGCGTTAGATTGAAAGCACAACCATCGCTTCCTGCTCAGTCGGCGGATGCGTTCTGCCTGACGAGGTCGAGCAGATCCGCGCCGATGAGCGCTTCCATTTTCGGCCAGACCGTCGCGCGTACGGTGCGCCGCAGCGATGCCATTTCTTCGTCGGTCAACTCGATGTACTTGTGCCCGAGCTTCTTCCATTCCTCGACATAGCCGTCGTCGGCCTGCTTGGCGGCCTCGAACTGTGCGAGCATGACTTTTTCCGCTCCGGCGGCGATGGCCTGCTGCTGTTCGGGGGAGAGCTTGTCCCAGCTTTCCATGTTGGCGGTCAGGATACCCGTCAGGAACTGCTGGCGGGTATGGACGTAGTCGGTCAGGACTTCGCCGAAGTACTTGTAGTCATAGAAGATGACGTTGGCGCTATCGCCATCGACGACGCCGGTCTGAAGGGCCGAGTAGAGCTCGCCCCAGTCGATCGTGGCGGTCTGGTAGCCCATGGCCGCGATGGTCTCGGTGAACGGCGAAACCGGGGGCACGCGGACCTTGAAGGTCTGGGCCGCCTCGACGGTGGTCGCATGGCCGCCCTTGGTTCCAACGCCGTTGAAGCCTTCCGGCCAGGCGCCGAGATACTTCAGCCCGGCATCGGCATAGACCCCGGACAGGGCGCTGCTCAGCCATCCATCCTTGCCATAGGCCGCAAGCGCCCCAGGCCACTCGGTGAACATGTAGGGAGTATAGATCAGCGAGATGCGCTTGTCATAGGAGGTCATCGGCCAGTTCAGCATCAGATCCACGTCGCCGGCCATCAGAAGGTCGAACACTTCCTGCTGGCCGCCAAGCTCGTTCTGATAGAAGATCTCGAACTTCAGTTCGCCGTTGGTGGCAGCCTCGATCTCCTTCGCCCAGGTCTCGATCGCATTGCCCGCATCCGAGCCCTTCGCGCCCGAATCGGTTGCAATCTTCAAGGTTTCGGCTGCCGCCGGACCGATCCATGCCGCGCAGGTCATGAGCGCAGCCGTCAGGGCCGCTTTTGTCAGGTTACGCATTGCACTCGTCATTATGTCTCTCCTCCCCAGGGAACTTCCCCTCAGGCCTCGTGTCGGTTCTTGAAAATTTCATAAGCGAAGCGCGCCCTCACGCCGATGTCGAGGAACGGCCGCGGCGGAACGGGCGCCGGCGTGCCGAGACTGATCATGTCGGCGATCAGCGGGTTGTCCTCGCCAAGCGCCATCTCGGCGGCAAGCCGCCCGCTGATCGTTCCCTTCGCGACGCCCACGGCGTTCTGGCACACGGCGCTCCAGACGTTCGGGGCGACCTTGCCGAACCCGGGCGCGCCATTGCGCGACAGGCAGATATAACCCGTCCAGGTATGCTCCATCGTGACACCGCTGAGCATCGGGAAACGTTCGTCGAACAGGCGCTGGTGCTCGGCGCGGATCTTAAGACGGCGCTCGTCGGATTGTCGCAAGCCAGGGCAGAAATGAATATTCTGCCGGATCAGGATCCGGTTGTCGTTGGTGTAGCGCATGGTTATGCCCGCAAAGGCATTGGCCGGGGTCGAGCCCCACGGCGCGATATTTCCGAGCGCTGCCTGTTCCGCGACGGTGAGCCGGCGCGAAAGGCTGGCGTGCGCGGCAAAGTTCAGGAGCCTTCCTTTCCAGAACCCGAAGCGCATCGCGAGCCCGTTCACAGCCAGGATAGCCTTCGGCGCCTTGACGGAGCCACGCGCAGTCCTGAGCGTGATCGTCGAACCAAATTCCGCCTCGAGCACCGGGGAGTTCTCATAAAGCGTCACGTTCTCGGGAAGGTTTTCACCAAGGCCGCGATTGAGTGCGGCAGGATTGATGAGGACCGTCCCGGGCGTATACACCGACGCCGCGAAATGGTGGGTGCCCAACCGCTTTGCGGTCTCTTCGCGCCCCAGCCACTCGTAGGGCTCGTTCAGCCGTTCCAACTCCTTGATCGTCGGCCTGAGAACCTCTTCCGCCCCTCGTTCCGAGCTGGCGGTGTGGTATTTGCCGACCTCGCTCCAGCCGCAGTCAATCCCGTAGCGCTGGACGCAGTCGCGAAGCGAGGAGATCCCTGCACGCGAGAGCCGCATGTAGGCATTTCCCTTCGCCAGTTCCTCAAGCGACGAACCGACATTGTGGGGCAGGTCGATGGCGAAACCCGAATTTCGCCCCGAAGCGTTTTCGCCAAGCTGCTGGGCGTCAAAGACGACGATCCTGGCATTCGGGCACAACTCGCCCAAACGCCGCGCCGCGCCGATCCCGGCAAAGCCGGCCCCGATCACAACGACATCGGCGCTAATATCTGCAGACAGCGGCGGGCGAGGCTGACGTTGAGGCAGAAGCGCACTCCAGCCGTTCGTGCGGTCATCCTTGGGAAGCAGCGAAATCTGGGTCATTTGGCAGCTCCGCCAGCCCAGCTTGCCGGCTGAAGGCTGTAGAACACGAGCGCATCCTTGGAGCGGTAGCGCACAGGCGTACCGGCCGGCAGCCAGATCGTGTCCATCGGTGCGGCCTCGAGCAGGCCAGCGGGTGTCTCGACAGAAAATTCGCCGGAGATCACCAGGATCAACTCGTCATATTTGACCTGCCACGGAATGTCTGCATCCCGGAAACGTGCAAAGCCGCCGGCAAGCTCGCTGCGATCTGCCAGCCCGGCAACCTCCACGACATCCGCCATTTCGGGATAGGCGAAACGCGGCTGAAAATTCAGCGTCGAAAAGCGGTTCACGCGCGCCGGCGCCTTGGCCTGGTCCGTCATTTTTTCTCTTCCACCCGGTCGTTCTGTCTGATCTAAATGAATCATGATCACAAGACACATGTGTATGGAGACATGCATGTCTGTATGGAGAAGTCAATGACGAATCGCGAATTGATCGAGCGGGTCAGCGCTGCCGCCGGGGAGCACCGCGCCGAACCGCGATTGACGCGCGCCGATTGGCTCGACAATGCGTTGCGGGTGCTGATCGAAAACGGCATCGATTCAGTCAGGATAACCCGTCTTGCGGATTTGCTCGGGGTCACGCGTGGCAGCTTCTACTGGCACTTCGCCGACCGGGGAGAGTTGCTCGCAGCGATGCTGAAAGTGTGGGAGCAGTCCAACACCGCAAGCATCATCCGTGCCGCGACCGCGCCGGGAACACTCGAGGACCGGGTGCTTGCGCTTTTCATGTGCTGGATCGATCCTGGACTGTTCGACCCCCGGCTCGATTTTGCGGTGCGCGACTGGGCGCGCGGCGACGCGGAGCTTCAGCGCAGCATCGCACTATCCGATAAGCAGCGGATGGATGCGCTTGTCGCGATGTTCGGGGCTCATGGCTTTCCGGAGCGGCAAGCTCTCATCCGGGCCCGAAACTTCTACTATACACAGATGGGATACTACGCGCTCAACATACGCGAACCGCTTTCGACCCGCCTGTCCTATCTGTCGACCTATTTCGAGACCTATACCGACGAGAAGCTGAGTGCAGACGCGGAACGCGCCTTTCGTGTCCGCATCATCAAAAGAAAGGATCTTTGGGGCGATGAGCCCATTCCGCAGGCATGAAGAGGAATTCAAGCAGCATGTGCTCGTGAATGAGGGGCTGAAGGCGTCGCAATAAGCCTGAGCACAAAGCCTGCGTCAACGGACCGGGATCGCGGTTCGCCTTGAACAGCAGATTGTAGCCGCCATAGGCATCCGCCTGAAGAATGCCGGTGAAGATCTTCAGGTGACGCTCGGGATGGTCCTGCCGCCGGTCTCGCGAGGCATAGTAGAGGGCAGCAGGCGGTGACTGCCCGCCAAACGGCCGTTCATCCCGAACATAGTCCAGATGCGACCGGTATCGGTCTTGCCCTTCGCCAGGAACGGCACGGTGTCGTCGCCATGCAATCGCTCGGCGGCCAAAACATGCGCCTCGATCAAAGCATGGATGGGCTTGAGCGCTGCGGTGCAGGCTCCGACCTGGTCGACCAGGGTCGAGAGGCTGAGATCGATCCCTTCTCGGGCGAGCGTTCGCTCTGCCGGTTCAGCGGCTGATGTTCATCGCCAGCAGGTTCGGTCCGGCCAAGCGGCGTGGCGTCGCATGGAAGGGTGCCGGCGGTTGGGTGATCTTCATTCGCGACAGGAGAACTTCTCCCGCACCGTCTGGATCACCTTCCACCGACGCGGGATGACCTCCAGGGTCTCGGTGATGTCCGCGCCAAGTTTCGCCTGAACCACAGCAGGGGCGGCAGCGCGTTGGTGCCGCGACGACGACACGCTCACGCGGCAGATGTTCGGGGAAGGGTTTCCGGGACGGACGCTTGCGCTCGAAGGCCCGAACGGTCGAGGCCTTGGCTGCGATCTCCGCCGCCAGCTCATCCTCGCCAGCGTCCGCCTCCAGCTCCTCGAGCTGCAGTTCCATCTGTTCGAGAAGCCGCGCCTTGCGCTCGGAACGGCTGCCGTAAAGTTCTCGGCGAACCTTCTCGATCTCCAGCTTCAATCGCGCGATGAGTGCCTCGGAATGTGAGACGAGTGCCTTGGCGCTGGCAGCTTCCGCCTCGGCCTTGACACGTCGGGCACGCTCCGCAGCCAGCGCCGCAAGCGCACTGCAAAGGTCATCAGGTAAGCAGGCGGATGCGGTAATTATTTCCGCATCCGCGCCCCAAAGCCCGGCAGAACCGCCTTTATTCGCCTTGAGCCATCAGCGTCGCGAGTCGGTTGCGGCGATCCGATTCAGGGAAGTCATTGGACGAACCCGGCACAATGTTTGATCTTGGCGCATGACGAGCAGTGTAAGAAGTATCTATCTGGAACGCGTCGACGCGCCCCGCGACCTGGCCCGGTTCTATGTCGTCGAGGTCCAGCAGGATCTCTTCGGAGACACGCTGGTCGTGCGCCGGTGGGGCCGCATCGCGACGCGCGGGCGTCAGATGTCGAGTGCTGCGCCTTCCCTTGTGGACGCAATGTATCAACTCGAGCACTGGTCGAGTACCAAGTTTCGGCGCGGCTACAGGCTTCGGTGATCCCAACACAACTCGATGACCAGCGTGCTTCTCCGCTCCGGAAAACCGATTCCTGTGCAAACGTCGTTATAGGGAGTAACGGGGGGAAGAGAGCCGTAGAATAGCAAACGTCGTTTGCGGGGTTGGGTGATGGGATAGCTGAAACGACCGAGGATAGCCGATGCGGGCAGCAAGCAGATAGGCGGCCTGTAATGGGAGCTCTCATGGTGAAAGGTTGGTCGGCCTGGAGGCTTCAAGCCTACTCTTGACCAAGATGGCGCTTGGGGCGAAACAGGAACAGGCCGTCTGCGTACTTGCTGATCAGGTCTTCGAAGACAGTCTCGCTTTCGCGAACATCGAACCCCTGGTGTTCCAGGCCTCCGACGACTTCATCGCGAAGCCGGTCAAGGACGAGACGACCGTCGCTCCGGCTTCGGGCGGAGACGATCATCTGCCAGAGCAGCATGCGGGCGATGTCGTCGCGGGACGGCCGCCGTTTTGCTTTCGCCGCGTCGCGAACCTTCTGCTGGCGCGCCTGCTGTTCGGCGTTCCTCTGTGCCCTGGGCTTCCTGGCCATCTCCCCCTCCTTTCCCCTTGCGCCTCGGACCCATCCGGGACGCCCGGCGGTGCTGATACTGCGGTGTCGCGCGCGGGCCTCTCAAGGTCCGCAGTTCTCTTCATGCGGCGTTATCCCTTATCAAGTGGTAAGCAAAGCGCGTCGCGCTTCGAGTGCCCACAACCAGGATCGGGCAACATCCATCTGGAAAACGTCGTTTCGGGCAACGCAAGTCGGGCATTCGGAATCGCGGAAGGGTAAATTGAGTTGATGTCTATCAACGTGTATGCAAGGTACCGACAATGTGGATCGATGTTTAGCAAATCGGTGTAGGTCGGATTGCCTTGGCCGCGGTACAAGCCAATGTAAATGTTCAGTATCGCAGGAACGCCCCTGCCCTTCACCGATCTGAACTTGCCGTGCTCGAATCCCTACCGTCTGCCTTCGCGCTGAATCGCGGTTTCCGAAATCAGAATCGACTATCGGGACCCGCGAATCGATGATGCAGGGATCGGAATCGATTGCCGGGAGGTTCGAATCGGCACTCGGGATTGCTGAATCGAATCTCCCGGCTTCTGAATCGAAATTCAGGAAGTCAGAATCGACCTTCTTTGACATCAGGATGTCCTGACACCGGGGCGACGTCAGATCGACGTCTTTGGCAACCCGATGGAGGTGACTGCCCAAATGCCGCCGGCGTGGCTTTTATACGCCAAGAAGCTCCCTCACTTCATCGCCGCTCACCGCGCCTGTCTCCTTCAATCGTGTGGCGATGGCGATCAGATCCTCCCGGCGATTTTCCAGCAGGCTGCGCGCCTGACCCTCGGCTTCCACCAGGCGAGCGTTGACCCGTTCTGCCAGCTGCCGGTCGAGACTGAGTTCGTTGAGCGTTCCAGCCGGTGAGCCATAGAGCAGCGGCCGATGGCTGGAAAAGCCCAACCGTGTTTCGGCGGCAATCGCGTAGTCGGTCGCCCTGGCAAGGTCACTGTCGTCGTAGCCGCCCGCTCCGGCAAGTGCCTCGCCGAAGATCATAAGTTCGGCGGCTCGCCCCGCCAGCATGCAGGCGATCATGCGCATCAGCCAGTCTTGCGTCTGCGGCAGATGATGTTGTTGCCGACTAAGGACCTGCCCTACCCCGCCAATTCCGATGGTTGCGGTGAGGACCTCGGCGACACGCATCTCGCAGAATGCGACCGCGTGACCGGCTTCATGGATCGCGGTACGCCAGCGCAGGTCGTCCGAGAGTTTCGTCTGGCCCGCAAGCAGGGCATCTTCGAGATCGCTCCAGGTTAGCGACCGCTGTTGCCGCCTGGCTTTCCGGCGAACCTCACGAACGAGGCGCTCGATGTCGGCTCCGGTGCTGCCCGTTGCCAGTAACGCCAATCGTCGAAGGCCCGGATGGTGCTCTGATGCGAGGATGGGTTCAGACATTGCGGGGAACTCCTTGAACAGAATGATCGACATCCGCATCACTACCTGAGACATGCGTTTGGCCCGGCCACCCAGCTTCGCAGTGCTTGATCGTCAGGGCCGGAGCGGAGGCAACGACACCACCGAGATCGTTTCCGAGATGATGCGCGAGGATGCCGGTCAGCGCGTCGATATCCGGCAGGGGGATCGCGACATGCTTTTCCAGTCGCCCGGATCGCAATAGCGCCGGATCGATCTTCTCGGGGAGGTTCGTCGCTGCGACGACGATGACGCCATCGGTTTTGGCGGCGCCGTCGAGAAGCTCGAGCAGACGGTTGATCAGCGAGCGCCAATAATCGTCCTGCTGTTCCCGGCGAGCAGGCGATCGGTTGCCGATGTTGTCGATCTCGTCGATGAACAGGATGACCGGCGCGTTTTCGCGCGCCAGCGCGAACACAGCAGACATGCGCTTGAGGACATCGCCGAGATAGCCGGGTTCAAGCCAGGAAGCGACCGACGTGACCAGCAGCGGAATCTGCAGTGCATTGCAGAGCGCTCGGGCATAGGTGGTCTTGCCGGTACCTGGCGGACCGGACAGGAGAGGCCTGGTACTCATCTCACCCCAGACCAGTCCGCCTTCGCGTCAGTGCTGGAGTCCTCCTTGAGATCGAGCGCCCATTCGCGTGCGTCGCCATAGCCCGAGAGTGTTTCGACCCGCAGATGACACGACTGGCTGGTTTCCGTGCCGTGACTCTGTTGCTGTTCGAACGTCAGCGCTTGCTTCTGCGGCTGAATGACATCGACGCCGTCGACGGATGTCGTCGCATCGTCCCCATCCTTGATCAGAAAGCGGCTCTTGACCTTCGGCCGCCCCGACCGGTCGCTGCCGCGCCCGGAACTCCGGCCGTCATCGTCGTCGTCCTCCGATTTGTCTGCCGAGCGCGCCCGTTCTCCGAGGACTTCGAGGATCGACAGGATGTGTTCGAGTCCACGCCCGGGACGAATGGCCAGCGCCAGGGCATCAATCGAAAGGCCTTCAAGGTCGAGCGCCTTCCTTTCCATCTGGGGCAACGACTGCTTCGGCGCGATACCGCAGCAAACATGCAGAAGCTCTGCGATCAGTTCATGATCGAGGCTACCGCATTCCAGCGCGAGATCGGGCGTCATCGAGACAAACGGAGCAAGCGTTCCCTTCGTCTCATCGGCGACGATCACCGGTGCTGTGCGCTCGAGCAGAACATCCGCCAGGAAACGGCTCAACGACCGCTCGACCGCCTTCGGCACATCGGAGCCGGCGAGTGTCTTGATCGTCTTGCGGGTCTTTCCGCGACGGCGCTCGCCATATCCGTCCGAGAGCGGGCGGCTGCGATGGACGTCTTCGAGCCTGGCCCAGTACGGCAGGATCAACCCATCCTCGAGCATAAGGCCGAAGCGGCGTTCGAAACGCCCGACGGGTGCCTTCAACAGCACGAAGGCTCCGGGGTTCCGAAGGACGGCTGACAGTGCCGACATGTCGGGAACGCTTGAACCAACGGCACGGGCAACCAGCAGGGCGACGGCGACATGAGCAGCGCCTGGCGCCGGCAACTGCTCGCGCAGCAGCGCCAGGAATGCGCTGGACGCCGATGGCGTGTTCTCCGCAATCGTTGCGGCAACGACCCGTCCCGATTTCAGCCGGCCCGAGGCCGCGCGGTCGGTCCTGCCCTTCGGGGTAGGACGAACGGTTTCATGGGCCGGTACTCCGGGAAGGTCCTGGATCAGCATGTCGACCGCCATCGTCTTGTGTGGCGCTTTCCCGAGACGCCGCATGATCTCGGCGCGCGCCTTGGCCGGGTCGGCGTCGAGCAGACGCAGGGATTGCTCTGAAACACGTCAGGCCGTTCCGCTCATCTCTTCCCCCGGAACAATGAAGTCCGACTCCAGCAGTCCGGCGACCGTCGCCCGCTCGTAAAGATCGAGGATGGCCAGCCGGCGGATACGGGCCAGCAGATAGCGCGTGATACGATCGGTCAGCGTTTCCATCACGCGCCCTCCCCGGTTCCATCGGCCTCGTGCATCCCATCGATGGCCAGCAGTTTGCGATTGCCCTCCAGCCAATCCTGCAGCATCAGCGCCGCCGGATCGCCGGAAGCACATAGTGTGAGGAGTTGCTCCCGGAAGAGTTTCGGGATGCTGGTCATGGCAATGCCTTTGCGTTTGGCAAAGCCGATCACGATCTTGGCGACGATGACAGGATCGGGCAGTTGGCCCGGTTTCGATGTGCACATGGCCATGGCAAGAGGAATGGCGGATCCGGAATCCCCGTTGCGGTTCTGGGCCGCTTGCAGCTTTGCCAATCGGGACAGCCGGCTGGAAGGCAAGGGTTTTGAGGACGGTTGATGCTCGGCGGCGCGGGGGAATGGAATGATGGTGGCAGTGTCTCGGCTCATGACAGACGTCTCCTGTCGCCGAACCTGATGGCTCGGCGTGAACGAATGGAACGGAAGCGAAAAGGAAGGTCGGCGGACGGCTCAGCCGGCGCCGGTCCGTGGTATCCGGGCAAATCCGACCCGGATATGACCGTGCTCTGCCGGCTGATGAGCCTCGATGTTCGCGCCAGCGCCCGGGGCACACTTGTCGCTTCCGTTCATGTCAGCGATGTCCGTCGGGGTGTGGCGAGCCGGTTCCTCTTTTGGCCCGATGGAGTGCCGAGCCTGCGTCCAGTTCTCGTCGATCCGGGAATGGAAGCGTTCGCGCAACATGCCGATCGCCCTCCCCGCCCCACCGATCTCGACGAGATGATCGAGATGGCTGAGCGGCCAGACACCGCCGGCAATGTCGGCGCGCTGGTTTTCGGCATTGAGGATGACGACACGCACCTCTTCGGCGACGAGGCGATGAGGGTCGCGGTAGAGAAGGTCGGGAACGACGAGCGCCGCCGCCAGCATGCGGGACTTCAGCTCGTTGATACGCGAAACCTCGTAAGAGCCGAGGCTGCGCTTGACGTCGACGACATGTGCGAGCTTCGTCTTGCGGTTCATGATGATCAGGTCCGGTGTGTAGCTTTTTCGTCCGCCGGTATCCGCATCGAGCGTCAGGGATCGAAAGTGTTTCGGATCATTTTTCTCGACCAGCTCGAGCGCCGTCTTCGTGACCGGCAGCCGCAGATTTTGCGTCAGCACCACGAGATCCCGGTTGAGGTTGGCGATGATACCGATACCGAGTTCGAGCAGCCGCCCTTCCTGGATAGGAATGGCGCGCAGGATCGCGGCGGCTTCAGAGACACGGGCGGCGAGCGCCCTGGAAAGGGCGCAGGCGGAGAAGGGCTGCGACGAAAGCTCGTCGATGAGGACTTCGAAGAGCGGCCGGAGGGCGTCGAAATCGACGGCATGCGGATAGGCTGGCGCGCTAGGCGCACCGGATAGAATGGTCGTCATGGTATTGCTCCTGCTGAAGGTAGAGATCGGCGCACCAACGTCAGGCGCGCGGCGTCCGCTGCGGAAATGATTTCCGCATCCGGGGGCCGGCTGGCTTCAAAAGAAGCCATGTCCGAAGTTGGGGTGATCGCCCTTGGATGAGATCAGGCTTTCGCCCGTCCAAACACGCTGGCCATGGTGCGAGGAACCAACCGGCGCCGCGGCCGCGCGCAGGTTTCAACAGGATCAGGAGACGGATGTGCTTCCTGTTCGGAAGCAAAGCAGGTAAGGGTCGACATAGCCGGTGGCCTTTCGAGAGAAGGTTGCGGGTCAGGCCCTCGTTCGGTGTTCCACCACCGGCGAGGGCCGCTAAGTGTCTGCAGATGTTCAGTTTCTGCGGACCCTGTCGACATAGCCCGGAGAACCCGCTCCGGCAAGCCGGTTGGAACGCATCCGGAACAAAGAGCTCCGGTATGGTTAACGGACGACGCGGCATGGAAGCGCCAGGCAGCCGATGCGTGGTCTGTAGCGATTGCAGGGCTAACGTCATCATTCGCTAATCCGGCTTCACCTTGCTCGAAACCCTGATCGCCATTCTGATGCTGTCGATCGCGCTCGGCATTGCGGAGCCCGCCGGCCCATGTGCCCACGTCGGATTTGTGAGCGGCAGCAAAGCGCCCATTTCAGATATTCATGCTATATTTTCGACTTCCCAAAAGCTGCAATTCGCTTCTTTCTTGATAGAGAGGGGCGCATGCGAGACCGAGCGCTGTTCGATCTCGCGATCGACAGCAAGCTACGAGGCTGCGATCTCGTACAGATCAAGATCGGAACTCTCGTCACGGGCCAGGAGATCCGAACACGAGCAATGGTTATCCAGCAGAAAACCGGGCGTCCTGTACAGTTCGAGATCACGGCGGAGGTCAGGGCAAGTTTGCTCGCTTGGCTTCAGCGAAGAGGCGGCACTATAGATGACTTCGCATTCCCGAGCCGAGTCGATCATGCTGATCACCTCAGCACCCGCCAATATGCTAGGCTGGTCGATGAGTGGGTCACTGCGATTGGACTGCGTCGTGAAGATTACGGCACACACTCTCTTCGACGCACGAAGGTTGCGATGATCTACAAGGCCACCGGGAATCTTCGTGCGATCCAGATCCTGCTCGGACATACAAAGATCGAGAATACGGTCAGGTATCTGGGTGTCGACATCGAGGATGCTCTTGAACTCGCCGAGCGTACGGAGATCTGAAAATTTCCAGCGCCGGCCGGGCGATGCCGTTTGCATGTCGCGCGGCATCGTCCATTTTCTGAGGGGGCGACTATTCGCATTCGAGTCGGCCGTAGAGCGCAGCTTTGCCGGTTCCTGAAAACAGACTGCGCCAGCGAGCACGCTGGAGGCCGTGGTTGCGGATGATCATCATTTGCTGTCCGAAGGTAGCAGACCGAACCCGGAACCGAACTCCTTCCAGGCTTATTGTTTCGCCACCGAAAAGGCATAGAGCTTGTGGCTATCGCCGGCATAGGGCAGCCCGAGGATCTTGGTGTGATAACCGCTGCCCCAGTAGACCGTGCCGTCGACGATGGCAGCGCCGGACACAACCGCGCCGCCGCTCTCGAATTTCCACTTGATTTCACCGGTGGCCGCATCGAGCGCGTACATGTTCGCGCCACTGCCGGCGAGTGAGCCGGCATAGACCACGCCATTGGCCTCTGACATCGCAACGGTGTCCATCATCTGCTGCGGATCGGCGGTGCGCCAGAGCACCTTGCCCGTGGCCGCATCGACCGCTGCCCAAATACCGTCGGTAGTCATCTGGCCCTTTGGTGTAGTGACGGCGACGGATTCATGGTTCAGATTCCCGATCGATGCGTATACGCGCTTACCATCGGCGGCGGTCCCCCACATCATGCCGCCCAGCAGACTTCCGGGGCCGACCTTGGTGTGCCAGACGACATCACCAGTCTGCGGGTCGAGCGCCCAATAGACGCCGCTCTTCTGACCGGCACCGAGCAGGATTCGTTCCTGGCCTGCCATAGTTGTCGTGAACAGGTTGGGACCCGCATCGAAGTCGTAATCCGGACCATCCTCATGGTTGAAATTCGTCGACATGTCGGCATCTAGCGTGCGCTTGGCCCATGCGATTTTGCCGGTCTTCAGGTCAAGCGCGACAATGCTGTCGATATGGTTGTCAGGCACGTCCGGTTTGCAGTTTTCCTGCCCCGGATACCGGCAGACACCATTCGGAACGGAGTAATTGTTGCCAGTGGCGACGTGCAGCAGGCCTGTCCGGTGATCGACGACCGGCGTGCTGCCCCAGACCGCCCCGCCCGTATAACCCTCGGGCACCATGTGGGTCTTCCAGCGCAACTTACCGGTCGTGGCGTCGAGAGCCAAGACGCTGCCGCGGAACTTGGGAACTTCCTGGAGCGCCTCGGCCCGCGACGAAACCCCGACGTAAACGATACCATCGTCGATCACCGGCGAACCGGTGATGATGGCGCTCGGGTCCGACTCGACCCGGGTGTGCCACAACGGTGCGCCATCGTCGGCCTTGATTCCGAGCACGTAGGCGCCGGTCTTGTTGTTCACGAGCTGCGTGCCCTGGCCGATCACCAGCGCACCTTTCCAATAGGCGGGGCTGGTACGCGAAGCGTCGTTGGAAATCCCGGTGTAGTCACTGACCTTCTTGCGCCACTTCACTCGTCCCGTCGCGGCTTCGACGGCCCACAACGTACCGCCAAAGTCGGGAACATAGACGGTGCCATCGACAACGGTCGGCGTGGCAGCTACGTTGCCGTCGGTATCGAGCGTCCAGCGAGGGGACAGCCTTGCCACGTTATCCGGCCCGATCGCGTGCTCGCCCGGCGCGCTGCGGGTGTTATGAAGATTCTGCCCCGCCATCGGCCAATCCCCTGCGCTTTGCGCTACAGT
This sequence comes from Pseudomonadota bacterium, assembly GCA_023399465.1. GTDB lineage: Bacteria > Pseudomonadota > Alphaproteobacteria > Rhizobiales > Rhizobiaceae > Ferirhizobium. Next base: position 20,810 of record JAEWPB010000111.1, read on the forward strand.
GGGACCGGCGGCCATAACGGCACCCGTCAGCAAGACAGCGGCTGCGATTGCGGGTTTCGACCGGCGCAGGGACGAGAGCCAACTTTTTTGCATTGCTCCACCTCTATGAGACGGGCAACTGTGTGAAAAGTGAGGTAGAGCCCAATTGTTGAACTTCAAGGGTGACCGTTCTGTACCGGATGCGAGCGAGGCGCTCGTCTGGTGTGCCGTGCTCGTCCGCGTTGGCTTCATGAGATCGCGGCACGCAGAATTTGGCTTCTTTCGGCTTGCTAGAGATTGCTCAATCGAAGCGAGGCCTGCCGCATGACCACAATTGGGAGCGTCTGCGGAACGTCCGCTACTGCCAAATGTGATCCGGAAGCGGACTGGCAGCTTCCGGCCCCCTACCGGAAATGATTTCCGCTTTGCGCCTTCATGTCGGTCATAGAGGCCGTCGTGATATGCACCTCAAAGCAGACATCACTCGGCTTCACTGCGTCGCCTGTGCGTTTTTTTCCGTGCCGCGATATCGGCGATGACACATCCCTAAGATGTAAAACGGCCAGTTCGAAAACTAAACGTTGACCTGCTGGTGTGGAACCCGTATATATCGATTATCGATCTTTTGCTTGCCGAGCTTTGTCTACTTCGCGATTGGCACCGCGTTTTAAGCGATCTTCTCTTTCAAAAATAGTCGGTTTTCATCTGCGTGGCCTCTGCCGCGCGGTTCCTCAATCTATGCTTTGAAAGGGTTCATCATGACCACTGGCACAGTTAAATGGTTCAATTCCACCAAGGGCTTCGGCTTTATTCAACCTGACAACGGCGGCGCAGACGCCTTCGTTCATATCTCGGCTGTCGAGCGCGCCGGAATGCGCGAACTCGTCGAAGGCCAGAAGATCGGCTTCGAGCTCGAGCGCGACA
>JAEWPB010000175.1 GCA_023399465.1 Pseudomonadota bacterium
TCCGAACAGCGCTTCCTGATCGGTATCAGGCTGCTGACCGGCGTCATTTCGGGAAGCATGGCGGCGCGGGCCTTCACCCATCTTGCGGATCTGGTGATCGAGGCAGCGTTTGCGGCGGTGATGACCGAGATCAGGGCGGCGCACGGTACCTATCCGGGCGGGCGCATTGCCGTCATCGGCATGGGCAAGCTCGGCAGCTTCGAACTGACGGCAGGGTCGGACATCGATCTGATCTTGCTCTACGACTATGACGATGCAGCGGCCGAATCTGAGGGCCCCAAGCCGCTCGATGCCACCCGCTACTTCACCCGGGTCACCCAGCGGCTCATATCGGCGCTTTCGGCGCCGACCGCCGAGGGCGTCCTGTATGAGGTCGACATGCGCCTTCGTCCGTCGGGCAACAAGGGTCCCGTCGCCACGCGCATCAACTCTTTCGAGAAGTACCAGAACGAGGACGCCTGGACCTGGGAACACATGGCGCTCACTCGTGCGCGGCCGATCTGCGGCGACGACAGCCTGAAGGACGACGCGCGGCGCATCATCGCCGATGTTCTGGGGCGCAAATGCGATCCCGCCCGGATCGCAAAGGACGTGGTCGAGATGCGCAAGCTGATCGACCAGGAAAAGCCGCCGCGCGACATCTGGGACCTGAAGCTCATCCCGGGCGGATTGATCGATATCGAGTTCATCGCCCAGTATCTGGCGCTGGTTGCGCCCGCAAAGGGCGCGAAGCGGCCGGAGGGCACCGTCACCACCGCCGAGGCGCTGAAGCAGCTCGGCGAGCAGCAGATGGAACTCGCCAGCCTCGACCTGACCCTCGAGGCACTGACGCTGTTTACCGAGATCTCCCAGATCGTCCGGCTGTGCATTGACGGGCCCTTCGACCCGAAGGATGCGCCGTCCGGCCTCATCGACCTTGTATGCCGGGCGGGGGATTTCCCCGACATCAAGTCCGAGGAAGGCGAAGTGAAGCGCCTGTCGAAGGCGGTACGCAAGATCTTCCAGGCGACGGTCAACGGCGGCGGATGATCCCGCCGCACGTCCCCCCGATCGCAGGTTAGCGGCGGGTGGGAATGCTCACCGAAATCACCGTGCCGCAGCCTTCGCGCGAGCGGATCTTCATCGTGCCGCCGTGCAGCCTGGCGAGCGAACGGGAAATCGCGAGGCCGAGGCCGGAACCGCCCTTGCTCTTGGCATACTGGCTCTGCACCTGTTCGAACGGCTGACCGATCTTGCCAAGCGCCGCCTTCGGAATGCCGATCCCGGTATCGGCGATGGTCAGCCGGATATTTCCGGCGACCTGGCTTGCCCGCACCAGCACCCGCTCGCCTTCCCCGGTAAACTTGACGGCATTGGAGAGAAGGTTCAGCAGGATCTGCTTCATGGCCCTGCGGTCCGCATTCATCGACAGGCCATCGCCCAGCCGCTGTTCTACGCGGATGTTCTTCTGTCCGGCGGGGACGGCGATGAAACGCAGGCTTTCCTCGATCAGCGGCGCGAGATCGATCGCCTCGCAGTTGATCCGCATGTGCCCGGCCTCGATCTTGGACATGTCGAGAATGTCGTTGATGACGTTGAGGAGGTGGCGGCCGCTGTCGTGAATGTCCTTGGCGTACTCGCTGTACTTTGCCGAACCGACGGGGCCGAACATTTCGTTCAGCAGGATTTCGGAAAAGCCGAGGATGGCGTTCAGCGGCGTGCGAAGTTCATGCGACATGTTGGCGAGGAATTCCGACTTCGCCTTGTTGGCGGCCTCGGCTCTTTCCTTTTCCGCGATGTAGTTGGCATTGGCGACGGAGAGTTCGGACTTCTGGCGCTCCAGCGTCTGGCGCGAGGCGGAGAGGTCGCCGATCGTCGCCATCAGGCGGCGCTCGGATTCGCGCAGCCGCTCCTGGTTGCGCTTGAGCAGGGTGATGTCGGTTCCGACCGAGACAAGGCCACCGTCGCGGGTGCGACGCTCGTTGATCTGCAGCCAGCGCTCGTCGGCGAGCTGGACTTCGCTTGTCTGCGAATGGCCGCTGCGATCGGCATTGGCGATACGGCGCTCGATGACCGGGCGGGCTGCCGCGGCGCAGACGACGGCACGTTCGGTTCCCGGCACCAGTACACTGTCCGGCAATCCGTAGGCCTGCTGGTAGTGGGCATTGCACATGACCAGGCGGTCGTTCTTGTCCCAGAGCACGAAGGCTTCCGAGGTGCATTCGATGGCGTCGGCCAGGCGCTGGTCGGCTTCGGCATAGCGCTGGGCAAGGCTGTGCTGTTCGGTGACGTCCATGGCGATGCCGATGACATGCATCTTGCCCGATGCGTTGCGCAGGATCTGGGCGCGAGCCCGCAGCCAGACATAGTGACCATCGGCGTGGCGCATGCGGAACACCTGGTCGATCTGGCGCGACTTGCTGCGGGCGATCGAGCGGGCCACCGCATAGATGCTGCCGTCGTCCGGGTGCATCATCCGCGCGGCGTCGCCGAAGGACAGGACCTTGTCGGAGGACTGCAGGCCGAGCATCTCGTACATCGAGCTCGACCAGTGGAGGCGGCGGTCGCCGAGGTTGAAGTCCCACAGGCCGCAGCGCCCGCGCGACAGCGCGGTTTCGACCCGCAGGTTCGATTCGATGAAGATCTCGTCGGCATCGCGGGCGCGCCGGACCTGGACGTAGTAGGCGAAGAGGATGATCAGCAGGATCGCCGCGATGCCGGAAAACAGGGTGACGTTGAGGGTCACCTCGTTGCGCCAGAGCGCGTTGATCTGGGCGAGCGAATTGGCGGCAAGCACCAGGCCGCCGTCGGCGCCGACAAGCGAGAGAGCAACGTAGTGCGGCTCGCCCGAGATCGCGGTTTCGATGACGCCCGCGCGCTCGACGAAACGGCGAACGGCGACTTCGGGAAGGAGGTCCTGCAGGTCGCGCCCGACGAAAGTGGCCGCAGCGGCGGATCCTGCGAATACGCGGCCGGCCGGATCCACCAGCAGGATGAAGGCGCCGGCGTCGAGCCGGTCCTGCGGCAGGTACTTTGCAAGGCGGCTTTCGGCTTCGCCGCGGTTGCGCTCGCGAAACAGTTCACCGCTTTCCGCGAGCGCTGCCGAGGCGGCAGCCGCCGACAGGGCGGTCGAATGCTGGGCGGAAAGATCCATCCTGCCATAGTCGACGACGATGCCGAAAATGCGCGAGATCGCGACGACGAGAAGAAAGGCGACGATCAGCAGCGGAACGGCGCGCTTGAGCACGGGCTCGACACGGGGCCACTGACCGGACGCCGGCTCCGGGAAGAGCCTTGCCTGACCTGCGAAACTTTGCTCCCAGGCGCTCATGCCCGAAAAATTGGGTCGCAGCCGCTCATCGGCTGCGGTTGCCCGCTGCACGTCCGCCATCGTCTATCTGTCCTGATCCTCGTGTGATTCGCAGCGCCGCCGCCCGAACCTGACCTAATGAATCAAAGGCGATTCGCCTTGTCCAGAGGAAAAGGTAACGATTTGTTAACCATATGGGATTGCAGGGATTTTCGCGCTGTCATCGGCGGTCGTAACGCCGCCCGCGCAGGACTTGGGCGAAGCGGCCGGCAAATCACCGGCCGCCATGCCGCGTCGTTCAACCCTTCAGCGTGCGCTCGACAATGTCGCGCGTATCGGTGGAGAGGTCGTTTGCCCGCTCGATGAGCACCAGGGCGCGGCGGGCATGTTCGGCGCGCACCGGCTCGAGGGCGCGCCAGGAACGCATCGCGGTCAGGATGCGCGCGGCAAGCTGCGGGTTGCGCTTGTCGATCTCGAGGATCTGGTCGGCGAGGAATGCATAGCCTTCGCCATCGGCGCGGTGGAAGCCCGTCGCGTTCGAGAAGGCGAAGGTGCCGACGAGCGAGCGAACCCGGTTCGGGTTCCTGGCGTTGAAATGCCGGCTCTCCATCAGCTTGCGCACGCGGTCGAGCGTTTCCTTGCCGGGCGAGGTCGCCTGGATCGCGAACCACTTGTCGATGACCAGCGCATTGTCGGCAAAGCGCTGCTCGAACGTTGCCAGCGCGTCGAGCGTTTCCGGCGCGTCGGGGAAACGGTGCGCGAGGATGGTCAGCGCCTGGCTGAGGTCGGTCATGTTGTCGGCGGCGCCGAAAGCTTCCGCTGCGCGCGCGGCACTGCCTTCCGCATAGGCCAGATAGGAGAGGGCGGAATTACGCAGCGCCCGGCGCCCCGCGCTTTCGGCATCCGGGCTGAAGCCCTCGGCGCCGGTACCCGCCTGGAACAGTGCCTTGAAGGTTTCTGCGCCGGCGCGGGCGATTTCCGTGAGGATGGCCTGGCGACCGGCATAGATCGCATCGGGATCGTTGTTGCTGCCCAGTTCGCGAGCAATGTCGGTCTCGCTCGGCAGGGCCAGCGCCTGGGCGCGGAATGCCGCCTCGAGGCTGTCATCGCTGGCGGTCGTCAGCAGCGCGTCGACGAACGCCGGATCGCATCCGATGGCGGCGCTGTTCTGCGCGGCCCTTGCGGCACGGGTGAGAACGGGCAGGGCGAGGTCGGTCAGCGCCTGCCAGCGGGCGAAGAGGTCGGTCTCCGACTTGGCGATATGGGCGAGGTCGGCGGTCGACTGTTCGAAATGCAGGTTGATCGGCGCCGAGAAACTGCGGTTGAGAGAGACGACCGGACGCGAGGGCACACCGGTGAAGACGAGCGCCTGCGAGCGTTCGTTGAGATGGATCACGTCCCCGGTCACCTCGGCTCCGCTGATGCCCGACGGGGTGAATTCGCTGCCGTCCTCGAGGAAAAGGGCGTGGCGAAGCGGGATATGCATCGGCTCCTTGGTGGGCTGGCCGGGGGTCGCCGGCACCATCTGCTCGAGCGACAGCGTGAAGGTCGAGCTTGCCGCGTCATAGCTGCCGGAAGCAGTCACCAAGGGCGTGCCGGCCTGGTGGTACCACAGCGAGAACTGGCTAAGGTCGCGACCGCTTGCATCCTCGAAGCACTTGACGAAATCCTCCACCGTGGCGGCGTCGCCGTCGTGGCGCTCGAAATAGAGGTCCATGCCCTTCTTGAACAGATCGCGCCCGAGGATGGTGGCGATCATGCGGGTGACTTCCGAGCCCTTTTCATAGACCGTGGTCGTATAGAAGTTGTTGATCTCGCGATACTTGGTCGGACGTACCGGATGGGCGAGTGGTCCGGCATCCTCCGGGAACTGCTCGGACTTGAGAAGTCGCACCTCGGCGATCCGCTTGACGGCGCGCGAGCGCATGTCGGCCGAGAACTCGTGGTCACGGAAGACCGTCAGGCCTTCCTTGAGGCAGAGCTGGAACCAGTCACGGCAGGTGATGCGGTTGCCGGTCCAGTTGTGGAAGTATTCGTGAGCGATGATCGCCTCGATATTGGCGTAGTCCTGGTCGGTCGCGGTTTCGGGATCGGCAAGGACGTACTTGTCGTTGAAGACGTTCAGTCCCTTGTTCTCCATGGCGCCCATGTTGAAGTCGGAGACGGCGACGATCATGAAGATGTCGAGATCGTACTCGCGGCCGAACACCTCCTCGTCCCACTTCATCGAGCGCTTCAGCGCGTCCATGGCGTAGGCGGCGCGCGGCTCCTTGCCGTGCTCGACATAGATCTTCAGCGCGACTTCGCGGCCGGACATGGTGGTGAAGGTGTCCTCGACGACGCCGAGGTCGCCGGCGACGAGGGCGAAGAGATAGCTGGGCTTGGGATGCGGATCGAACCAGGCGGCGAAATGCTTGCCTTCGCCATAGCCTGCACCGCCGAGGAAGTTGCCGTTCGACAGCAGGAGCGGGTTCTCGGCCTTGTCGGCGATGATGTTGACGGTATAGACCGCAAGCACATCGGGGCGGTCGGGGAAATAGGTGATGCGGCGGAAGCCTTCCGCCTCGCACTGGGTGCAGTAGAGGCCGCCGGTGCGGTAGAGCCCCATCAGCTGGGTATTGGCTTCCGGATTGATGAAGGTGGTGATCGTGACTTCGAAGGGAGCGGTTTCCGGCAGGTCGCGGATCGTCAGGGCATCCGGTGTCGCGGTGTATTGTGCGGCAGGGACCTCGATCTGGTCGAGCAGCAGGCCGCCGAGCTGCAGTTCGTCGCCATCGAGCACCAGCGGAGCATTCGTATCCGCGCCTTCCCGGCGATGGAAGATCAGGCGTGCTTCGACCTTGGTGTTTTGCGGATCAAGTTCGAAGGTAAGATCCACGCGTTCCAGCACAAAGTCGGTGGGGCGGTAGTCTGCCAGATTGATGATCTGGCCCGTATCTGTACGCATGATGCTTCCTGATGGGCTTTGGTCTGGTTGTCGGGTGCCAGGGGATGACACCTGCGTGCGTACCGGACCGAAGGTCTCGTCCCGGATGGTGCACGGATATTGTCATCCAATCCTGAATTAAAACTAAAATATTTTTTGGCTCATGTGAAATGCGGGTGTTGCTCGAGCGGAATTTAGTAGACGTCGCGGCAGCATTCAGTGCCGCCGTGCGGGATCCTGAACGGCTCGGGTGGACACAGGTGGATTTGCTCAAGCGACGTGACATGTTCGGAGAATATCGTTGATTGCAATGATGTTTCAGCGGATCCCGAGCGATGAACGGATGATGTCGTCGTTTTCGGTCTTCTGGACGACCACGCCATGCCAGCCAAGACCGTCATAGTCTTCATAGCCAAGCGTGCGGGCGAAGGCGACGATCGCGCCGCTGGCATCGTAGTAGCTGCCGCGCATCAGGTTCGACGGATTGGAGAGCGCGAAATGGGAGTAGATCAGGCTGGGATTGCTGCAGGCGATTACCCGGCTGCGGCCGTCGAGCAGCATCACCGTCGTCCGCTCGGCGACGTGGGGCGGCAGGTTCGCTTCCTTGGCGACGATGGACTGTCCCTGGTTCTGCCAGTCGAAGTAGACACCCAGCGTGCCGATCAGCTTTCCGTCCGATCGGCCGCCCTCGCGGATGCCGGTCGCATAGACGAGCGCATCGCGGCCTCCGTGAGACGGGCTCGGCTTGACGTCATCGACTGCATAGTCGTCACCGCTGCGGCAGGAGAGGGCCGCCTTGAACCAGCTTTCGCCAGCGAGGCTCGTATTGCGGATCTGGCGCTGGTAGGCCGGATTGGCCGAGGCGATGACCTTGCCGGTCGTGTCGGTCATGACGAGATCGAGATAGACGGTGTAGAACCGGTTGATGACGCCCAGTCGCTCCTCGGCGAAGGCGGCACTGTCTGAGCCGGGTTCCTCGAGCGCTTTCCAGAGCGCGGTATCGGTCGCCCACCAGCGTACGTCCGCGGTGCGCTCGAAGAGGTTGCGGACGATGAGTTGCACGAGTGCCAGGTCGGTCAACCGGACGCCTTCCATCTCGTTGACCAGACTGTCCGACATCGCACGGCTGACACCGATCCGGCCGAGGACATTGTCCTGGAACCTGCCCGTGATGTCGGTTGCCATCTGTGCCAGACGCTGGACCTCATTGGCGACGACGCCGAAGCCCTTGCCGGCGTCACCGGCCCGCGCCGCCTCGATGAGCGCGTTGATCGCCAGCAGTTTGATCTGCTTGACGACCTGGGTGTTGTCGGTACTGAATTTCTCGAGGTCGTTGCCGATCGCCTCGGTGATGAGCCGCATCGAGCGCGGGGTTGCTGCGCCGGTTTCTGCGGTGAACTTGTCGGCAACGGATGGCTTCATCGATACAGGTCCAGACTGGTCGGTATGCGAGACACCTTTCCGGCGTCCGGTGGTTCTGCGCGTCTAATTTCGTCCCGGACGCGACAATCAAGACCAAGACGCGCCAATATGAATAAGTAAAATTCGGGCCGGACCGCGTGGGCCGAACCCTGATTATTGCCCGCAAATATTCGGGGTGTTTTATTAAATTTTCTCTAACTGCTGGAAAGTGTCTCGCTTTTTGCCGGGCGCCCGTCGCGGTCACGGGCAGGCCCGGCTTGAAGGCATTCTCGCCCGAGAAAATCATTTCAGTCGCGCGGCGATTTGCTGTAGATGGCCAGTGCTGCATTCCCACCACCGATTGAGTCGGTTCTTCCCTGCAATCCGCAGTCCCGCTGCAAAATCCGTCATTGCGAGTCCCCATGGGCGTCGACGCCAGCAATCCCGTGAAAGGTATCCTCCTGAAGGTATCTTCCGTGGTCGTATTCCTCATCATGTCGACCTGCATCAAACTCGCCGGCGTCGGGCTGGCGGCAGGCCAGATCACCTTCTACCGCTCCGCCTTCGCGATCATTCCGATCGCTATCTATCTTGCCTATCGCGGGGAGTTGCGAAGCGGCTTCTACACCCGAAACCCGATCGGCCATCTCAAGCGTGGCGCCATCGGTATCGTGGCGATGGGGCTCGGCTTCTACGGTCTTGTCCACCTGCCGCTGCCCGATGCGATCGCCATCGGCTATGCCATGCCGCTGTTCGCCGTTGCCTTCGCGGCAATCTTCCTCGGCGAGAAGGTGCGCCTCTACCGCTGGACGGCGGTTCTCGTCGGGCTTTGCGGCGTAATGATCATTTCCTGGCCCAAGCTGACGATGTTTTCTGAAACCGGGCTGCAGTCGGGCGTGGCGCTCGGCGCGGCGGCGGTCGTGCTGTCAGCGGCGTGCGGCGCTCTGGCGATGATCCAGGTCCGCAAGCTGGTGCAGGAAGAAAAGACCCCGACCATCGTCCTTTATTTCTCGATTACCGCCTCGGTCTTCTCGCTCGCGACCTTGCCCTTCGGCTGGGACTGGCTGGAGCTGGAACCGACATTGCTGCTGATCGTCGCCGGCTTTTGCGGCGGGATCGCGCAGATCCTGCTGACCGAATCTTATCGTCATGCGGAAGTGTCGACGATCGCGCCCTTCGAATACACCTCGATCCTGCTCGGGATCATGGTGGCCTACTATCTGTTCGACGACATTCCGACATGGTCGATGCTGGTCGGCACGGCGATCGTGGTCGGCGCCGGCATCTACATCATCTATCGAGAGCACCGTCTGGGCCTGGAGCGCCGGGCGGCACGCCGCGCCGACAGCCCGCGCGGCTGAGCCTGTCGTCAGTGGCCGCGGCCGCCCGACGATCCGCTCGACTGGCCGTTGACGACCTCGGTACCCTGCATCGGAATGGACATCGCCTGGAAGTCCGTCTTCGGCGCCCGGCCATCGATGCCGCGGCGGTTCATGCGCCATGCGGCGTATCCGGAATAGCAGGCGAAGATCAGTGCGAGGAACAACAGCAGGCCCTTGGGACCGGCGACTTCCATCACCGCACCGCCCATGATCGGGCCGGTGACGGTGCCGAGGCCGTAGAGAACCATGATGCCGCTCGATATCGTCACATATTCGGTCGGGCCGGCGCGGTCGTTGGCATGGGCCACGTTCAGGGCGTAGATCGGGTAGAGGACGGTGCCGACGAAGAAGCTCGCGGCGGACAGCACATAGACATTTGTGGAATTGATGAGCGCCATCAGCACGCAGGCCGCGACGCCGATGCAGCCGCAGACGATCATCACCAGACGCCGGTCGACCTTGTCGGAAATCCGGCCGATCGGCATCTGGGCAATGGCGCCACCGGCAAGGACGGACGCCAGCAGCGTTGCGCCTTCAGTGGTGGTTAGGCCGATTTTCTGGGTGTAGACGGCGCCGAGGCTGGCCCAGGTGCCCGCCAGCGCGCCGGCAAACAACGAGCCGGCGAAAGCGATCGGCGAAAGCCGGTAGAGCTTCGGCAGGTCGAACTTCGCCTGGGCGATCGGCGTCGGGGACTGCGCCGTCGAAAGGGCGGTGGGAAAGAGCGCCAGCGAGAAGATGATACCGCACAGGATGAACAACTGGGTGGTTTTCGGATCGCCGAGCGGCACCAGGTACTGGCCGCCGATCGAGCCGACAAGGCAGGTCACCATGTAGACGGAAAACAGCGTGCCGCGGTTTTCGTTGGTGACGCGCTCGTTCAGCCAGCTCTCGATGATCAGGTAGCTGCCGGCAATGGCAAAACCGGCGAGCCCGCGGAAGACGACCCAGGCGCGCCAATCGACAAGCAGCGCGCAACTGAGGATGGCGACGGTGAGGAGCGTGATCAGCGCGCCGAAGACCCGCACATGGCCGACCCGCTGCACCAGCTTCGGCGTGATCAGGCAGGAAATGGTGAAGCCGAAGGTGTAACCCGTCGCGATGACCGAGATCGTGAATGTGGACCAGCCCTCGCTCAGCGAGCGAACCGGGATCATGTAGTTCATCAGGCCGAAGCCCACCATCATCAGCAGCGTCGACAGCATCAGGCTGGTGATTGATACGAGACTGGCGAGCATGCTGTTCCTTCCGGCATTGATATGTGATTGTCGCTCTATTCCGTTCCTCTAACGCCGTCGATTGCGACACGGCGTGGCGCATTGTCCTTCAACATCTTTTGGCCGGAAATGCGTTCCTCTCATTTGTCGCGAAATAATCCAGTCATAGTTTTGGGGCAGGGTTACAGAGTGGTAAAAGCTTTGTTAATGTTGCGCTTTATGCTCTAATTCGGGGAGCTGAGCGTTTTCCACGCGCAATGGTCGCGCTGGAACGGGGCGAAATTGCGGGGTGTCGGATTATTGGGTGGCGCATCTGGAAAACAGCGAGGGGCAGGGCATGAGCCTTTCTGCCGCTGAATTGACGAACAGCCCGGCGTTTGCCCACATTTTGAGGCATCTGGCCGGGAGCATGCGGGAGGTCTACGACGAAAGCCCGCGATTGGCACGCACGCTGGCCACGCATCAGCGCTGGTTGATGAGCCAGGGCGCTTACGCCCTCTATCTTGAGCGCGACCCCGACAACCCGGCCGTCGGATTGACAGTGTCCCGGTTGCGCGACCTGGTCGTCTCGAACGGAATTGCCAGCCGTAACACCGTGCAAAGCTATGTCGAGGAACTGCTGACCTATCGCTTCATCCGGCACATGCCGGACACCAACCTCAAGCGACCGCGGCCGCTTGAGCCGACCGATATCACCAAGGTCGCGATGCTGCGATGGTTCAGTTCCAACATCGCCGCTCTCGACGTGTACGATGACGGCCGACGGGCGGAAACGCTGGAGAGGCTTCCCAAAATCTTCGAACTGGCGCAACCGCGCGTCGCGCGCGCCTGCATCGCGCATCCCGGATGGCGCGACCCACCCGAAGACGTCGCGCTGTTCATGTGGACCGATGCCGGTGGACTGGTGGTCGACGAGTTCTTTGCCCGCCTCGACCTCGATGCCGGGATCGATGGGCGTTATGACATCGGCCGGGTCGATGCGAGAGCGCTGGCCGAGCACTTCATGATGTCGCGCACGCACCTGCAGCGGCTGTTGAAGAAGAGCATCGAAAACGGCTCCTTCGGCTGGCAGGATGCAAAGAAGACGCGCATGTGGATGAGCGGGAACTTCATCGACCGGTACTGCGCCTGGCAGGCGATCAAGTTCTCGATCGTCGATGAAGCCTATGAATGGGCGCTTGGGCAGGTGCAAAGCGCGACGGAAAAGGCTGCGCAGGCATTGGCGCCAGCGGGCGAAGTGTAGGTTGCCCGAGAAGTGGGATGTGGCGGGACGGAAGCCCGTAAACCATCGGGGCACGCCCGCATCACACAGGCATGCCGTCACGGATTGGCAGGAGGCCGATTAGAGGGGAATGCCGCTCGTCGCCCGCTGGGCTGCGCTCTGCTGCGCAGATCCGCCTTCGCGATGGCCGTAGGCGCGCTTGTATTCCTCGGCGGCGGAGACGGCCGCGCCGACCTCGGCGAGCAGATCGCGAAGCGACGGGATCAATCTGAACGGGCGAATTGCCATTTCCTAGCTCCTTGTCATTGCCATTGGCTCGGCAGATCTCTGCCGTTGTTGCTCAGCGTGCACGAAAATCCGCAAACAGGGCTGCGGGGCGGACGGCGCGATCATAGCCGCGTGCAGACAATTGCTCATTGGTCGCATGACCGAAATGATGACGGCCGTAAACAGCGTGCACAGCGTTACCGGCGTGTCGCAGCGTTTCGAAGCTGCTATGAATAGGGCGAAAGCGGACAGCCATGACCTTGGTTCCTGGTCTTCGTTTTTCCTCCCAGAATTCCGAGGTTATATTGCATTGCAGCATTTGATTTTGCAATGCGGAAAATGGCGACGCTGGCATGCGCCATGCGCATGACAAGGTTCACAAATTCTTAATTTTGCGAAGGTCAGCCGGGCTCTGCCAGCCGCGCCTGAAAGGCAAGAAGGTCGGCCCAGGCAAGGCGCTTGCTGACAGGCGCGATCAGGAGTTCCTGCGGATGCAGGCTTGCCATGGCCGGGATCGAGCGTGCGCCGATCTCCAGTGCGCGCCACTCGCCGCGCATGGTATGGATGGTTTCGTTGCTGTTGAACAGGAAGCGGGCGGTGAGATTGCCGAGCGCCAGGATGGCGCGGGGCGCCGCCAGTTCGATCTGCCGCTCGATGAATGGGCGGCAGATATCGGCTTCGAGCACCGACGGCTGGCGATCGCCGGGCGGCCGCCACGGAAAGACGTTGGTGATCAGGACGCTTTCGCGGGATAGCCCGATTGCCAGCAGCATGCGGTCGAGCATCTGCCCGGCACGACCGGAAAAGGCAGTACCGTCGCGGTCGTCGTCGGCGCTCGGCATCGGCCCTATCACCATGACTCCACCGGCCGGGTCGCCGCTTGCGAAGATCGTCGAACGGGCGCTGTTCTTCAGGTTGCAGCCGGAGAAGCCTTCGAGCGCTGTCTTGAGGTCTTCGAGCGTTGCGGCTGCGGCCGCGACGGCACGGGCCTCGGCCACCGTCTGTTCGCTCGGTATTGTCGGGGCAGGGGCGGGCGGTGCGGGGCGGGCCGCCGCCATGGCGCGGCTACCGCGATCGGCGCCGCCGCCCTGCAGGCCCTGATTTTGCGGGCTTGCCGCAGCCGGGGCGCTTGCCGGCCGGTTGCGCCGCGCGGCCTGCATCGCTTCGAATTCGGCAAAGCGATCGACCGCCTCGTCCTCCAGCAGCCATTCCACGCCGGCATCTGCATGAAAATGCAGCAGCGCGGCGAGCTCGGCGGCGGAAAGGTCGTGGGCGGAGATCATGGCGCCAACCCTATCGCAAGAAGCCGGCAGCGAAAAGAGCCGGGCACGCGCCATACACCGGCTATTGCGCTTGCCCGGCGTCCAATCATGCTCAGGCCGTCCACTGCTCGATGTCGTCGCGCTCGCCGATCAGCGCCAGACCGTGGGCGATCGACAGCATTTCGCCACCGGTTTCGATGCGGTCTGCATCGAAGCGCTCGGTGAAGATGCGGCGGACAGCGGGCACGAAGGAGGTGCCGCCGGTCAGGAACACGCGGTCGATTTCGCCAGGTGCGGTGCCGGTCTTCTGGAGCACGTCGTCGAGCGCGCTTTCGATGCGCGCGAGGTCGTCGGCAATCCAGCTCTCGAAATCCGAACGGCGTACGCTCTTGCGGCCGGCACTGCCGAGCGGCGAGAAGTGGAATTCGGCTTCCTCGGCGGAGGAAAGCGCCATCTTGGTCGCCGAAACCGCCTGATAGAGCGGATAGCCCTCGTCATGCTCGATCAGGTCGACAAAGGCCTCGAGCTTGTCCGGGTCGAGAGACGAGCGGACGAGCTTCTTCAGTTCGGCGAACTCCTTGGTGGTCTTGAAGATCGACAGCTGGTTCCAGCGGCTGAAATTGGCATAGTAACTGGACGGGATCTCGAGCACCTTGTCGAAGCTCTTGAACATGCTGCCTTTGCCGATCTCGGGTGCGACCAGATTGTCGACGATGCGGGCGTCGAAGTGATCGCCGGCGACGCCGACGCCCGAATGGCCGACGGGCGTTGCGCGCAGCCGGCCGCCTTCGGTCTCGAAGCGGATCAGCGAATAGTCGGTGGTGCCGCCGCCGAAGTCGGCGACCAGAACCAGCGAATCCGCCGTCAGGTTCTGCGCGAAGTAGAAGGCAGCGGCGACCGGCTCGTAGACGTAGTGGACCTCCGGGAAGCCGAAGCGCGACAGGGCCTCGTTGTAGCGGCTGGTGGCCAGCTCGGCATCGGGATCGGCGCCGGCAAAATGCACCGGACGGCCGGTAACGACCCGCTTCAGGCCGTCGGGCCAGCCGTCCCCGGCATAGGCCTGCAGGCGGCGCACCAGCACCTCCATCAGATCCTCGAAGGACTGGCGCTTGCCATGGACCAGCGTGCCCTGGAACAGGGCGCTGGCGGCAAAGGTCTTGATCGACTGCAGGAAGCGGCAATCACCGGGATTGTCGATGAATTCGCGGATTGCCGCCTGTCCGGCCTCGACCTTGAGCGCGGCCGCGCCGAGCTGCGGATCCTTCATGAAGGAAAGCGCGGTGCGCATGCTGTCGGTCGTGCCTGCCGAGCTGGTGAACGAGACCGACCGCGTGCCGTTGCCCTCCGCCAGTGCCATAACGGTGTTGGTCGTGCCAAAGTCGAAGCCCAGCGCCTGTGCCATATGCGCAGCCCTTTCAGAAATATCGTCGATGATGTGGAACCGGAAGCAGTCCGGAACTGAGCCGGCGCCAACCGGTCTCGAGAGAGCGGGCGTATTGGCATGAAGGCCTGATGAAGGCAAGCGACGACTGGAGAAAAATGGCTGGTCGTCAGCCTTGCACCGGTGTTTCGCTGGCCATCGCTGTCTGTGCCGCCATTTCCAGGATCCAGGCGCGGAACGCCTGCATCGGCGCCGTGACCGCCCTGGATTTCAGCCGCGTCAGCCAGTAGCAACCCTTTGAGACATAAATGGGGAATGGCTTTTCGATCCAGCCGGCGGCGAGGTGCCGGGCAAACATCAGCGGCGGCGCGAGGGCGACCCCTTCGCCTTGCATTGCCGCCTCCATCATGATGACCGAGGAATCGAAAACGGGGCCGCGGATCGGCGGTGCCGCGACCTGGGCCGCCTCGAACCAACTGGGCCATTCGTCGGCCCGGTAGGAGCGCAGCAGGTTCTGGTGGGCCAGATCCTCCGGCGAACGCAGTTTCCGGGCGATCTCCGGAATGCAGAGAACAGACAGCGGGGCCTCGAACAGTGCCTCCGCGTCGGTGTCGTGCCAAGCGCCGTTACCGAAACGGATGGCATAGTCCAGCCCTTCTGCTGCGATGTCGACGCGGTTGTTGTTGGTCGACAGCCGGACGTCGATGAAGGGGTGCTTTTGCTTGAAATCGGCAAGCCGTGGCAGCAGCCAGCCGACGGCAAGGGTGCCGACGGCGCCGAGCGTGAGCACGTCCCGCAGGTGCCCGCCGTCGAAGCGTTCGAGCATGTCGGCCATGCGGTCGAACGACTCCCGCAAGGTGGGCAGCAGCGCCAGGCCTTCCTCCGTGATCATCAGGCCGCGCGGCAATCGCCGGAAGAGCTGAGTGCCGATCCGCTGCTCCAGCAGCTTGACCTGATGGCTGACGGCCGCCTGCGTCACGCAGAGCTCGATCGCCGCGCGTGTGAAGCTCAGGTGCCGGGCAGAGGCCTCGAAGGCGCGCAGCGCGTTCAGCGGCAGATGGGGACGTACCATGACCAGCCCAAAATTAATTCATATCAGCCCAGAGGTATCATCGTTTGTGGATGGGCGGCAAGGCGGCTAGACCGGTCTTCGTCAGACATCGACGGAGAGATCCATGACCTTTCAGCGCCGCCTTCCTGCATCAATTGCCATTGCTCTTTCTCTTGGAATATCAGCATTCTACGCGCATGGTTCTGCCGCGAGCGAAGCCGGGCCCATCAAATGCACGGTCATCCTCGATGAGGAGACCGGCGATATCCTCCATCGGGACGGAACGTGCGACAGGCCGTTCAGCCCGATGTCGACATTCAAATTTCCCTTGGCCATCATGGGCTACGACGCAAACCTGCTCGTGGATGCGCATGCGCCCAGCTGGGATTACAAGCCGGAGTTCAACCGTGGGGAACGAGAACGGAAGACTACAGATCCGACCATCTGGATGAAGGAATCGATCGTCTGGTATTCGCAGGAAATCACCCGCAAGCTCGGTGACCGCCGCTTCGGCGATTATGTGAAACGTTTCGGCTACGGCAATGCGGATGTTTCCGGCCGTCCCGGCAAGAATGACGGGTTGACCGAGTCCTGGCTGATGTCATCGCTGGAGATCTCGCCCGACGAGCAGGTCGCCTTCCTCCGCCGGTTCCTGCGCGAGGAACTGCCGGTTTCGGAACATGCCTGGGATACGGCGATGACGATCATGCCGCATTTCGAAGCGCAAGACGGATGGCATGTGCAGGGCAAGACCGGGAGCGGCTGGCTTCGCGACAAGAAGGGCGCCCCCGACAGGAACCGGCCGCTCGGATGGTTCGTCGGCTGGGCGGTCAAGGACGAGCGTCGGGTCGTCTTCGCTCGCCTCGAGGTTGGAAACAGGCCGTCGAAAACCTATGCCAGCGTGCTGGCGCGCGACGCCTTCCTGAAGGAACTCCCGCAGATCGGTCAGGATTTCTAGACGCAATCCGGCGCGTCTCCGGCCTCCTCCCACGAATCGTGTGGCGTACATCGTTTGGTGTATATGTATTGTTTGGCACAATCTATGCGCTAGTTACGCCGCATCCTTTCAATTCTGCGAGGTGACGGGATGCGCAACAGACTTGACGCCCGCGAATACAAGCTTCTTCTCAATCCGGAAAAATTTCCGGAGCCGTTGAGCGAGGAGGGCGCGAACCGTTTCTGGGAGGAAAAACTCGTCCCGATCATCGCCACCCGGCTGGACAAGCGGGATGGCGGCGCACCCCGCGCGGCCGAGAAGCTCGACAAGCTGCGCCAGCGCAACATCCGCTTCTGGGATACGGCCGACTGCGCCCTGGCCGTGTCGAAACTGTCGCTGCGCAGCAGGGCGGAGGATGTCGACCCGAAGGTGTCGGAAGTAACGCTGAAGCTGCGGATGGCCGACTATTTCGTCGTGGCCGGCACGGCGCTTCCCGCATCGGTCGAGGGCGCGGAAACCGAGTTCGAGGAGGATATCGCGCCACTCGAAGTCATGCCGGCGGCGCCGAGCCCGGGCGTGGTCTTTCCGGCGCGCTATTCGATCCGCAGCCGCTATTTCCTGTCGACCGGGCTGGAGATTGTTTGGGACCACCCGACCGATGAAACCCTGCATGACCTGTTTCCGACGCTCGAGGCGCTTCTGAAGCGCCCGCTCGTTTCCGGCAGGGAATTGATGGCCGGCCCGAGTATCTACGAGTTTGCCGCCAAGGGTGCGGCGGTGATCCTCGGCGCCAACATGATCGGACGTTTCACCTTGAGTACCTGGTACTTCGGCGAGCGATCGGGGAGCCCCGACATCGCCGAAATATCGTTCAAGTGCGATCTCTCCGGCGGGAACATGCCCGGCAAGGTGGCCCGCCGGGCGCTGGACCTGTTCATCGGCATGCAGGCCGATCTCGGCGACTACGTGAACAGCGCCCATTCCAGCAAGACGGAAATGGCCCTGCCGAAACCCTGCGCGGCGATCTAGGCCGCGACACCTAGACCGAGTGCGCCGCGCCGCCGTCGCAGCGGATCAGGCTGCCGGTGACATAGCTTGCCGGCTGGCTGCAGAGGAAAGCTGCCATCGCGGCGAACTCCTCGACCGTGCCGTAACGGCCAATTGGAATGGCTTTCTGCGAGTTCGCCCGGACTTCCTCGATCGTCTTGCCGGTCAGCTTGGCGGTGGCGCCGTCGATCTGGTCCAGCCGGTCGGTGTGAATGCTGCCGGGCAGCAGCAGGTTCGCGGTGATGCCGTGGCGCGCCACTTCCGTCGCCAGCGTCTTGGACCAGCCGGCCAGAGCGGGGCGCAGCGTGTTGGACAGCGCCAGATAGGGGATCGGTTCGATGATCCCGGAGGAGGCGACGGTCAGGATGCGGCCCCAGCCCTGTTCCTTCATGGCCGGCACGAAGGCGTTGGTCAGGGTGATGACGCGCAGCACCATCGACTGGAAATAGGTTTCCAGCTTGTCGACGGTCATCTCGTCGCTGGTGCCGGGCGGCGGGCCTCCGGTATTGTTGACGAGGATGTCTAGGCCGCCGAGCTTGTCCTTGACCGCGGCGACCATGGTCTCGACGAAGTCGGCATCGGAAAGGTCCGCCCAGACCCAGTCTGCCTTGCCGTTTCCTTCCGCGTTGATGGCGTCGCAATTGGCGGCGAGCCGGTCGCCGTTACGTCCGCAAAGCAGCACATTGGCGCCCTCGCGAGCAAGCGCCACGGCGATGCCGAGGCCAAGGCCGCGCGACGAGGCGAGAACGAGTGCGCGTTTTCCCTTGATGCCGAGATCCATGATGGGGCTCCTTCCTGTATGACTTCGGGCGGCCGGCCTAGTAGGGCACCTTGCCGGGATTGAAGAGGTTGTCGGGGTCGAGCATCGCCTTCACCGCCTGCGCCAATCCGCGCCGCTCGGCATTGCCATAGGTGAAATAGACGCGGCGCTTCTCCAGACCAGCACCGTGCTCGGCGGAAAAACTGCCGCCGAGCCCGCGGATGCCGGCATAGACGGCGTCCTCGATCCGCTCCTTGTCGCTTGCCGACACTTCCGTGCCCGCGCCGCTGACCGAGATGTGCAGGTTGCCATCGGCGATATGGCCGAAGACGTAGACGCCGTAGTCGGGGTTTGCGGCGCTGAGGCGGGCATTGAGGGCAGCCACGTAGGTGTCGAGTTCGCCGGGCGGGACCGAGACGTCGAAGGACGGGGCTGCCGGATGCAGCCGGTACATGAAGTCCGAATCCTCCCGCAGTTCCCAGAACTTCCGCGACTGGTCCAGCGACTGGGCGACAATGCCGCCGCAGAGGTCCAGGGAGCCCCAGAGAGTTTCCAGCCCGGCCTCCAGTGCGGCGCTTGCGGCATCCGTGCTTTCAGCCGAGAGTTCGACCAGCAGGACAGCGGGCGTCGCTTCGGGCAGCCAGTCGAGATCGAAGCCATGGATCATCGCGCTGTCGCGGATGAACTGCTCCCACATCAGTTCGGCACCTTCGAGCATCACCGCCGGCTCGGCCCGGAAATGCGAGACGACCGCAAGCGCGTCGGCGGCGTTCCTGACCCCGATCAGGGCGGTCGCTCGGGCGGTCTTCAGCGTTTCGAGCTTCAGGACGACGCGGGTGACGATGCCGTATGCACCTTCCGCGCCGATGAACAACTGCTTCATGTCGGCACCGGCGCTGACCTTCACCACTTCGGTGAGGTCGTTGAAAATCGTGCCGTCGGGAAGCACGGCCTCGAGACCCAGCACCTGGTGGCGCATGACGCCGTTGCGGAAGGCGAGGATGCCGCCGGCATTGGTCGAGACCATGCCGCCGATGGTGGCGCTGCCGCGCGCCGCAAGGTCGATGCCCGGTGTCAGGCCATGGATGGCGGCGGCTTCCTGCAGTGCCTGGAGGGTAACCCCGGCCTGGACGACAGCGATACGGGCGGCGGGATCGATCAGTTCGATCGCCGCGAGTTTCTCGGTCGAGACGATCAATTCTCCGGCGCGACTGACGCCGCCGCCGACGAGGCCGGTGCGGCCGCCCTGCGGCACGATCGCGACCTTTTCGCGCCGGCACCAGCGGACGAGTTCGGCGACGGCCTCGGTGGTGGCCGGGAGCGCCATGACGCCGGCGCCGAAGTTGTCCGGGTGCTCGCCCGGATGACGCCCGGCCAGGGTCTCGGGGCCAAGAAGCGTGATGTCGGCGGCGATCTCCTGCAGCCGCGGGAGAAGCGTGTGGGCGGGGAGGGAATTCATCGACCGATCCTTTTTGACGGGGCAACCGCTGAGCGCATCGGTAGTCGCCAATACCAGCGGAATCAAGCGCCTATCGGATACCGCTTTTTATTGACGTGAACGTGCACGTAAAATAGTTTTCGTCACGCAGCGTAACCTCTGTGCAAATTGCGGGTCTGCCTGTCGCATCCCGGCTCGACAAGTGGCTCCTGTTTTGACAAGAGATATGACCGAAAAAAGGGGACGGCCCGGGCAGACGCCAGGCTTAGTGGAGATGGAACATGAGTGAAGTACAGGATCTGCCCGAGCGCGAAAGCATGGAATTCGACGTCGTCATCGTCGGGGCTGGCCCCGCCGGCCTGTCGGCAGCAATCCGCCTGAAGCAGATCAATCCGGATCTGACCGTCGTGGTCCTTGAAAAGGGCTCGGAAGTCGGCGCCCATATCCTGTCCGGTGCCGTCGTCGATCCGATCGGCATCGATCGCCTTCTGCCCGACTGGCGCGAGGACGACAGCCATCCCTTCAAGACCGAAGTGACGGACGACCAGTTCCTGTTCCTCGGCCCGGCCGGCTCCATCCGCCTGCCGAACGCCTTCATGCCGCCGCTGATGAACAACCACGGCAACTACATCGTCTCGCTCGGCAATGTCTGTCGCTGGCTCGCCGAGAAGGCGGAAGCGCTCGGCGTCGAGATCTATCCGGGCTTTGCCGCCACGGAAGTGCTCTACAACGACCAGGGTGCCGTCATCGGCGTCGCCACCGGCGACATGGGCATCGAGCGCAATGGCGAGCCCGGCCCGAACTACACCCGCGGCATGGAGCTGCTCGGCAAGTACACCCTCATCGGCGAGGGCGTGCGTGGCTCGCTCGCCAAGCACCTGATCGCCCATTACAAGCTGAGCGAGGGCCGCGAGCCCGGCAAGTTCGGCATCGGCATCAAGGAGCTCTGGGAAGTCAAGCCGGAGAACCACAAGCCGGGCCTCGTCCAGCACTCCTTCGGCTGGCCGCTCGACATGAAGACCGGGGGCGGTTCGTTCCTCTATCATCTGGAAGACAATCTCGTCGCCGTCGGCTTCGTCGTCCACCTGAACTACAAGAACCCCTATCTCTTCCCGTTCGAGGAGTTCCAGCGCTTCAAGACCCATCCGGCGATCCGCGGCACCTTCGAAGGCGGCAAGCGCATCTCCTACGGCGCGCGCGCGATCACCGAGGGCGGCTGGCAGTCGGTGCCGAAGCTTTCCTTCCCGGGCGGCGCACTGATCGGCTGTTCGGCCGGTTTCGTCAACGTGCCACGCATCAAGGGCAGCCACAACGCCGTGCTTTCGGGCATGCTGGCGGCCGAAAAACTGGCGGCGGCGATCGCCGACGGCCGCGCCAATGACGAGCCGATCGAGATCGAGAACGAATGGCGCTCGACCGATATCGGCACGGACCTGAAGCGGGTGCGCAACGTCAAGCCGCTGTGGTCGAAGTTCGGTACCGTGGTCGGCGTCGCACTCGGCGGCCTCGACATGTGGACCAACACCCTCTTCGGCTTCTCCTTCTTCGGCACGCTGAAGCACGGCAAGACCGATGCCGCCTCGCTGGAGCCCGCCGCCAAGCACAAGAAGATCGACTATCCGAAGCCGGACGGTGTGCTGACCTTCGACCGCCTCTCCTCGGTGTTCCTGTCGAACACCAACCACGAGGAAGACCAGCCGGTCCACCTGCAGGTTGGCGATCTCGCCCTGCAGAAGACCTCTGAACATGATATCTTTGCCGGACCGTCGACCCGTTATTGCCCGGCGGGCGTCTATGAGTGGGTGGAGAAGGACGGCCAGGACGTCTTCGTCATCAATGCCCAGAACTGCGTCCATTGCAAAACCTGCGACATCAAGGATCCGAACCAGAACATCAACTGGGTCCCGCCGCAGGGCGGCGAGGGACCGGTCTATCCGAACATGTAATGATAATTGAAAGGCCGGTTTCAAATGACCGTAACCACGCACTTCGAGATCAAGCCGAACGCTAACCCCATGCCGCAGGGCGAGCGGGAAAAGGCGTTCGAAAACCTGGGCTTCGGCACGCTGTTCAGCGATCACATGGCGGTAATCCGCTGGTCGGCGGAGCAGGGATGGCATGGCGCCGAGATCACCGCCCGTGCTCCCTTCGCCATCGATCCGGCAAGTGCCGTCCTGCACTACGCCCAGGAAATCTTCGAAGGGATGAAAGCCTACCGCGCGGCGGATGATCGCGTCGTGCTGTTCCGTCCGGAAGAGAACGCCCGCCGCTTTGCGGCCTCTGCCGAGCGCATGGCGATGCCGGTCGTGCCGGAGGAGATGTTCCTGAAGGCCGTCGAGGAACTGGTGCGGATCGACAGCGCCTGGATCCCGAAGGGCGAGGGCAGTCTTTACCTTCGTCCGTTCATGTTCGCGAGCGAAGCCTTCCTCGGCGTGCGTCCGTCGCGGGAATATATCTTCTGCGTCATCGCATCGCCGGTCGGCCCGTACTTCAAGGGCGGAGCCAAGCCGGTCACCCTCTGGGTCAGCGAGCACTACACCCGCGCCGCCCCCGGCGGCACCGGCGCAGCAAAGTGCGGCGGCAACTACGCCGGCAGCCTCGTGGCACAGGCTGAAGCCTCACGCCAGGGATGCGACCAGGTCGTCTTCCTCGATGCGGCCGAACACCGCTGGGTCGAGGAACTCGGCGGCATGAACGTCTTCTTCGTCATGGACGATGGCTCCATCGTCACCCCGCCGCTCAATGGCACGATCCTGCCCGGCATCACCCGCGCCTCGCTGATCGCGCTTGCCCGCGAGAGCGGCATCACCGTCGACGAACGGCCCTATTCCTTCGAGGAATGGAAGGCGGACGCCGCCAGCGGCAAGCTGCGCGAGGCCTTTGCCTGCGGTACCGCGGCTGTCGTCGCTGCAATCGGTGCCGTTCGCTACACCGGCGGGGAGTTCAAGATCGCCGGTGGCGTGACTGGCCCGGTGACGGAAAAGCTCCGCGCGCAGCTGGTCGGCATCCAACGCGGCGAACAGGCCGATAGCCATGGCTGGGTGCATGAAATCGCCGGCATCTAAGCAGAAACGGCTTCGATGAAATAAGGCCGGCTCCGAATACGGGGCCGGCCTTTTCTGTTTCTGGGATTGGCGCGGGTTTGAACTGATCCGTCAGTGGCGCACGGCTGCCTTCTCCAGTCGCCAGGAGAGCGCGAAAACGACCAGCCCGAGCGCCGAGAGAATGGCGCCGACATAGCCGGTGGAGGCAAAGCCGTAGCCCCAGGCAATCGCCAGGCCGCCGAGCCAGGCGCCGAGCGCATTGGCGATGTTGAAGGCGGAATGGTTGGAGGCGGCGGCAAGCGTCTGCGCATCGGCGGCGACATCCATCAGCCGCGTCTGGATCGCCGGACCGGCGGCAAAGCTGCAACCGACGAGATAGACGCAAAGACAGAGCATGAACGGGCTTGCCGCGGTCAGCGAGAAGACCGACTGCACGACGATGTTGAACAGAAGCGTGCCGCCGATGGTGCCCATCAGCGTCTTGTCGGCGAGTTTGGAGCCGAGGATGTTGCCAGTGATCATGCCGACGCCGAAAATGGCGAGCACGATCGACACCATGCTTTCCGGCATCATCGCGACCTTTGTCGTCGTGGAGGCGATGTAGCTGAAGATCGAGAACATGCCGCCGAATCCGACCGCGGCGATCGCCAGCGTCAGCAACACCTGCGGGCGCTTGAAGGCGGTCAGTTCGCGCATGGGGCTCGCGCCTTCAGTCGCTTTGTCCTTCGGCAGGTAGATCCAGATCAGCATAACCGTCAGCGCACCGATGCCGCCGACGAGCAGGAAGGCGCTACGCCATTCGAGTGTCTGGCCGAGCCATGTGGCGAGCGGGGTGCCGAGGAGCGTCGCGACCGTCAAGCCGAGCATGACGCGGCCGACGGCCTGCGCCCGCTTGTGGATCGGCACCATCGACGCTGCGACGAGCGCGGCGACGCCGAAATAGGCGCCATGCGGCAGGCCGGAGATGAAGCGCAGCAGGGTGAAGGAGAGGAAATCGGGCGCAATGGCGCTCAGCACATTGCCGAGCGCGAACACCGCCATCAGTACCAGCAGCAGGTTGCGCCGCGACATCTTTGCGGCCATCACCGCGATGATCGGTGCGCCGACGACGACGCCGAGCGCATAGGCACTGATGACATAGCCCGCCTGCGGCGTGGTCACGGCAAAGGTATCGGCGACTTCCGGCAGCAACCCCATGATCGCGAATTCCCCGGTGCCGATGGCAAAGCCCCCGACGGCAAGAGCGATCTCGATCAGCGCCGCAGTCAGTCGCGGGACCGGTCGTACTTCGCGGGGCGCGGCAGCGGCAGAGTCGTCGAGGGCAATATTGGTCACGGCAGGTTCCTGAAAATTGCAAATGCTGCGTGTCTGTAGAGGGGCATGCATGCGCGCAGCTTGCACGGTCTCCGGTCAAGGCGAGAACTTGCCGGAGCCTCTTCGTCGAGCGGCGCGGGGATTGGTATGATTTATCGGCAATTGCGCCATTGCGGTCGACCGCCATTTTTGCAAGGCGGCCCTGCACCGCGTACATGCTTGTGCGGTCCGGCCAGGCGTCCGGGCGCCAGAGCCTTCGCCTTGAATTGCTTAAATAAGCGCCAATATAGGGAAGGCGACGGATTGGAGCATCGAAACCGGCATGAAGCTGACCGCTTTTTTCAACCGCGATGGCGGTACATTCAAGACCACCGACCTGGACGCCTATGCGCGACACGCGTCGGCGGTTTTCAGCGCAGCAGGTCATGATTTCGAATGCCACGTGGTCGCCGGCCGCGAAATCAAGGAGGCGATGGAGCAAGCCTGCATGGGCGGCGATCTCGATGGCATCATTGCCGGGGGCGGTGACGGCACGATCTCCGCGGCTGCGGCGGTTGCCTGGCGCTATGGCCTTGCGCTTGGTGTGGTGCCCGCCGGCACGATGAACCTGTTTGCGCGCACGTTGAAGCTGCCGCTCGACATCTGGCAGGCACTTGACGTGCTGGCGAACGGCGAAATTGCGGCTGTCGATATCGGCAGCGCCAACGGGCGGCCGTTCGTCCATCAGTTTTCAGCCGGCCTGCACGCGCGCATGGTGCGCTACCGCAATGCGATCTCCTACGGGTCAAGGCTCGGCAAGATTACCGCAAACGTGCGCGCAAGCGTCGGCGTGATGCTCAATCCGCCGGTCTTCGACATGGAATTCAGGACCGGCGGCATCAGCGAGCACCGCATGGTGTCGGCCATCTCGGTCTCGAACAACCAGTTCGGCGACAATTCATTTCTTTATGCCGACGATGTTACCGGCGGGCATCTCGGTTTCTACACGGCGGCGCCGTTGCGTCCTGCCGGCGTCGCCCGGCTGACGCTGGACATGCTGCGCGGCCGGCTGCGCGAAAACGTCGACATCAGCGAGATGAAGGTAGAGGCGGTGGACCTGCATTTCCCGCGCATCGACCGCAAGGTCAATTGCGTCATCGACGGCGAACTGCTGCCGATGGGGCGGGACGTGTCGGTTCGCGTGCATCCCGGCGAGCTGAAGGTCATCGTCGGCCGCAGCGAAGGCGTGCTGCTCGATGCGGCCGGAG
>JAEWPB010000183.1 GCA_023399465.1 Pseudomonadota bacterium
TGCCTGCGCCGCGGCGCTCGATGCCGAGCAACTGCTGCGCGAGCGGCTGATCCCGCAGAACCGCCAGCGCCAGATCGACGGCGGTCCGACGACCGACGTCTATCTCGGGCTGCATATCGGCGAGGTCTTCTACGGCAATATCGGCAGCCGCAGCCGGCTCGATTTCACCGTCGTCGGCCCCGCCGTCAACGAGGCGACGCGCATTTCGGCGCTCTGTCGCTCGGTCGATCGTTCCGTCATCCTGTCGTCGGATTTCGTCGCCGCCTGCCCGGCGGAGCGACGCGGAGACCTCGTCTCGCTCGGGCGCTTCGCGCTGAAAGGAGTGCAGAAGGCGAAGGAGCTCTTCACCCTTGACCGCGAGCGTCCGTGAGTCCCCACAGTCCCGCTTCGAAAAAGGCGAGCAAAATGGCCACGGTAAAAAGCCAGCCGCAGCCGAAATTCCGTATGCGGTAAGGTCTCGGCAAGAATAAATATTCTATGCTAATCAAGTAAACGAGAAGAGGCAGCGATTGGGGGTTGCTGATGTTCGCGGTCCGTTACTTCGTCGATGACGTCGATGATGCCGTTACCTTTTACGAAGCGGCGCTCGACTTCTATCTGGTCGAGCAATTCGGGCGGGCGATGGCTGTGGTGCGCCGCGACGACCTGAGCCTGTGGCTCGCCGGTCCGCTGTCGTCGGCGGCGCGGGCGCTTGCGGACAACAATGCCTACATTGAAGGCGGCTCGAACCGCATCGTGCTGATGTCCGGCGACATCGAGACCGAACGCCGCGCCATCGAGGAATATGGCGGCTGCCTTGTGATCCCGCCGACAAGGGGACCGAACGGCACGCAGATGATCGTCGAGGATCCGTTCGGCAACCACATCGAACTGTATCAGAGCCACTAAGCCCGACATAGCGTTGCAGGCCCGGCTTGCAGCGACGCCGCTCAGCCGGCCAGCAGTTGCCGCATGGTGGCGTGGAAGCGCCGGGCGATCGCCTCGCGGCTCACATGCCGTCCGCCGGACACCACCTTCCTGCCGCGCGCCCAGACGCAATCGACACTGACGCCGGAGGCGAAGATCCAGCTGTCCAGCAGCCGGTCACCGTCGAGATAGGGCACCGCCGAACCATCGAGCGACACGAAGTCCGCGGCAGCTCCGGCGACCAGTTCCGGGCGGCAGCTGAGTGCCGCTCCACCGCCGGAAAGCGCGCCTTCGAACAGCCTGCGGCCGGTCGAGCCGCCGCCAGCGGCAATGACATTGCGGGCATGAAGGCCGAGCCGCTGCGAATATTCGAGCTGGCGCAGTTCTTCCGGCACCGAGATCAGGATGTTCGAATCCGAACCGACGCCGAAGCGACCGCCCTCGTCGAGGAAGACCGGCGCCGGAAAGATGCCGTCGCCGAGATTGGCCTCGGTTACCGGGCACAGGCCGGCGATCGCGCCGCTCTTCGCCATGGCGTAGGCTTCGTCGGGCGTCATGTGGGTGGCATGGATCAGGCACCAGCGGCCGTCCACCTCGGCATCTGCAAGCAGCCATTCGACCGGACGGGCACCCGACCAGGCGATGCAATCCTCGACTTCCCTGGTCTGTTCGGCGACGTGGATGTGGATCGGCCCCTCGCCCGCCAGCCCGACGGCAACCGCCAGTTCTTCCGGCGTCACCGCCCTGAGGCTATGGGGCGCGACACCGAGCACCGCTCCCTCGAGACGGTCGGTAACCGCCCGGCAGCCGGCCATCAACGCCTCGAAACGCGCCGTCGTGTTGATGAAGCGGCGCTGGCCCTCGATCGGCGCCGCCCCGCCGAAACCGGAATGAGCATAGAGCACCGGCAGCAGCGTGAGGGAGATCCCTGTCTCGGCGCTCGCCGCGCCGATGCGCTCGGCCATCTCGGCGATATTGGCGTAGGGGCTGCCGTCTCTGTCATGGTGAAGATAGTGGAATTCGCCGACCCGGCAGAAGCCCGCCTCGAGCATTTCCATGTAGAGCTGCGCCGCCACCGCCTCGACATCATCGGGCGTCATCGACAGCGCGAACCGGTACATCACCGTGCGCCAGCTCCAGAAGTTGTCGGCGGCCGGACCGCGTACTTCCGCGAGACCCGCCATGGCCCGTTGAAAGGCGTGGCTGTGCAGGTTCGGCATCCCGGGAACCACCACCGCATGGTGCTCGTCGCCCGTCTGCGGCGGGCTCTCCATCTCGATTGTTTCGATCCGTCCGTCCGAAAGCGTCAGCCGCACATCGCGTCGCCAGCCCTCCGGCAGCAGCGCCGCGCCGGCGTGTATCGTTGTCATGCTCCCTCCCAGACTGCGGCGAACCCGCAACTTTCCTACTTGTCACTCGGATCATTATGTATATACATTATCACAAGACAAGAAAGGCGCAAGGCTGATGAACGGGAACACGCTTGCTGGAAAATCGCACCGAAAGCCCGGGCAGATGCGGCTCTGGCGGGGGGCGCGGCTCGCCACCCTCGCTGAAAAGTTGGGCGGCCTCGGCATCATCGAGGACGCTGCAATCGCCGTACAGGACGGGCACATCGTCTATGCCGGCCCGCAAGCCGACCTGCCAGCCGATCTTGCCGGCGCCGACGAAACCTTCGATTGCCAGGGCCGCTGGATCACGCCAGCCCTCATCGACTGCCACACGCACCTCGTCTACGGCGGCAATCGCGCCCGCGAATTCGAGATGCGCCTCGAAGGTGCGACCTATGAGGAGATTGCCCGTGCCGGCGGCGGCATCATTTCCTCGGTGAAAGCGACCAATGCCTGCACCGTCGACGAGCTGGTGGCAACCGCCCTGCCCCGTCTTGACACCCTGCTTTGCGAAGGCGTTTCGACCGTCGAGATCAAGTCCGGCTACGGCCTCAACATCGATGCCGAGATCCGGATGCTCGAAGCCGCCCGCCGGCTTGCAACCCTGCGGCCGGTGCGCGTGGTCACCAGCTATCTTGCAGCCCATGCCACACCGCCGGAATACAAGGGCCGCAACGGCGATTACATCACCGAGGTCGTGCTGCCGGGCCTTGAGGCCGCCCATGCCGCAGGGCTGGTCGACGCGGTCGACGGCTTCTGCGAGGGCATCGCCTTCTCGACCGCCGAAATCGCCCGCGTCTTCGAAAAGGCGCGTGCGCTTGGCCTGCCGGTGAAGCTCCACGCCGAGCAGCTTTCCGATCTCGGCGGCGCCAAACTGGCGGCGTCTTACGGTGCGCTCTCCGCCGACCATCTCGAATATCTCGATGCCGACGGCGCTAAGGCCATGGCGAAAGCGGGCACGGTCGCCGTGCTGCTGCCGGGCGCGTTCTACACGCTGCGTGAAAAACAGATGCCGCCGGTCAAGGCGCTGCGCGAGGCCGGCACCCGCATTGCCATCGCCACCGACAGCAACCCCGGCACATCGCCGCTGACCTCGCTGCTCCTGACCATGAACATGTCGGCGACGCTTTTCGGCCTGACCGTCGAGGAATGCCTTGCCGGGACAACCCGCGAGGCCGCGCGCGCCCTCGGCCTTCTCGGCGAGACCGGCACGCTGGAAGCCGGCAAGTCGGCGGATTTCGCCGTCTGGAACATCGATCAGCCGGCGGAGCTCGTCTACCGCATCGGCTTCAACCCGTTGCACCATCGCGTCTTCAAGGGAGAGAAGGCAAGCCAATGACCATTGTTCTGCATCCGGGCTCGGTCCCTCTCAAGGACCTCGAGACCATCTACTGGACCGGTGAGCCGGCCCGCCTCGATCCCTCGTTTGACGCCGGCATCGCCAAGGCCGCCGCCCGCATCGCCGAGATCGCCGCCGGCAATGCCCCGGTCTACGGCATCAACACCGGCTTCGGCAAACTCGCCTCGATCAGGATCGACGCCGCCGACGTCGCCACCCTACAGCGCAACCTGATCTTGTCGCATTGCTGCGGCGTCGGTGCCCCCCTGCCGGAAAACGTCGTCCGCCTGATCATGGCGCTGAAGCTGGTCTCGCTCGGCCGCGGCGCCTCCGGCGTCCGGCTCGAAGTCGTCCGGCTAATCGAGGCGATGCTCGAAAAGGGCGTCATTCCGCTGATCCCGGAAAAGGGCTCCGTCGGCGCTTCCGGCGACCTGGCGCCGCTTGCCCACATGTCGGCTGTGATGATGGGCCATGGCGAGGCCTTCTTCGCCGGTGAGCGCATGAGCGGCGCCCGCGCTCTCGACAAGGCCGGGCTCGCACCTGTGACGCTTGCCGCCAAGGAAGGGCTGGCGCTGATCAACGGCACCCAGACGTCGACCGCATTGGCGCTCGCCGGCCTCTTCCGCGCGCACCGCGCCGCGCAGGCGGCGCTGATCACCGGCGCACTGTCGACGGATGCGGCGATGGGCTCGTCGGCACCGTTCCATCCCGACATCCATACGCTTCGCGGCCATCAGGGCCAGATCGATACCGCCGCGGCGCTGCGCGCCCTGCTCGAAGGCTCGCCCATCCGCCAGAGCCATATCGAGGGCGACGAGCGCGTGCAGGATCCCTATTGCATCCGCTGCCAGCCGCAGGTCGACGGCGCCTGCCTCGATCTCCTGCGCTCGGTCGCCCGCACGCTCGAGATCGAATCCAACGCCGTCACCGACAACCCGCTGGTGCTCTCCGACAATTCGGTGGTATCGGGCGGCAACTTCCATGCCGAGCCGGTGGCCTTTGCCGCCGACCAGATCGCGCTTGCGATCTGCGAGATCGGCGCCATCGCCCAGCGCCGCATCGCGCTGCTCGTCGACCCGGCGCTCTCCTACGGCCTGCCGGCCTTCCTCGCCAAGAAACCGGGCCTCAACTCCGGCCTGATGATCGCCGAAGTGACCTCCGCCGCGCTGATGAGCGAGAACAAGCAGATGTCGCACCCGGCCTCGGTCGACTCGACGCCGACCTCGGCCAACCAGGAAGACCACGTCTCGATGGCCTGCCACGGCGCCCGTCGGCTGCTGCCGATGACCGACAACCTGTTTGCGATCATCGGCATCGAGGCGCTGACCGCCGTGCAGGGCGTAGAGTGCCGCGCGCCGCTTGCGACCAGCCCCGAGCTGCAGAAGGCGACCGCGGCGCTCCGCGCGGTTTCGCCCTCCATCGAGGAAGACCGCTACATGGCCGACGACCTGAAGGCGGCCGGCGATCTCGTGGCGACAGGCGCGCTGAACGCCGCCGTTTCCGCCGGCATCCTTCCGGCGCTGGAGGCGTGAGCATGGCCGTCTTCGAAGTCCGGCAGGGCACCTCGCCCGTCATCCTCGGCTTTCCGCATACGGGGACAATCGTCCCCGATGCGATCCTGAAGCGGCTGAACGACAACGGCCGCATCCTCGCCGATACCGACTGGCACATTCATCAGCTCTATGACGGGCTGCTCGACAACGTCACGACGGTCAGGGCGACCTTTCACCGCTACGTCATCGACGCCAACCGCGACCCCGAAGGGGCGAGCCTCTATCCCGGCCAGAACACCACCGGCCTGGTGCCCGAGACCGATTTCGACGGCACGCCGATCTGGAAGGATGGCGCGGCCCCCGATGAGGACGACATCGCCGCTCGGCTCCGCGATTTCCACGCCCCCTATCATGCGGCGCTGGCCGCCGAGATCGAACGGGTGAAGGCGATCCACGGCGTTGCCGTGCTCTACGACTGCCATTCGATCCGCTCGCACATTCCCTTCCTCTTCGAAGGCAAGTTGCCGGATTTCAACATCGGCACGGACATGGGCCGGACCTGCGATCACCGCATCGAGGCGGCGGCGGTCGATGCCACTGCCAAAGCCGACGGCTACACCAGCGTCCTGAACGGCCGCTTCAAGGGCGGCTGGACGACGCGCCACTACGGCAGGCCGGAAACCGGCGTGCACGCCATCCAGATGGAACTGGCTCAATCCACCCATCTCGAAACCGAAATGACGCCTTTCGCCTACGACCCTGCCAAGGCCGGGCGGCTGCGCATCCACCTCAAGACCATTCTCGAGCGCATCGAAAAGATCGCGCTCCAGCTCTCACACTGACCGGGAGGCAATCGCAATGACCACCAATCCCCGCCACAACATCCGCGATGTCCGTGCCCCCCGGGGCAGCGAACTCAATGCCCGGAGTTGGATGACCGAGGCGCCGCTCAGGATGCTGATGAACAACCTCGACCCCGAGGTCGCGGAAAATCCGCACGAACTGGTCGTCTATGGAGGTATCGGCCGCGCCGCCCGCACCTGGGCCGATTTCGACAGCATCGTCGCGACGCTGAAGGACCTCCGCGACGACGAGACGCTGCTCGTCCAGTCCGGCAAGCCCGTCGGCGTGTTCCGCACCCACAAGGACGCGCCGCGCGTGCTGATCGCCAACTCCAACCTCGTGCCGCACTGGGCGACCTGGGACCACTTCAACGAACTGGATAAGAGGGGTCTTGCCATGTACGGGCAGATGACCGCCGGCTCGTGGATCTACATCGGCACGCAGGGCATCGTTCAGGGCACCTACGAGACCTTCGTCGAGGCCGGGCGCCAGCACTATGGCGGCAACCTCAAGGGCAAGTGGGTGCTGACCGGCGGGCTTGGCGGCATGGGCGGCGCCCAGCCGCTCGCCGCCGTCATGGCCGGGGCGTCCTGCCTTGCCGTCGAGTGCAACCCGGACTCGATCGACTTCCGCCTGCGCACCCGCTATCTCGACGAAAAGGCCGAGACGCTGGACGAGGCGATGGAAATGATCGCCCGCTGGACGAAGAACGGCGAGGCGAAATCCGTCGGACTGCTCGGCAACACCGCAGAAGTCCTCCCCGAGATGATCCGCCGCGGCATCCGTCCCGACATGGTCACCGACCAGACCTCGGCGCACGATCCTGTCAACGGTTACCTGCCGAAGGGCTGGACGATGGCCGAGTGGAAGGATAAGCGCGTCAGCGACCCGAAGGCGGTCGAAAAGGCGGCGCGTGCCTCGATGCGCGAGCACGTCGAAGCGATGATCGCTTTCCAGGACATGGGCATTCCGACCTTCGACTACGGCAACAACATCCGCCAGGTCGCCAAGGATGAAGGCCTGGAAAACGCCTTCGCCTTCCCGGGATTCGTGCCGGCCTATATTCGTCCGCTGTTTTGCCGCGGCGTCGGCCCGTTCCGCTGGGCCGCACTATCCGGCGACCCGGAAGACATCTACAAGACCGACGCCAAGGTCAAGGAACTGCTGCCCGACAACAAGCACCTGCACAACTGGCTGGACATGGCGCGCGAGCGCATCTCCTTCCAGGGCTTGCCGGCGCGCATCTGCTGGGTCGGCCTCGGCGACCGCCACAAGCTTGGCCTCGCCTTCAACGAGATGGTCAGGAACGGTGAACTCAAGGCCCCCGTCGTCATCGGCCGCGACCATCTCGATTCCGGCTCGGTCGCCTCGCCGAACCGCGAGACCGAAGCGATGAAGGACGGTTCGGACGCGGTGTCCGACTGGCCGCTGCTAAATGCCCTGCTCAACACCGCATCGGGCGCGACCTGGGTTTCGCTGCACCACGGCGGCGGCGTCGGCATGGGCTTCAGCCAGCATTCGGGCGTCGTCATCTGCTGCGACGGCTCCGACGATGCCGCCCGCCGCATCGAGCGGGTGCTGTGGAACGACCCGGCGACCGGCGTCATGCGCCATGCCGACGCCGGCTATGACATCGCGCTTGACTGCGCCCGCGAAAAGGGCCTGCGCCTGCCGGGTATCCTCGGCAACTGATCACGGACATTGCCGCGCATTCGAGGCGATGCGCGGCACCTTCCTTCCAGGCCGGCAAGACAGGCATCTGCGGTGAGACCATGAACGATCCAGAATGGACCGTGCTTCGAAGTGCTTCCGACTACCGCCGCATGCCGTGGAAGAATGGCGGCGGCGAGACCGTCGAGATCGCCGTCCATCCGCAGGGCGCCACGGTCGCCGATTTCGACTGGCGGATCAGCATGGCGACTGTCGCCAGCGATGGCCCGTTCTCGTCCTTCCCCGGCATCGACCGCACCCTTTCGATCCTCGATGGCAGCGGCATGGTGCTCGACATCGACGGCCGGGCGCCGGTCCGGCTGGCTGCGGAAGACGAACCGCTGAGCTTTGCCGCCGATGCGGCGACCTCGGCAAAGGTGATCGGCGGCACGATCACCGACCTCAACGTCATGACCCGCAGAAGCGGTTTTTCGCACACGGTTCAAAGGCTGAGGGTGGCGCGATCGGAGCGCGTTCCGGGCGGTGCGCAAACGCGCATCGTCTTCTGCCACAAGGGCGCTGTCCTGTTGACAGCTGGCAACGCAAAAACCCGGCTTTCCGCACTCGACACCGCGATTCTCACGGGTTCCGTCGACTTGCTCATCGAGCCCCGGGAACGAGCGGAAATCTTCCTGATCGAGATCAGCAGAGCGTGAAGTCACCTCTTTGATCGCGCGTGAAAAACCGGCCGTCAGACGCTGCTCAGCAGAATGCTGGTTTCGCTGTTGAGCACGCCCTCGACGGTGCGCACCTCGCGCAGGATGCGATCGAAGTCGCGCAGGCTCGCGGCGCGGATCTCCGCCACCAGGTCCCAAGAACCATTGGTCGTATGCAGCGCATGGAGCTCCGGCAGGCCGCGCAGGAACTTGATGACCTTGGTCGTCGAACGCCCCTGCACCTCGATCATCATGATCGCCCGGATGGCGCCGTCGTCATAGTCCTGACGAACGCGGATCGTAAAGCCGAGAGCTGCACCCGACTGCAGCAGCCGGTCGAGCCGGGTCTGTACCGTGCCGCGGGAAACGCCAAGGATGGTGGCGAGTTTCGACAGCGGCGCCCGCCCGTCCTCGCGCAGGATTGAGATCAACCGGTGATCGAGATCGTCAAAAATGTGCATGGCAAATCGTACAGTGCCACCTAGCAAATTGCCAGATCATTCCGGAAATATCCGGCAGTTTTATTATATCCAGTAGCGTTATGCCCCCCTACCTTGAAATTATCAAATTTCCTAAGGGGGCAGTGCCGTGGTACAGTATGTGGGTGTGGGTAACGTCATCGAACTGGTTCGGTCGATTGGCATCGAAACCTTCCTGCTCGGTCTCGTCGACTATATCGAAGAAGATTTTCGCCGCTGGGAGCAGTTCGAAAAGGCGCCCCGCGTCGCCAGCCACTCGAAGACCGGCGTGATCGAGCTGATGCCGACCTCGGACGGCGAGCACTACGGCTTCAAATACGTCAACGGCCATCCGAAGAACCCCAATGTCGGGCTGCAGACCGTCACCGCCTTCGGCGTGCTCTCCGATGTCAGCACCGGCTATCCCTGCCTGGTCTCGGAAATGACGCTGATGACCGGGCTCCGCACCGCCGCCACCTCGGCGCTCGCCGCCAAGCATCTCGCCCGCAAGAACTCCCGAACGATGGCGATCATCGGGCTCGGCGCCCAGTCGGAATTCCAGGCGATGGCCTTCAAGGCGCTGCTCGGGATCAGACAGCTCCGCGTCTATGACATCGATGCCGAGGCGACCGACAAGTTCCGCGCCAACCTCGCCGATACCGACGTCGAGATCGTCGTCGCCAGGACCGCCGAAGAGGCCGTTTCCGGCGCCGACATCATCACCACCGTCACTGCCGACAAGCGCAACGCCACCATCCTGTCCGACAACATGGTCGGCGCCGGCGTGCACATCAATGCGGTTGGCGGCGACTGCCCCGGCAAGACGGAACTGCAGGGCGACATCCTGCGCCGCGCCGACGTCTTCGTCGAATTCCCGGAACAGACCCGGATCGAGGGCGAGATCCAGCAGATGGCCCCCGACTTCCCCGTCACCGAGCTCTGGCAGGTGATCACCGGCCAGGCGACCGGCCGCCGCTCGGAGACCCATATCACGGTCTTCGATTCCGTCGGCTTCGCCACGGAAGATTTCTCGGCGCTGCGCTACCTGCGCGACATGGTCCAGGGCACCCGCTTCTACACCGAGCTCGACCTGACCACCGAGCCGGAGGATCCGCGCAATCTCTACGGCATGTTCCGCCAGCCGGCCGCGTCCGGGCTCGGGAGCGCCGCATAAGCATGGCCCGACTTTCAATCCAGGCACCCAGGGCGGTGGTGATGATCCGCCCGCACCACTTCACGCCCAACCCGATGACCGCCGCGGACAATTCCTTCCAGTCGCTCGACGAGCGGCGCGCCGCCGCGGCGATCGCCAGCGCCGCCTTCGCCGAGGTGACGGACATGGCCGAAGGCCTTGCCGAGGCCGGCGTCACCGTCCACCTGTTCGAGGACAGGACCGCGGAACGACCGGATTCGGTGTTCCCGAACAACTGGTTCTCGACCCATTCCGGCGGTCATGTGGCGATCTATCCGATGTTCTCGGCCAGCCGCCAGCGCGAACGCCGCCCCGACATCATCGAGATGCTCAAGGACGAATACCGCGTCCAGGACGTGATCGATTATTCCGGCCTCGAAAAGGATGGCTTCTACCTCGAAGGCACCGGCGCCATGGTGCTCGACCATATCGGCCGGGTCGCCTATGCGGTGCGCTCGAACCGCACCAATGAAGTGGCGCTGGAACGCTTCTGCACCCACTTCAACTTCGAGCCGATGGTGTTCGACGCGATCGATCGCACCGGCAAGCCGATCTATCATACCAATGTCCTGATGTGCATCGGCACGGATTTCGCGCTGCTGGGCACCTCGATGATCCCCGATATCGCACGGCGGCGGGAGGTCGTCGCCCGTCTCGAGGAGACCGGACGGACGGTGATCGAGCTGTCACCCGAGCAGATCGAGAATTTTGCCGGCAATGCGATCGAACTCGAGGGCAAGGACGGCCGGGTGCTGGCGCTGTCGATGCGGGCCCACGATACGCTCGACGCGCACCAGAAGCAGCTGATCGAGCAGTCCGCCCGGTTGCTTCCCTTCGACGTCGCGACGATCGAGCTTGCCGGCGGATCGGTCCGCTGCATGCTCGCAGGGGTTCATTTATCCCGCCGCGAGCCTGCGGTCACACAATTACTTTACGCGGCCGAATGAGCCGGATAGATAAGCCCCAATTGAAGTAAAGGTTATTCGATATGTCGCAAACGAGATCCGTCTACCAGTTTAACAATATCATCGTCCGGACCCCGTCGCGCTCGGTCGTCAACGGC
This sequence comes from Pseudomonadota bacterium, assembly GCA_023399465.1. Lineage (GTDB taxonomy): Bacteria > Pseudomonadota > Alphaproteobacteria > Rhizobiales > Rhizobiaceae > Ferirhizobium. The sequence goes on from JAEWPB010000183.1 coordinate 11,052, forward strand.
CTGCGCGCCGATGACCGCGGCAACCCGACCTATGAGGGCGTGCTCGCCGAGCACGAGGCCTATATCGCCGCGATGCGCGATGCCGGCGTCGAGGTCACGGTCCTTCCGGCACTCGAAGCCTTCCCGGATTCGATCTTCGTCGAGGATCCGGCGCTCGTCTTCACCGAAGGCGCGATCCTGCTGTGTCCGGGCGCGGAAACCCGCGTCAAGGAAACCGCCGAGATCGCCCCGACGCTGCACGCCATGTTCGACACCGTCCTCGACCTGCCGAGCCCCGGCTTTGCCGACGGCGGCGACGTGCTGACGACGCCGAAGAGCGTGATGATCGGCCTGTCGGCCCGCACCGACAAGGCAGGCGCCGAAGCCCTCGTCGCTTGCATCGAGAAGCTTGGCCGCAAGGCCGAAATCGTCGCGACGCCGGAAGGCGTGCTGCACTTCAAGACCGATTGCTCGCTGCTCGATGACGAAAGCGTGCTGTCGACCGCCCGCCTCGCCCGCTCCGGCGTCTTCAAGGATTTCAAGCAGATCATCATTCCGGAAGGCGAAGAGCCGGCGGCGAATGCGCTGCGCGTCAACGACGTCGTCATGGTCGGCTCCGACTTCCCGCGGACCATCGAAATGCTCGACAAGCTCGGCTACAAGGTCGTGCCGCTGAAGACCACCGAGATCGGCAAGATCGACGCCGGCCTGTCCTGCATGTCGCTGCGCTGGTACCGCGCCTAAGCCTCTATCGCCGCGATTTCTCCAGGCAACAAAAGACTCTGATGCGGCCGCCGCCAGCCGCCGCATCACACGCAATATCAATGGGAACGATAAATATGTACACCTTCAAGTCCAAGATCGCCGCTGGCGTGGCGCTTCTGCTGTCCGCAGGTTTCGCACAGGCCGAGGAAACCATCCGCCTCGGCATGACCCCCGAGCCCTACATGCCCTTCACCCAGATCAACACTGCCGGTGAATGGGAAGGCCTCGAAGCCGACCTGTCGCGCGCCCTTTGCGACAAGATGCAGCTCAAGTGCGAGATCAAGCAGATGGCCTGGGAAGGCCTGATTCCGTCGCTGACGGAAAACAAGGTCGACTTCATCATCGGCGCCTTCTCGATCACGGACGAGCGCCGCAAGGTCGTCGACTTCAGCGCGCCCTACTACACCGAAGGCACCTCCCTCGTTGGCGCGAAGGCTGACGACGCCAAGATCGACACCGTCGACGCGCCTGACGGCGCCGGCAAGATCATCAATCCGGAAGCCGTTTCCGGCAAGATCATCGGCGTCCAGACCTCGAGCGTCCAGTCGGCCTACGTCGCCAAGTACCTCACCGGCGCCGAAGCCAAGAACTACGACACCGCCGACAACTCCGTCGCCGACCTCGCTGCCGGCCGCGTCGACTACGTGCTGAGCCCGGATCTCTATATCCAGACCTTCCTCAAGACCGAGGCCGGCGCCGACTACGAGGTCAAGCTCGAAGTCCCGACCAACGTCGTGCTCGGTGAAGGCGTCGCCTATGCGGTCCGCAAGGGCGACAGCCAGACCCTCGAGAAGGTCAACGCGGCTCTCGCCGAGCTCGAAAAGGACGGCACGCTGAAGAAGCTGGTCGACCAGTGGATCTTCGAAAAGAAGTAATTTTTGAGCTCGCCGGGCGCAACCGCACGCGGCGAGCTTCGCTTTTTCCGGGGCGCCGGGGATCGTGCCGTCATTTGCCGGCCCGCATCGCTTGCCCCCACGCCGGATTTCTCAAGCCCCGGTGGCCGGGCCGCATCGATCAGGTAATTTAATAGATGGACGCATATTGGCAGTTGCTTGCCTGGGGCCCCGAGGGCTGGGGTGACGAATTCGCCTGGGGTCTGCTGATGACCCTGCAGATCTCCCTGGTATCCTATGTCATCGCAGTGCTGTTCGGCGCCCTCGGCGCAGTCGGCAAACTGTCGAGGAACCCGTACCTGCGGGTGATTGCCGACGTCTACACCACCATCGTGCGCTCCCTGCCGGAGCTGCTGGTCATCCTGCTGCTCTATTTCTCTGTCGCCAGCGGCGCCGAGCGGCTGCTGAAATATGCCGGCATCGTCGACGAGCGCTTCCAGTTCAGCCCGTTCTGGGCGGCTGTCGTGGCACTCGCCTTCGTCTGCGGCGCGTTCATGACCGAGGTGCTGCGCTCGGCCTATCTCGCCATTCCCGTCGGGCAGATCGAGGCGGCCGTGTCAATCGGCATGCCGCGGCGCAAGATCCTCACCCGGGTGATCATTCCGCAGATGCTGCGCCACGCCCTTCCCGGCATGGGCAACCTGTGGCTGTCGATCACCAAGGAAAGCGCGATCATCTCCGTGCTCGGCGCCTTCAGCGAACTGCTCTACACCGGCTACCGCGCCGCCGCCGCCACCAAGCAGTACATCTTCTTCTACGGCCTCACCGCGACGCTCTTCCTGCTGATCACGCTCGTTTCCGTCCTTGCCATCGGACGTGTCGAAAAACACCTGAACCGGGGGCACCGCTGATGGAAACGATCACCCGCATCGTGACATTCCTGCCGCCGCTCCTGGAAGCGCTGCCGCTGACGCTGCTGCTGACCGCCACCGCCGCGGTCTTCGGCCTGATGTTCGGTACCCTGACGGCGCTGGCTCGACTGTCGAATAACCGGGCCCTGTCGTGGCCGGCATTTGCCTTCACCTTCGCCTTCCGCGGCACGCCGCTCCTGGTCCAGCTCTATCTGATCTATTACGGGCTCGGGCAGATCCTGCCCGGAACCTGGGTGCGCCACAGCTTTCTCTGGCCTTATCTTCGCGACGGCCTGTGGTATGCGATCGTCGCCCTCGGCCTCAACCAGGCGGCCTACAATGCCGAAGTCATCCGCGGCGCGATCAAGGCGATCCCGCACGGCCAGATCGAGGCCGCACTTTCGGTCGGCATGAACCGCTGGACGATCCTGCGCCGGATCACGCTGCCGCAGGCCTTCCGCCACTGCCTGCCGGTGCTGACCAGCGACACGATCATCCTTCTGAAAACCACGTCGCTGGCCTCGACCATCACGATCATGGAGATGATGGGCACGGCGCGCATGCTGCAGCGCCAGTCGCTGCAGATCTTCGAACCGCTGATCGCCGCCGGCATCATCTACTTCGCCGTGGTCTACATCCTGACCCGCGTCATGAATACCGTCGAGCGGCGCGTGACCAACTACCGTGTCCTGCGTGCCTGAGCTCGCAAAGCTTTCCCAGAGGAATTGAAATGGTCGAGACGGCACTTTCGGTTAAGAACATCCACAAGAGCTTCGGCGGCGTCGAGGTGCTGAAGGGCATTTCCTTCGAAGCCCGCAAGGGCGACGTGATCTCGCTGATCGGCAGCAGCGGCTCGGGCAAGAGCACGCTGCTGCGCTGCATCAACTATCTCGAAACGCCCGACAAGGGCGAGATTGCGGTGGCCGGCGAACGCATCCGCACCGTGGCGGGCAAGGACGGCCTGCAGCATGCCGCCGATCCGCGCCAGCTCGAGCATATCCGTACCCGCCTCGGCATGGTGTTCCAGAGCTTCAATCTCTGGTCGCACCGCACCATCCTCGAAAACATCATCGAAGGTCCGATCCACGTGCTCGGCATTCCCCGCAAGCAGGCGATCGCCGAGGCGGAAGTGCTGATGGACAAGGTCGGCATCACCCCGAAGCGCGACCAGTTCCCGATGCAGCTTTCCGGCGGCCAGCAGCAGCGCGCCGCGATCGCCCGGGCACTGGCGATGAAGCCGGAAGTGATGCTGTTCGACGAGCCGACCTCGGCGCTCGACCCGGAAC
>JAEWPB010000023.1 GCA_023399465.1 Pseudomonadota bacterium
GTGCAGGAGTTTGGAGCACTGGTGGCAGAACGCGGCGGGTGTCGTAACGCCGCGCCTCGGAGCGCAATCAGCAACCCTTGCCGCCGGAGCCCCAGCGCACGACGTCCCGGGCAATCCGGGCGCCGACCGGTTCGTTCATCATCGGTCCGAATGCATCAAGCTTCGAGGGATTGCCTTCGGCCTGGACGACCAGCAGCGGTCGTCCCTCGGGGCGGTTGCGATGCACCACGAGAATACGCGGGCGCCCGGAGAAGGAGTTGAGTTCGGGGGCCAGGCGATAGGCCTTGAATGCCGGGTCGCCGGATTTGAACCAGCAGGCGTTGGCGCCAAGTGCGACTCGCTCCATCGTCGGCAATGCGGCCCGGTCGGCTGCGGGCGTTGCCTTCTCCGACGATTGGCAGGCGGTAAGCAGGGAAGCTGCGGCCGCAAGGCCGGCAAGGACCGGGAGACGGTAAGCGGAGAGAAGGCCCATCGATGTTTCCTGAGTTGCGAACGCGTCGAGAGCCTTCTATCCGGGGAAGGTTAAGCAGCGATGACTTCCAGCGCCGAAGCGAACAGGCCGCGGCCATCGGAGCCGCCGTGTGCCGCCTCGATGAGGTTTTCCGGATGCGGCATCATGCCGAGCACGTTGCCCTTTGCATTGATGACGCCGGCGATGTCGTTGATCGAGCCGTTGGGGTTGGTGCCTTCGGCATAGCGGAAGACGACCTGGCCGTTGCCCTCGATCGCGGCGAGCGTTTCCGCATCGGCGAAATAATTGCCGTCGTGATGGGCGATCGGGCAGCGGATGATCTGGCCCTTGGCGTAGGCGCGGGTAAAGTCCGTCTCGGCGTTGACGACCTCGAGCTTGATCTCCTTGCAGACGAACTTGAGCGAGGCGTTGCGCATCAGGGCGCCGGGCAGCATGCCGGCCTCGACGAGGATCTGGAAGCCGTTGCAGACGCCGAGAACCTTCACGCCCTGTTCGGCCCTGGCCTTGATGGCCTGCATCACCGGCATGCGGGCGGCAATCGCGCCGCAACGCAGGTAGTCGCCATAGGAAAAACCGCCGGGAATGACGATCAGGTCGACATCCGGGATTTCGGTTTCGGTCTGCCAGATGGTGACCGGCGCCCGGCCGGAGATCTTGGTCAGCGCTGCGATCATGTCGCGGTCGCGATTGAGGCCGGGGAGTTGGACGACTGCTGATTTCATGTTCAAACCTTGCTTTGGCTTCGGTCGGTTCTCTGAATGCGGGGCGGGCAGATGGTCTGCCCGCCATTCATGTCCTGTCGCGCGGCCGGCAATCGACGCTTCGGCGTCGCCGGGCCGCCGCGAGGCCTCAGGCGAGGGCGATGCTGTAGTTCTCGATCACCGTGTTGGCGAGGAGTTTCTCGCACATCGCCTTGAGGTCGGCTTCGGCCTTCGTCTTGTCGGTTCCCTCGAGTTCGAGATCGAACACCTTGCCCTGGCGGACATGGCCGACGCCTTCGAAGCCGAGGCTGTCGAGCGCGCCTTCGATTGCCTTGCCCTGCGGATCGAGAACGCCGTTCTTCAGCGTTACGGTTACGCGTGCCTTGATCACTTTCGACTTCCCTCGTGTTTACTTGACCAGTACCGGGCCGGTGCCGCGCACCGGCTCGTTCTCATTGATGATGCCGAGACGGCGAGCGACTTCCTGATAGGCTTCGAGCAGGCCGCCCATGTCGTGGCGGAAGCGGTCCTTGTCCATCTTCTGCTTGGTCTCGATGTCCCACAGACGGCAGGAATCCGGCGAGATCTCATCGGCGAGGATGATCCGCATCATGTCGCCTTCGAACAGGCGTCCGCACTCGATCTTGAAGTCGATGAGCTGGATGCCGACGCCGAGGAACAGGCCGGTCAGAAAGTCGTTGATACGGATGGCGAGTGCCATGATGTCGTCGAGTTCGGCCGGATTGGCCCAGCCGAATGCGGTGATGTGCTCTTCGGAAACCATCGGATCGTCGAGCGCATCGGACTTGTAGTAGAACTCGATGATCGAACGCGGCAGAACCACGCCTTCCTCGATGCCGAGGCGCTTGGCAAGCGAGCCGGCGGCGACATTGCGCACCACGATCTCGAGCGGAATCATTTCCACTTCCTTGATCAGCTGCTCGCGCATGTTGAGGCGGCGGATGAAATGGGTCGGAATGCCGATCTTGTTCAGGTGCGAATAGAGGTACTCGGAAATCCGGTTGTTGAGCACGCCCTTGCCGTCGATGATGTCGTGCTTCTTCTTGTTGAATGCGGTGGCGTCGTCCTTGAAGAACTGGATCAGCGTGCCGGGCTCGGGACCCTCATAAAGGATCTTGGCCTTGCCCTCGTAGATACGGCGGCGACGGTTCATGATGATTTTTCTCTGTTGTTGGCGCCCTTGGGTAGCGCAAGTGGATCGATCTCTGCGCGCGTCCTTATCGGAAATCTTTCGTTTTCACAATGCACGACTGGCCTCGGGCAACGGATTCGCAGAATTGTGATTCGTTCAGCAATTGCAAACTTCACATTGCACTTTTAGCAGGCTTTGGGTAATGGGCCAAATGCACCTGATTTGAATCACCGATATATGGAGATTGCCGTATGAGTGGCATGAGCGATCGTGAAAAGGCGTTTGAAAACAAGTTTGCCCACGACCAGGAACTGAAGTTCAAGGCCGAGGCGCGCCGCAACAAGCTGCTCGGCCTCTGGGCTGCAGAACTCATCGGCAAGGAAGACGCTGCGGCCTACGCCAAGGAAGTGATCGCCGCCGATTTCGAAGAGGCTGGCGACGAGGACGTGTTCCGCAAAATTCGCAGCGATATCGATGTGGCCGGTGTCGAACTCAGCGACGAAAAGATCCGCGCCAAGATGGTCGAGCTTCTCGCTGTCGCAGTCGACCAGATCCAGTCGGAATAGTTTTCCCCGGCATCAATGATTTTGAAAAGGGCCGCGCGGTTTTGACCGGGCGGTCTTTTCGTTTGCATCGATCCCCCGTCTATTCGCGGGCCATCTTCTGAAGCGTATGCTGGAGCGTGCGGGCAGGGCTCTGGAACTGCCGCCAGCGCTGCTCCGCCACGAAGCCGGCAATGCTCTCGAACGGCATCGGCCGGGCGAGCGCGTAGCCCTGCAGGACATCGCAACCGAGTTCCCTGAGAATGCGGATATGGTCGGCCGTTTCGACCCCCTCGGCGACGACGGTGATGTCGAGCGACTTGCCCATCTCGATGATCGCGCCGACCAGCTTGCGCTGCTCGCGCGATTGCGGAATGTCGCGCACCAGTTCCCGGTCGATCTTCAAGGTGTGCGGGGCGATCTGCAGCAGGCTGACGATCGAGGCGTGGCCGGTGCCGAAATCGTCGATCTCGATGTTGATGCCGCGACCACGGATATAGTTCAGATTGGCCATGACGATATCGTCGCAATCATCGAGGAAGGTCGATTCCAGCAGCTCGAAGGAAAGCGTGCCCGGTCGATTGTCGATGCTGGCGAGTTTGCGGATCAATCCGGGATCGTAAAGCCGGTGTGACGATACGTTGACCGAGATCCGGGGGATGGCGACGCCGAGTGCGCCCCAGCGCTCGAAATCCTCCAGCGCCTGGTTCAGGATGATGCCGTCGATCGTGTCGACGACATCGAGATCCTCGGCCACGGAAAGGAAGGTATCGGGGGTGAGAATGCCCCTTCGCGGGTGCTTCCAGCGTGCCAGGGTTTCGACGCCGGCGACATCGAGGGTGCGCGCGCAGAACTGCAACTGGTAAACAGGAGCGAATTCACCGTGTTCGAGACCGTGAAGGATCTCGTCGGATATGCGCTTCGTGTGGATGATGTGGTTCTGCGTGTCGAGCGAGAAGAACTCGTGGCGATTACGGCCGCGGCTCTTGGCGCGGTAGAGGGCGATGTCGGCATTGAGCAGCAATTGCTTGCCGTCGATGTCGGCGCCGCTGGCAAGGGCAATCCCGATGCTTGCGCCGACGCGACTGACCTGCCCCTCGCATTTCACCGGTTTGCACAGTTCGGCGATGATGCGATCGGCGAGGCGGGCGATGTTATCCGTCGCGGTGCGAAGGTGCGAGACCACGACGAATTCGTCGCCGCCGATGCGTGCTACGAAGTCGTTCTTGCGGATGGTGCCGAGCAGCGTCGCTGCGGCGTGTTTCAGCATAACGTCGCCGGCCTGGTGTCCGAGCGTGTCGTTGATCTGCTTGAAGCGATCGAGGTCGATGTGCAGCAGGGCGAGGCCGGTCCCGTCCTGTGCACACTCTTCGGCCAGTTGCTCCAGTCGTTCATCGAGATAGCGGCGGTTCGGAAGCCCGGTCAGGTAATCGTGCAGTGCATTGTGCTCGATGCGCGCCTTGGCCGCCTCGAGCTCGACATTGCGTGCCTCCGCCAGGCTTTTTGCCCTTTCGAGCTCGAGCCGGAGCGCGATGTCGGCGGTCACGTCCCAATTGGCTCCGACGAGCTTCTTTTTGCCGCTGGAGTCGATGAATGCGGCCGTGCGTGCCCTGATATGGCGTATGGAACCGTCGCGACGCACGATGCGATACTCGTAGGCGAAGGTTTCCATATTTTCCAGATGGGCCGTGATCTCGGCCTGGACGCGCGCGATGTCATCGGGATGGACCATCTTTTCCCAAATTTCCTCCGGCAGGGTCGACGGTTCGTCGTCGAGGCCGTAGATGGCCCTCAGCCGGTGGTCCCACTTGGTGATCTGGGTTTCGAGATCGACTTCGTAGACGCCGATCTGGGATGTGTCCAAGGCGAGTGTAAGCCGCCGCGATACCTGTGCCAGCAGTTCCTCGGCGGCCTTGCGTTCGCTGATATCCGTGTCGGTGCCGATGACACGGGCCGGCCTGCCATCGGGAAAACGCTCAACGCAGGCGCCGCGGCATTCGATCCATATCCAGTGGCCGTCCTTGTGGCGCTCGCGATACTCGAAGATCGCGTATTCGGGATCCCCCTGGTTCTGCCTTTCGATCGCAAACTGCACGAAGTCGCGATCATCGGGATGGACCTTGTCGATCCAGTCGTCCAGCGCCGCGTCGATCTTCTCGTCCGGGGCGTAACCGCGAAGCGTCCGCCACTTGTCCGAATAGTAGAGCGTACCATTACGGAAGTCGTGGTCCCAGACGCCCTGGTTGGAACTGATGAGCGCGTGGTTCCAGCGGCTCTCTCGGGCCTGGAGAGCCTCGATCCCGCGGCTGAATTCCTCTATCTCGATCAACTGGAGTATATATCGGGCCAGGTGCGGCCCGGGCGTTGTGCTGAAGCCGGCGAGCAGGGGACGGCGATGGCCATCTCCATGCATGAACCAAAGGCGCGAACGCTGGGTCTGTGCTCCCGGGACATCAAGTTTTTCGAGGATTTCGTTGGCTTCCGGCCGATCCTCGCTCAAGAGAAGATCATCGAGCGCCATGATCGCCAGCGCGCCGGCGTCATATCCGAGCATTAGGCAAAAGGCATCGTTTGCCTGCAGGATGCGGCCATTCGCCGATAGCAGTGCCGCGGCGAAGGGAAGCATGTCAAGCAATTGCAGCGACGTCGCATCCTGGGAAGTCCGAATGATGCCTGTGTGACCGTTCGTAAGGCGTGATGACGTCAAATTCCGGGTGCTCGCGATTGGATCCGCTGTCCAGTCTGCGGGCATACTATTAAATTCGGATTAAACCGAACAATACTTCGGCAATGGTAGAATTATGCCTTCAGCCGACCGAGGAACTGCGCGAATACCATCGATCCTTCAGGCCATGGTCCGTGTCCCGATTCGGTATTGATGTGCCCGGACTCACCGGCATCGATCAGCAGCGAGCCCCAGGCATTGGCGATGTCGTCCGCATGCTCGTACGAGCCGAAGGGGTCGTTGCGGCTGGCAATGGTGATCGTGGGAAACGGCAGCGGATCGCGCGAATAAGGGCCGAAGGTCATCAGGTGCTTCGGGCGGATCGTCGGATTGGTGACGTCGGGGGGCGCCACGAAAAACGCACCGGCCACGGGCTTCTTGAAATGCGGAATGGCATGAACCGCGGTCGGTACGCCGAGAGAATGGGCGACAAGCACGACCGGACGGGAGGCCGAGTTGACCTCTTCGACCAGACGTTTGACCCAGTCTTCGCGCACCGGCTTTGCCCATTCGGCCTGCTCGACGCGGCGCGCCGTCGACAGCTTTGCCTGCCACCGGCTCTGCCAGTGATCGGGACCGGAATTGGTATAGCCGGGTACGATAAGGATATCTGCATCTGAAGCTTTCATGGTTCCGGATGTGTGTGGGCTCAGCCCTGAAGTCAAGAGGAAAGGCGACAAGGACTACCGATTTTGCTAGGATCATCGCTGCCGGTTACGGGTGCCCGTATTGGCTCCCTCGCGTCATGCGCGCGCCCCTGGCCGGATCAGAGGGGCTGGATGGAGGAGCGCAGCGATGACGGCCTTTCACGTGATATCCGGCGCGGGCGAAGCCTTTCAGCGGCCGCTCGTATACAAGATTTCGGTAGCCGATGTTTTCGATGCCTTGCTGCTGGGGCTCGATGATTTTCGCGAAAAGCCCTCGCACTACGTGTTTCTCTGTCTGATGTATCCGGTTGCCGGCATCGTGCTGTTCGCCTGGAGTTCCGGTGCGAACATGCTGCCGCTGGTGTTTCCGATGATGTCGGGTTTCGCGCTTCTTGGGCCTATCGCGGCGATCGGCCTTTATGAAATCAGCCGGCGGCGCGAGCTCGGGCTGGATACCTCGTGGCAGCATGCGCTCGAGGTCCGGCATTCGCCGGCAATGCCGGCGATCGTTGCGGTCGGTGTCGTGCTGTTCATCCTGTTCATTGCCTGGCTGCTCACGGCGCAGGCGATCTACGTCCACTTTTTCGGGGACGTCACGCCGTCTTCGTTAAGCACCTTCCTGACGCAGGTGCTGACGACGCCGGCCGGCCACGCGATGATGGTATGGGGTGATGTATCAGGATTCGTCTTCGCGGCAGTGGTGCTCGCCATGACTGTCGTCGCTTTCCCGATGCTTCTCGATCGCGATTGCGGCGCGGTTTCGGCCATAGACACGTCGATCCGTGCGACGGTGGCCAATCCCGTGCCGGTGGCGATCTGGGGCCTGATCGTCGCACTGATGCTGATCATCGGCATGCTGCCGTTCTTCGCCGGCCTCGCCGTGGTCCTGCCGATCCTCGGGCACTCCACCTGGCATCTCTATCGCAAGCTGGTCGCGCCGCAAGGGCGTTGAAGGCGTGGCTACGGCCGGAGGAGGAGCCCGCCCCAATGCAAAAGCAGCGCGGTTTCCCGCGCTGCCGTTTCGAAGACCGGTCTGAACGTCCCGGATCAGCCGAAGACGCGCTTGAAGATCGTGTCAACGTGCTTGGTGTGGTAGCCAAGGTCGAACTTTTCGCGGATCGCCTCTTCCGACAGGGCGGCGCGCACCTCGGGGTCGGCCAGAAGCTCTTCGAGGAAGTCCTTGCCCTGTTCCCAGACCTTCATCGCATTGCGCTGGACAAGGCGGTAGGCGTCTTCGCGCGAAACCCCGGCTTGCGTAAGGGCAAGCAGGACGCGCTGGGAATGAACAAGACCGCGGAACTTGTTGAGGTTGTTCAACATGTTCTGTGGGTACACCACCAGCTTCTCGATGACGCCAGCCAGACGGTTCAAGGCGAAATCGAGGGTGATCGTGGTATCGGGGGCAATGCCGCGCTCGACGCTCGAGTGGCTGATGTCCCGCTCGTGCCACAGCGCGACGTTTTCCATGGCCGGAATGACCGACATGCGCACCAGACGGGCGAGGCCGGTCAGGTTCTCGGTGAGAACAGGATTGCGCTTGTGCGGCATGGCGGAGGAGCCCTTCTGGCCGGGCGAGAAGTATTCCTCGGCCTCGAGCACCTCGGTGCGCTGCATGTGGCGGATCTCGATCGCGACATTCTCGATCGACGAGCCGATGACGCCGAGCGTCGCGAAGAACATCGCATGGCGGTCGCGCGGGATCACCTGCGTCGAGACCGGCTCGGGCACGAGGCCGAGCTTCTCGCAGACATGTTCTTCAACGCGCGGATCGATGTTGGCGAAGGTGCCGACGGCGCCGGAGATCGCCCCGGTCGCGATCTCGGCGCGGGCGGCGACGAGACGGGCGCGGTTGCGGTGCATTTCGGCATAGAAGCGCGCGAAGGTCACGCCCATGGTGGTCGGTTCGGCGTGGATGCCGTGGCTGCGACCGATGCGGATCGTGTCCTTGTGCTCGAAGGCACGGGTCTTCAGCGCGGCGAGGACGCGGTCCATGTCGGCCAGCAGGATGTCCGCGGCGCGCACCAACTGGATGTTGAGCGTGGTGTCGAGAACGTCCGACGAGGTCATGCCCTGATGCACGAAACGCGCGTCCGGACCGACGATTTCGGCAAGATGGGTGAGGAAGGCGATGACGTCATGCTTGGTGACGGCCTCGATCTCGTCGATGCGCGCTACGTCGAAAGTTGTCGCGCCGCCTTTTTCCCAGATCGTCTGGGCGGCGGATTTCGGGATGACGCCGAGTTCCGCCAGCGCGTCGCAGGCGTGCGCCTCGATTTCGAACCAGATGCGAAACTTCGTTTCGGGCGACCAGATGGAAACCATCTCGGGGCGGGAGTAACGGGGGATCATCGGTGTTCAGCTTTCTGAGAACTAGGGGATGGACGGGGCTCGCGCCCCTGTACCAGAGACCGCAGGCAATCTCAACGGACCCGGCGGGCCAGATAGAAGCTGGCGGCGACGAGTGCGATTAGTCCCAATGGAAAATAGTGGCGCATTCCGATGACCGCGAACTGATAGGCGGCGCCAAGCGTGGTGAAGACGAACTGGAACAGCCACGTACGGGTCGCGAACGGCGCATGCCACTGCGCATAGTAGAGCCGGTAGTCCAGCGCGAAGAAGAATGCGGTAACTGCGACCGTCGCCACACTCAGGAAAAGAAAGAACGCGCAGAAGCGTGTCTCCGGCCGGTGACCGTGGGCGGCAAAGCTGGCAAAGGGCAGCGCCGCGAACCAGCCGATCAGCCCGCCGGCAAAAAACAGCAGGATGACGGACTTGACGTTGAAGCCGATGAGGGCGGTGGTGAAATAGAGGGAGACCAGGCCGGAAAGCGCCATCAGCGCGCCCCACAGCAATCCGCCGAGCAGAAGACGGGGCAGTGGCGGCCAGGATGCAAGCAGGCGCTCGCAAAAGCGCGACAGCCGGCCTTGCCGTACTGCCTGCCCTGATCCCTGCGCCACTGGATCCATGTCAGGGCCTGAACGGTATGGCTATCCAGCGTCCGTCGCTGCCTTCGAAGCCATGACTGAGGACGAGTACCAGCGCCACGTGGACGGGGGCGCCATCTTGCGAATGATAGGTCATGACCCCGCCGAGGCGGTAACCGGTGGCGCAATTGCGGCTTTCCGGCAGTTTGGCATCCTCATGGACGATCTGGTCTGCGGGATTGCCGTCCCGTTCGACCAGTTTCAGCCGGAAGGTCGCGCTGCTCTCGACGAGGCCTTCGCAGCGGGGCGCCGGTGGCTGGGGGATTTCCTGCAGTTCCAGCGTATAGGGGGAGCCGAAAGACGGAACCATGGCGTAAGGCAGATAGCGCACATGGTGCGGCGGCGCATCCACGGCGGTCACCGGATTGAAGGCGGCAAGCAGGCCGGGATGTGCGGTCGGCTGATGCTTCGCCAGAAGCGGGGCCGCCTGCTGGGTGGCCTTTTCGCGTGCAACCGCGAGGCTTGCGCCATCGCTGTCGAGCCGCACGCGCACGGGTGATCCCGGCAGATAGCGATCATTGATCGTATCGATGACGAAGATGTTCGAATAGGGAAAGCCGGATCCGTCCTGCACTCCGAATTCCTCGAAGGCGAAGACGGATCCGTCAGATGAGAAGCCGATGGGGCGGAAAGAGGCAATGTCGCCCGCAAACGCCGTCCCGGCGAACAGTGCCAGAGCGCCGCCGCCAAGGACACCGGCAATCAGCCGTCGTGCACATTTGCCGCCTGTTGCCATCGGCGCCCCCTCGCTTTAGCTGCGGAGAGCTTCGATGGTTTTGCGGTAGGCGTCAACCGAGCCGCCGCCGAAAATGGCCGAACCTGCAACCAGCACGTTGGCGCCGGCGTCGATAACGGTTGGCGCGGTATCGACGGTAATGCCGCCATCGACTTGCAGTTCGATCGGGCGGTCGCCGATCAGCGCCTTGGCCTTGCGGATCTTGTCCACCATGGTCGCAATGAACTTCTGCCCGCCGAAACCGGGGTTGACGGTCATGATCAGCACGAGATCGATGTCTTCGATGACGTTCTCGATCGCCGACAGCGGCGTTGCCGGGTTCAGTGCCACGCCGGCTTTCTTGCCGAGCGACCGCACCGTCTGCAGCGAACGGTGAAGGTGCGGGCCGGCTTCCGCATGCACGGTGATGCGGTCGCAGCCGGCCTTGGCGAAGGACTCAAGGAAGGGATCGACCGGCGCGATCATCAGGTGGCAGTCGAACACCGCCTCGGTATGCGGGCGTATCGACTTGATGACGTCGGCACCATAGGAGATGTTCGGCACGAAATGGCCGTCCATGACATCGAGGTGGATCCAGTCGGCCCCGGCAGTGGTGACGTCCCGGACTTCCTGGCCCAGTTTCGCAAAGTCGGCGGCGAGGATCGAAGGCGCAATTCTGATGGGCAGGCTCATGGACAAAACTCCGTCTGTGTCGATTGCGCGCTGCCATATCATCGCCGGGCCGGGGCGACAACACGTGCAGATGGGCCAAACGTCGCGTTTGCGGGCGAATGGCCCTATCGGTCATTCGGTCGCGGGCGGCGGCGGCGCGAAGGTGTCGCCACGCCAGATCAGCAGGCGGTAGGGATTGTCGGCAAGCTCGTGCTTCTCGTTGAAGCGCACCGGGCCGATCACGGTATTGAAGGCGCGACTGACCAGAGCTTCGCCGACCGGCTTGCGCTCGGACCTGGCGATCTCGACCGCTTCGGCGGCGATGGCCGCCGCGGCGTGCGCGGGCAGGGTATAGCCTTCCGGTTCCAAGCCCTTGGCCCGCATTGCCTTTGATACTTCGGCGGCGTCGGGTAGGGTCTGGTAGTCGGGAAGGGTGACCGCGAAAACGCCGTATGCCAGAGGCACCGGCCGGTTTGCTGCATTCAGCGAATCTCCGCCGAGGAGCACGAGATTGATTTTCTCCGAGGCCGCGTCGCGGGCGATCACCGCCACGTCGGTTCTGTCGCCGCCGACGAAGACGTGGGTGGCGCCGGTCTTCGCCAGGCGACGCACGAGCGCTACCTGTTGCTCCTGGCCCGGACGGTAGGTGTCGGTGAACACCGGCTTCAGGCCCTTTTCCTCGAGCGCGTTGCGGATCGCATCGACCAGTTCGCGGCCGCGGATCGTGCCGTCATCGATCAGGGCATAGGGCTTCTCCGCCCAGTCGCGCAGGATGACCTCGGCAAGCTTGTCGGCTTCCGACGGGTCCGAGGGGGCAAGCTGGAACAGCAGCCAGTCCGCCTTCCTGGCGTCGTCCATCAGGATCTTCGAGCGCACGGACACAGTGATTGCCGCAATGCCAGCTTCCGTCAGGTCGGGAAGGGCGCCCTCCAGGGTTTCGCTGCAGAGGAAGCCGGTGGCCGCATCGACCTTGGCGGCAATGAGCTGCTCGCTGACGGTGCCCCCGCTCTTGTCGTCGCAGCCGTCGTCGACAGGGACGACGGTGTTGCCGGCAGCTTCCGCCTGGAAACGGGCGCCTTGCAGGACCTGCGTGCCAAGGGCCGCGAACGGCCCTTGTTGCGGCACGACGACGCCGATCTTTCGCCCGTCCGCGAAGCTGGATCCGGCGGCGAAGACAAGCGCGCATGTGATCGGAAGGCAGCGTCTAAAATTCATGGCGGAGCATAACCGGAGATTGGACAGGTGCGTTCCTTTTACCCCGCGGTATCGCCGGGTCAAAGAAAATAGCTGCGCCCGAGGGCGCAATTGCGATAATTCGCGGCGCCATTGTAGAAAACGTAACCCTTCGACCGCATATTCATAGGCGGGAGCGGACAGTTCGGAGAAAGCCTTGTTGGTCAAGCAGCATTTCGATCCGGCCGAATACCGCAACGCCATGGCGCGATATGCGGGACACGTCCAGATCATAACCACCGCCGTCGGCAAGGAACGACGCGGCGTGACCGTGACTGCGGCATGCTCCGTATCCGACAGGCCGCCGATCGTGCTCGTGTGCCTCAACAACGTCAATCCGAACAATGAAATCTTCTGGCGGAGCGGCAAGTTCGCCCTGAATGCGCTCAGTGCCGATCAGCAGGAGCTTGCCGACGCATTTTCCGGTCGCGATCAGTTGCACCCCGAAGCTCGTTTCGAGAAGGGGGACTGGATGACGATGGAGAGTGGCGCCCCGATCCTCAAGAATGCCGTGGCCAGTTTCGATTGCCGCCTCGCGGACATGAAGTCGATGGCTACCCATACGGTGCTGTTCGGCGAGGTCATGGCCGTTCACCTGGGGCCGCGCAATCCCGCCCTGATCTATCTGGACCGCGGATACCGCGCGCTGTAAGCTCCTCCCAAAATGGGAGGAAGCATGCCTGACGCGCTGATGAGCGGTCTGCCGTCGTCGATCGACGAGACCATCGATCTCTTGCGATCTCACGACTACCTTGCCGGGCGCGCGCTCGGGACGGTGGTGTTCCTGGCGCTCAGGATGAAGCGCCCGCTGTTTCTCGAAGGCGAGGCGGGTGTCGGCAAGACCGAAATCGCCAAGGTGCTGGCAAAGGCGCTGGGGCGGCCGCTGATCCGTTTGCAATGCTATGAGGGGCTCGATGTCTCCTCCGCCGTCTACGAGTGGAACTATCCGGCACAGATGCTGGAGATCCGGCTGTCCGAGGCAAGCGGCATCACCGATCGCGAGCGGCTCGAGGGCGATATCTTTTCCGAGCGCTACCTGATCCGTCGACCGGTGCTGCAGGCACTGTCGAACGAAGGTGGCAAGGCGCCCGTGTTCCTGATCGACGAGCTCGACCGCACCGACGAGGCCTTCGAAGCCTTCCTGCTCGAAGTGTTGTCCGATTTCCAGGTCACGGTCCCCGAACTCGGCACCATCCGCGCCGCCGAACCGCCGATCGTCATCATCACCACCAATCGCACCCGCGAGGTGCACGACGCGTTGAAACGGCGCTGTCTCTATCACTGGGTCGACTATCCGCAAGCGGAACAGGAACTGGAGATCATTCGCCGCAAGGTGCCCGGCTGCAATGAAGCGCTGTCGCACCAGATCGTTGCCTATGTGCAGAAGCTGCGGACGCTCGACCTCTTCAAGAATCCCGGTGTGGCAGAGACCATCGACTGGGCGACGGCGCTCACCGAACTCGACCGGCTGGCGCTCGATCCGGAAACCATCTCGGATACGCTTGGCACCCTGCTGAAGTATCAGGACGACATCGCCCGGATACAGGGTGTCGACGGCAAGCGGGTGCTGGACGAAATCAAGGCCGAGTTGCGGGCGACAGGTTGAGCGATGCAGGGCGCAGGACAACAGGATGGAATTGTCATGCCGCCCCTGCCGCCCGGGGATGGGCGCCTTGCCGACAATATCGTCTATTTCGCCCGTGCCCTGCGCAAGGCAGGGCTGAAGATCGGGCCGGGTGCGGTCGCCGATGCGATAGAAGCAGTCGATGCCATCGGCATCGGCTCGCGCGAGGAGTTCTACGCCGCGCTCTTTGCCGTCTTCGTCAAACGCCATGAGGACAAGGCCGTCTTCGACGAGGCGTTCCGGCTGTTCTGGCGCTCGCGCGACCTGATCGGCAAGATGATCGCCATGATGTCGCCCGTTGCCCCGGCCGGGCATCAGCGGGAAAAACCGAAGCCCGGCGAGGCGCGGGTCAGCGATGCACTGCTCGGTGACAAGGATCGCCCGTCGAACAAGCGCGAGGAACTGGACGCCGAAGTCGATGCCCGCTTCACCACGTCCGCCAGCGAGGTGTTTCGGCTGATGGATTTCGCGCAGATGTCGGCGGCCGAGATTGCCATAGCGCGCAAGGAGATGTCGCGCCTCGTCCTGCCGATCGACACGGTGCCGACGCGGCGCTTCCGCCCGTCCTGGGCGCGCAACCGGACCGATCCGCGCGCGACGATGCGGGCGGCGCTGCGCACCGGTGGCGACCTGATCCTGCCGCGCTACAGGGAGCAGAAGCGCATCCACCCGCCGATCGTGGTGCTAGCGGATATCTCCGGCTCGATGAGCCAGTACACCCGTATCTTCCTGCATTTCCTGCATGTGCTCACCGACCGCCGCCGCAAGGTGCACACGTTCCTGTTCGGAACCCGGCTTACCAACGTCACCCGGCAGATGCGCAACAAAGATCCCGACCAGGCGCTCGACGCCTGCGCAGGCGCAGTGAAGGACTGGTCGGGCGGTACGCGGATCGGTGAGACCCTGCATGAGTTCAATCGGCTGTGGTCGCGCCGGGTGCTCGGGCAGGGGGCCATCGTCATCCTGATCACCGACGGGCTGGAGCGTGACAGCGTTGAGCAGTTGTCGAAGGAAATGGACCGGCTGCACCGCTCGTGCCGGAGACTGATCTGGCTCAACCCGCTGTTGCGGTTCGACGGGTTCGAAGCGCGGGCTCGCGGTGTGCGTGCGATGCTGCCGCATGTCGACGAGTTCCGGCCGGTACACAATCTTGCTTCCCTGGCCGATCTGGTGGCTGCGCTCGGGCCGGGGAGCACTCGAAACGCGGATCCGCGACGCTATTTGGAAAGAGTTGGGGTACAGGCATCATGAGCACACATGCGCGCGAACGCGATCCGTTGATGATCGCCGAAGAGTGGAAGGGTGAAGGTCGGCAGGTGGCAATTGCCACGGTCGTCGAAACCTGGGGCTCGGCACCGAGACAGGCCGGAAGCCACCTCGTGATCGATGCCGATGGCAATTTCGAGGGATCGGTGTCGGGTGGCTGCGTCGAGGGAGCGGTCATCACCGAGGCGTTGGACGTGCTGGCATCCGGGATGCCGCGCATGCTCGAATTCGGGGTCGCCGATGAAACCGCCTGGCGGGTGGGGCTTTCCTGCGGCGGACGCATCCGCGTCTATGTCGAGAGGCTTGGCTGATGAAGTCGGAGAACCTCGTAAAACTGAATGCCGCACGCCGTGCCCGGCAGGCCGTCATCCTTGTCACCGATCTCGACGGGGGACGGGAAGAGGTGGTCGTCGAAGGCGAGCGCCTGCCGGACGGGCTGGAAGAGGCGGCCGCTGCCGCCTGGCGATCCGGCAAATCCAGCCTGGTCGAAACGGAGGGGGGCAAGTATTTTCTCAACGTCTACCTGCCTGCACCCCGTATCGTCGTTATCGGCGCCGTCCATATCAGTCAGGCTCTGGCGGCAATGGCTGCGGTCGCGGGCTACAGCATCCGCATCATCGATCCGCGCACGGCATTTGCCACGCCCGAGCGCTTCGACGGCATCGATCTCGTCGTCGACTGGCCGGAAGACGTGCTGAAGGCTGACCCGCTCGACAGTTACACCGCGCTCGTTGCCGTCACCCACGATCCCAAGATCGACGATTTTCCGCTTGCCGAGGCGCTGAGGGCCGGCTGCTTCTATGTCGGTGCGCTCGGCAGTCGCAAGACGCACGCAAAACGGGTGGAGCGTCTCGAGCGAGACGGGCTCGACGCCGCCGCGATTGCTCGTATCGCGGCCCCGATCGGGCTCGACATCGGTGCATCGTCACCGCCCGAAATCGCTGTCGCGATCCTTGCCCAGATCATCGCCGCATTGCGCAAGCGCGATGTCGGGTCACTGAAAGGTGACAGCGCATGATCTTTGGCAGCGTATCGATCAGGGAAGCTGAGGGAACCATCCTCGCCCATGCCGTGAAACTGGACGGCGGGCCCCGTCTTCCGAAAGGCCATCTCATCACGCCTGCCGATGTCCGCGCCCTGGAGGAGGGCGGCCTGCGTGAGCTCATCGTCGTGCGGCTGGAGCCCGGCGACATCATGGAGGACGAGGCCGCGACCCTGCTCGCCGGAGCGATCGCGCCGGATCACCTCACGTTCTCGCAAGCCGCCACCGGCCGGGTCAACATCCATGCCGCGGTCAACGGTCTGTTCGTCGCCGATAAGGATCTAGTCGATCGCCTGAACAGGATCGATCCGGCGATCACGCTTGCCTGCCTTGACGATCACAGCGCGGTTCATGCCGGCGACATGGTCGCGACCTTCAAGATCATCCCGCTGGCGGTGTCGGCACGAAAGATCGAGGCTGCGGTCGAAACCCTCCGGGCAGGCACCTGTTTCGAGATCAAACCCTATTATCCCCGGCTGGTGACATTGATTGCTACCGAACTGCCGACGTTGAAGCCGCAGGTCATGGACAAGACAAACCGGCTGCTGGCCCAGCGGCTGCAGCCCTCGGGCAGCACGCTCATTGACGAGATCCGCGTCCCCCACACGGCGGGTGCCGTTGCCGGTGCAATCCGCGACGCACTTGCCGGTCGCGACGGCGGCGAGCGGATGGTCATCGTTTTCGGGGCTTCGGCGGTTGCGGATTTTGACGACGTCATCCCGGCGGCGATCCGGCTTGCAGGCGGTACGGTGGATCATGTCGGCATGCCGGTCGATCCGGGCAACCTGCTGGTGCTTGGACGCGTCGCCGACGTTCCGGTGATCGGCGCGCCGGGTTGCGCGCGCTCACCGAAGGAGAACGGGTTTGACTGGATCCTCAACCGTATTCTCGCGGGCGAAAACCCGACGCGCGAAACCATCACCGGCATGGGTGTCGGCGGGTTGCTGATGGAGATCGCGACCCGACCGATGCCGCGCGAAGCCACCGAACTGCTCGGGGAGACAGCTGTGCCGCCGCTCAGGCTGGCGGCGGTCCTGCTGGCGGCCGGCAGGGCGAGCCGCATGGGTGGCGGCGCACACAAGCTGCTTGCCGAATTCGACGGCGTGCCGCTGATCAGGCGGTCGGCCGCAGTCGCGATCGAAGCCGGGATAAAGCCTGTCATCGCCGTCACGGGCTACCGGGGCGAGGACATCGCCGGTCACCTTGATGGAATGGATGTAACGATCGTCGACAATCCCGACTATGCGAGCGGCATGGCAAGTTCGCTGATCGCGGGGATTGCCGCCGCAGATGCCGGCGGGTCCGATGGCGCGCTGGTGCTGCTTGCCGACATGCCGGGAGTTTCGGCAGCCAACATCGCGGACATGGTCCGGGCGTTCCGCAAGGCCGGGGGCAAGGCGGTGGTCCGCGCCAGTGCCGGCGGCCGGCGCGGCAACCCGGTCATCCTGCCGAGGGCAACCTTCGACGCGGTCATGCGGCTTGAGGGCGATGTCGGCGCGCGGGCAATCATCGAGACCTCAGGCCTGCCCGTTATCGACGTCGAGATCGGCGAGGCCGCACGTCTCGACGTGGATACGCCGGAAGCGGTTATCGCTGCTGGCGGGGTATTGAAGGATTAGTGATGGACAATGCCGCAATCGAGGAGATGTTCCAGGCGCTTGGTCCCGTTACCATCAGGCGGATGTTCGGCGGCAAGGGGATCTATCACCAGGGGCGCATTCTCGCCCTTGATATGGGCGACGAAATTCTGCTGAAAGCCGATGCCGAAAGCGCTCCTGAATTCCGGGCAGCCGGCGCACGGCAGTGGACATATGAGGGCAAGAGCGGAAAGCCGGTCGCCATGCCTTACTGGTCCATCCCTGACGATGCATTCGATGATCCCGACATCATGGCCCGTTGGGTGCGCCTCGCCTATGAGGCAGCTCTGCGAGCGAAATGACGGCTTGATGCATGGGGAACACGGCGCAGGTCTCCGCATTGTGCGGCACGCATCTGCAATCTTGATGAAATCTGCTAGATTTCACGCTGTTATCGGTGAGCACTTCCCTGAGGAGACGGGTCATGATCGCACCCCACACCCCGAAGACGCATATCGGCAATCACAAGCTCCATCCGGAAACCCAGATGCTCAGCTATGGCTACGACCCGGAACTGTCCGAGGGAGCCGTGAAGCCGCCGGTGTTCCTGACCTCCACCTTCGTCTTCAGATCCGCCGAGGAAGGCCGCGATTTCTTCGATTTCGCCTCCGGCCGGCGCGAACCGCCGGAAGGCACCGGCGCCGGACTGGTCTATTCCCGCTTCAACCAGCCGAACAGCGAGATCGTCGAGGATCGCCTTGCCTTGTATGAGCAGGCCGAAAGCTGTGTACTGTTCTCCTCCGGCATGTCGGCCATCTCGACGACGCTGCTCGCCTTCGTCCGTCCTGGTGATGCGATCCTGCATTCCCAGCCGCTCTATGGTGGAACGGAAATGCTGCTGGCGAAGACGTTTGCCAATCTCGGCGTCGCCGCGGTCGGCTTTACCGAGGGTGTCGATGACGCAGCCGTACGCCAGGCTGCCGAGGTGGCGATGTCCAAAGGGCGGGTCTCGATGATCCTGATCGAAACGCCGGCCAATCCGACCAACAGCCTTGTCGATATCGCAATGACGCGCCGGATCGCCGACATGATGGGGGAGATACAAGGCCATGTGCCGCTCGTCGCCTGCGACAACACGTTGCTCGGGCCGGTCTTCCAGCGGCCGCTGGAGCATGGCGCCGACATCTCGCTCTACTCGCTGACAAAATATGTCGGGGGCCATTCGGACCTGATTGCCGGGGCGGCGCTCGGCTCGAGGGCGGTGATGAAACAGATCAAGGCCCTGCGCGGAGCGATCGGCACGCAGCTCGACCCGCACTCCTGCTGGATGCTCGGAAGATCGCTTGAGACGCTGTCGCTGCGGATGGAGAAGGCGGATCGCAATGCCCGCGCGGTCGCGGACTACCTGCACCACCATCCCAAGATCGAAACCGTCCACTATCTGCCCTATCACGATCCGGACTCGCCGACGGGTCGCGTGTTCGCCGCGCAATGCAGCGGCGCGGGATCGACGTTTTCGTTCGATATCCGCGGCGGTCAGCCCGCTTCCTTCCGGTTCCTCAACGCGCTGCAGGTCTTCAAGCTTGCGGTCAGCCTAGGCGGCACGGAGTCGCTTGCGAGCCATCCGGCGACGATGACCCACTCCGGCGTGCCAGCAGACGTCCGTCAGCGCATCGGCGTGTTCGACTCGACGATCCGCCTTTCCATCGGTATCGAGGACCCGGACGATCTCGTCGCCGACCTTGCAGTGGCGCTCGATGCGGCATGAAGTAGGTGAAGCAGGTATTGGGGAGAAGCGGCTAGCGCAGTTCTTCGTCCATGAGATGGGCGATGGCGGCCTGCGTGAAGGCAGAGAGGGGCTCGGGCATCTCGTTTCGACCGAACCAGCCGAAATCGGAAAGCTTGTCGGGTTCGACAAGCGCGGGTTCACCGGAAAAATCCTCGGTGACGTAGATCAGCGAGATCCAGTGCTGGCCGTCGGCCTTGATGATCTGCTCGGTGGCGCAAAGGAAATCGATGGCACCGATGGCCAGTCCGGTTTCCTCGGTCGCCTCGCGTCGAGCCGCCGTTTCCGCCGGCTCCATGTGGTCGACCTTGCCGCCAACGATGTTCCAGAATCCGGCTTCAGGCGCGTTGCGGCGCCTGTAGAGAAGCAGCTTGCCGTCCCGCAGGATGGCAAGGCCCGTACCCAGTCCGGGGAAATCGATGCCTGGCTTGGCCACGTCAGACCTTGGCGTTGGCGACAATCAGCATGAAGGCGGGGATGTCGTCGCCGAAACCGACCGGCGTCGGGCCGTCGTCGCGATCGCGATTGTAGCGGTTGCGACGCTCGCGATTGTCGTCATTGGCTGGGTTGGGGCGCTGATGACGCTGTGCGTTCTGCGGCTTTTCTGCTGCCTTGCGCTCGGTTTTCACACTGTCGCCCTTTGCTGCAATAGGTGCTTCTGACACTTCGACTTCTTTATCCCATTCCTGGGTGTCCGATTTATGACTGGACTGGCCCCGGCGCGAACGTCCGCGGTCTCGATCCTTGTCCTTGTCCTTGTCCTTGCCCTTGCGCGGCTTGGAGCTTTCGAAGCTCTCCATCGGTGCGGGAAGGTTGGAAAGATCACCGTTTTCCCATTCGATCTTCTGAGCGATCAGTTTCTCGATCGCGTCGAGATGCTTGGTGTCGGCCTTGGTGACGATGGTAAAGGCACGGCCGGAACGTCCGGCGCGGCCGGTACGGCCGATACGGTGGACGTAGTCCTCGGCGTGAATGGGAACGTCGAAGTTGAAGACGTGCCCGACGTCGGGCAGGTCGAGCCCGCGGGCGGCAACGTCGGACGCGACGAGCAACTGGATGTTTCCGTCACGGAAATTCTGCAGCATCGTCGTGCGCGAACGCTGGTCCATGTCGCCATGCAGCGCGCCGACCGAGAAGCCGTGGCGGTCGAGCGACCGGAAGAGGTCTGCGACGTCACGCTTGCGGTTGCAGAAGATGATGGCGTTCTTCAGATCGTCCTGCGCCCGGATCAGATCGCGCAAGACAGCGCGCTTTTCGTAATCCTTGTTGTGCGCGGCGACCAGGCGCTGCGTCACCGTCGTCGCGGTCGAGGAGGGCTTGGCCACTTCGATGCGCTCCGGATTCTGCAGGAAGCGGTCAGCCAGCTTCTGGATTTCCGGCGGCATGGTCGCCGAGAAGAACAGGGTCTGGCGGGTAAACGGGATGAGCTTGGCGATTCGCTCGATATCCGGAATGAAGCCCATGTCGAGCATGCGGTCGGCTTCATCGATGACGAAGATCTCGACGCCCGTCATCAGCAGCTTGCCGCGCTCGCAGTGGTCGAGCAGGCGACCCGGCGTGCAGATCAGGACGTCCGCGCCGCGTTCCAGTTTGCGGTCCTGCTCGTCGAAGGAGACGCCGCCGATCAGGAGCGCGATGTTCAGCTTGTGGTTCTTGCCGTACTTCTCGAAGTTTTCGGCAACCTGGGCCGCAAGTTCGCGTGTCGGCTCGAGGATGAGCGTGCGCGGCATGCGCGCCCGGGCCCGTCCCTTTTCCAGCAGCGTCAGCATCGGCAATACGAAGGATGCCGTCTTCCCGGTTCCGGTTTGCGCGATGCCGCAGATGTCGCGGCGCTGCAGCGCTGGCGGGATGGCTCCGGCCTGGATCGGTGTCGGGGTCGAATAGCCGGCATCAGCGACTGCGGATAGTACTTTCTGGCTCAAGCCAAGGTCAGCGAAGGTGGTCAAAGGGAAAACTGTTCCGTTCCGGTTCGGGCGAACGCTTCTGAGTGGGCGCGCAGTTGCGTGCTATAACGAAGCGCGGCATAGTCGCAAAAAGCTGGGAAGTCAAGGAAACCAGCGCGGTTCGGTGTCAGAAACGTAAATCTGGACGATAAAAACCGAACGTTCCACCGCATTTACGGTGGCGCCGTAGCAAGTGCAAGGGCGAAAACCACAAAAATATTGCAGCGCGGCCAACGACCGGGCCCGGCTTCACAGGTAGTGGCTGAGTTTCAGGCCGGCATTGAGGAAGTGTATCGGGTCGACCGCACGCCCGTCGCGGCGAACCTCATAGTGGATATGCGGTCCGGTGGAGCGACCGGTATTGCCGGATAGGCCGACGAGATCGCCGGTGGAGATCTTGTCGCCGACCTTGACCAGAATTCGCGACATGTGGCCGTAGCGTGTGGTCAGACCCTGGCCGTGATCGATTTCCACCATGTTGCCGTAGCCGCCGGAAAAGCCGGCGGTCGTCACCGTGCCGCTTCCGGTCGAACGCACCTCGCCGCCGACGCCGGAACGGAAGTCGATGCCGGCATGCATTGCCGGCCGACCGAGAAACGGGTCGGTCCGGTTGCCGAAATAGCTGGTGATCGGCTTGTCCCGGGCCGGGCTTGCGAAGGGCAGGGTCTTTGCCGTTTCGCGTGCTTCCTCGAGACGAAGGAGCGCCTGGTCGAGATTGTCCAGCGACGCTTCGAAGGCGTCGGCCGGCTGCGGGTCGACATAGGGGCCGCCGACGTCCATGTCCGCGGCCGTGCTTGTGGCGGCCGCTTCGATCTCTACGCCGGAGCGGGCAAGGATCCTCTGGATGGCATCGGCGGTTTCCTCGGCTGCGCCGGTGATGTCACGGATACGCTGGTACTGCTGGCGCTCGATGTCTTTCAGCGAGAGCGTCACCTTGGAAAACACGCGGTCGGCATGGTCGGCAACGGTTTCCCGCACCGGAGCATAGGCGAGCAGGGGCGTGTCGGTTGCGGTCGGCGCGCCGCGGTCGCCGAGCAGCCTGTCGATGGCGCGAAGACCGCCCGACATCTCGGCTCGGCTGGTTTTTTCGCCCGGGGCGATGACCGGGAGCGGGGTCCGCTCGGTCAGTCCGGAGTTTTCCGCACGCTCGACCAGCGACCCCAGGCGACCGTCGCGCGAGGTCAGCGCCATCTGCTGTTCGAGGAGCTTCTCCACCTTCTCTTCGACGACCTGCTGATCGAGCAGTTGCCGGGAGGTGACACGGTCAACCTGTGCCCGTAGCGCCGAGATCCTGTCCTCGTATTCGTATTGCATGCGTGCCTGCCGTGCCATGGTTGCACCGATCAGGTCGTCGCGAAGCACGAGATAGGAGGTGGCCACGAGGTAACCGATGGCGAACACGCCGGCGAAGCCGACTGCAACAGCAGTCATCCATGGCCGGACCGTCATGTGACGGACTTTTTCTCCGGAGGCGAGGATGAGGACGTGCTGCGTCGCGCGTTTTCCGAATACCCGGTTCGGCGTTCCACTTTTCACGTTCGCTCTCCCTGATGCCGTGCCTTAGGCAATACGAGTCGCGAGCGATTACATACTTTTAAGGTTAATGGAGTGTTGATTGCCGGCGCGTGCCGGCGACAACAGGTCAACCACTGCTGGTGGCCGTGAGCGATCGGTAGAATGATGGCGTCAGGCCGGCTTCGGCCCGGGCGATGTCATTGAAGGGGGCTTTCAGCGAGCCGCGGAAATTGGCGCGGACGAGTTCCTGGAAGGTTCGCGACGGATCCTTGCGCTCACGGGCGCAAAGGAAGCGGAACCACTTGGCTCCGATGGCGACGTGGCCTTTTTCGTCGTTGTAGATGACATCGAGCACGGAGGCACTTTCGTGGTCGCCGGTTTCCACCATCTTGGCCTGCAGGGACGGCGTGACGTCGAGGCCGCGGGCCTCGAGGATCAGCGGCACCACGGCGAGCCGGGCGGTGAGGTCGTTGCGGGTCGAATGAGCGGCCTGCCACAGGCCGTCATGGGCCGGCAGGTCGCCATAGTCTGCGCCGAGCTCGTTCAGCCGCTGGCGAACCATGCGGAAATGCTTGGCTTCCTCGAAGGCCACCTGCATCCAGCCGTCATAGAACGAGTTCGGCACCGGCCCGGTGGCAAAACGCGCGACGATGTCGAGCGCGAGGTCGACTGCGTTGAGCTCGATATGAGCGATGGCGTGGAGCAGGGCGATGCGCCCCTTCAGCGTATGGAGCGAGCGCTTTTCCATCATCCGCGGCGGCACCAGTTCCGGTTTTTCCGGCCGTCCGGGCCGAACCGGCAGCTCGGCATCGAGCGGTGAGCGCAGCGAAAGCCGGCGCTCGAACCAGCGGGTGGCGGTTTCCTGCGCAAGCGCGGTCTTGCGGTCGAGGTCGGATTCGCGGATGGCGTCGATGGCGCCACCGCGCAACGAGGTGATCTTGAATTGCTGGGTCATGATCTGGCGGGTTATTGCTTCTCGAGGTTCCTGACGGCGGCGAGCACGGCTTCCGCGTGCCCGGCGACCTTCACCTTGTTCCAGACTTCGGCGATCTTGCCTTCGGCATCGATGAGGAAGGTGGTGCGCTCCACACCCATGTACTTCCTGCCGTACATGCTTTTTTCCTTCCAGACGCCATAGGCCTCAAGCGTCGTCATGTCCTCGTCCGAGGCGAGGGTGACGCCGAGGTCGTGCTTCGCGACGAACTTGTCATGGCTTTTGACCGAATCGGGCGACATGCCGATGAGGGTCGCGCCCGCCTTGTCGAACTCCCCCTTCAGTGCCGTGAAGTCGATGTTCTCGGTCGTGCAGCCGCTGGTGTTGTCCTTCGGATAGAAGAAAAGCACGACAGGATGGCCGCGCAACGCCGAGAGTTGCACGGTCGAGCCGCCGTTCGCCGGCAGCATGAAATCGGGCGCGTCGTCGCCGGGGCGCAATTCTGCCATGTGGATACCTTTCTTCCGTCGGTATTGTCCTGAATAATGAACTTGCTCCTTATAGAGCGGTGGCGATAATCGTCCAGCGGCCGATAACGGGTAATCGGAAAACCAATGGAGATCGACGCGCGGGATGGGGGAAATCCGGGGCGAAAAAATCAGCTTTCGCAAACAGGACATCGTGCCGTTGCATCGGTTCCCGTCGGCACAGGTCGAGGATCCGGTCATCGTCCATTGCCCGAAGCAAAGGTCGTTGTTCGGCCGGTTGGCGGTCGCCCTTGTCGGCCTGACGGTCGCGCTCTGCGTGGCGGCTACCGCACTGGTGCTTTCCGTGGAGAACGGGCTGTTCGACACGCCGCTCAACGAGCGTGCACGAGCCGCATTGAACGAGGCGATCGGACCAGGTCTGCGCGCCGAGGTCGGCTCGACGGTCATCCGCTTCACCTCGGGGTTCCATCTGGCCCTTGAAGCCCGCAATGTCGATGCCGTCGATGTCGAAAGCGGCAAGACCTTCAGTCGTGCCGGCGCCATTCGCCTGGCGCTCGACCCCTTCCAGTTGATCCGCGGCAACATCGTCATCAGCGACATCGAGGCGCAGAAGATCGATCTCAATGCCGCATTGCTTGGCTCCGGGACCGAGCCGCTCGATCTCGCGCAATTGCGCGTCGATGCCATTCCGGCGGCGCTCGAGGGGGCGTTTGGGCAACTGGACCTATTCAAGCAGGTCGCCGAACGCGTGCATACCGACCACATCCGTATCGGTGCCCTGTCGATCAATCTTCCGGTATCGGGGGATGCGCCGCTCGCCATCGAGTTCGACGACCTGATCTTCACCCGCAATGCCGACGACGGAACGCTGCACCTTGAAGGCGACGTGACGATCGACGGGCAGGTATCGAAACTCTCGGTCACGGCCAACAGCAATGGCGACAAGGCATCGAACCTGCGGGCCGAACTGACCGATTTTGCCCTGACGCCCTTTCTCCTGAAGCGTGATGACGAGGGCCTGCCGAGGCACGGTGTCGATGCCGTCGCCGATTTCACCGTATCTGCGCGGCGCATGGGCGAGGCGGCCGATCCCGCGATCCTGATCGGCGCCAGGATCGACTCGGGCCGCTTCTTTGCCGAAGGTATCGAGCAGGACGTGCGGCAGACTTCGATCGAGGCGGCTTACGACTTTTCCAAGAACTCGCTCGAGATCCAGCCCTCCAAGGCGGCCTTCGGCGATACACGTACTCCCTTCACCGGGGCGGTCATCGACCTCGACCGGCTGGACCCGGCGGCAGGAGCCGGCTTCGGTATCGATTTCGTCGTGAGCGGCGGGGTAGCTGCTCCCGCAGGTACGGGAGAGCGGCCGCTCGCTTTCGACGCCAAGGTTATGGGACGGTATGTCGTCGCAACCAACGAACTCACCTTCAGCGAGCTGGCGGTGTCGACCCCGCTCGGCGCCATGTTCGGCAGCATGCAGGTCCGCTTCGGCGATTCGGCGCCGGAAATAAGCTTCGGTTCGCAGGTCCAGACCCTGCAGACGACTGCCGTCAGGCAGTTGTGGCCGTTCTGGATCGCGCCGAAGGCGCGCCGATGGGCGCTCGCCAATGTCTATGGCGGCACGATTACGTCCGGGTCGATCGGGGTATTCATCCCTGAAGGCAGGTTGGGCAACGGTCCGCTGCGCCTCGGTGAGGGCGAGTTGAACATCCGCTTCGACATCGAGGATACCAGGGTGAATCTCACCGGCGACATTCCGCCGCTGCGGGATGCGTCCGCAAGCGTCGAGCTCAACGGTAGCCGTCTGGCCGTCAAGTTTGACGAGGCAACCTCCTTCTTTTCGTCGGACCGCTCGGTCAAGGTCGAGGGGGGCGAATTCGTCATTCCTTCGACCTATGACAAGCCGTTGATGGCCGATATGAAACTCAGCCTCTCGGGCGCGGCAGATGCTGTCGCCGAACTCGTGACCTTCAAACCGATCGCGGTTCTTGGCCGTACAGGTTTCGAGCCGAAGGACTTTTCCGGCAAGGTACGCGCTGAGGTCAAAGCCGCTTTCGGATTGGTGACTGATCAGGATCCGCCGCCGCCGGTGTGGCAGGCATCGCTTGATCTCGCAAATGTCGATGTTGCCAGGGAAATCGGCGGCCACCGGATCGCCGGCCTCGATGGTACGCTGGCGGTGGATCCGAAGGAAGCCGTTCTTTCCGCGAAAGGCCGCGTCGATGACGTGCCGCTCGATATCAGCATAATCGAGCCCGTTGCCGCGGATGCCGGTGTCCAGCGCAAGCGGGTCGTAAGCGGTACCCTGAGCAACGAAGACCGCAATCGGATGTTTCCGGGACTGCGCGGGGTGGTCGACGGCCCTGTCAAGATCGAGGCGACCCAGGTCGACGACAAGACCCAGGCCATCACCGCCGATCTCAGCCGGGCGAAGGTATCCGTCCCGTGGATCGGCTGGACCAAGGGCAGCGGCATTGCCGCGCAAGCCCGCTTCAAGGCGGTCAACGAGGCCAATGCGACCGTCATCCGCGAATTCGACGTCGACGGCGAGGGCTTTGGCGTGGAAGGCAGCCTGCGGGTCAACAAGAACGGCCTGGTGTCGGCGGATTTCTCCAGGGTCAAGCTGTCGGCAAGCGACGATTTCGCGCTGTCGGTCAAGCGAACGCGCGGCGGCTATGATGTTTCCATGCGCGGCAGCTCGGTCGATGCACGCCCGGTTATCGCCCGGATCAGCCGCCAGGCGAGCGGTGGCGGCGGCGGCGAAGACGCCGGAGGCTCGGCGACCATCCGTGCGACGATCGACAAGATCATCGGCTTCAATGGCGAGGCCCTCAACAACGCCAACCTCGTCTATTCGACCAGCGGAACGAAGATCAGGGCGCTCGAATTCTCCGGGACGACCAACAGCGGCCAGGCCGTGGTCAGCCAGATGGCCAAGGCCCAGGGCGGGGCAAACTTCATCCAGGTTACCAGCAGTGATGCCGGCGCGCTCTCGCGGTTCATGGACCTCTACCGGCATATGAGGGGCGGCCTGCTCAACGTGAAGCTCAGGGCGAGGGACGACCAGGTCTGGAACGGCAATGTCGATGTCCGCAACTTCCGGCTCGTCGACGAGGAGCGGTTGCAGTCGATCGTTTCGACGCCGGTCGGCCAGGATGGACGGAGCCTCAACAGTGCGGTCAAGCGCGACATCGACGTCAGCTCCGCCTATTTCCAGCGCGGCTTCGCGAGGTTGATCGCGCGTAACGGCACGCTGCGGGTAGAGAACGGGGTGCTCCGAGGCGAACAGGTTGGCGCCACCTTCCAGGGCGTCGTGCGTGACGCCAACGGGCAGATGGACATGACCGGGACCTTCATGCCGGCCTACGGCCTCAACCGCCTGTTCGCCGAACTGCCGATCATCGGCGTGATTCTCGGCAATGGCCGCGATCGTGGACTGCTCGGCATCACCTTCAAGCTGAACGGCCAATTCGAGCAGCCGCGCCTGACGATCAATCCGCTTTCGCTGATCGCACCGGGTGTATTCCGCCAGATCTTCGAGTTCCAATAAAAAACCGGCGGACTATGCCCGCCGGTCGATGGTCTTCGGAATGTTGCCGCCGGATCAAACCGGGCGAACCAGAACGTGCTTCTTCTTGCCGAGCGAAAGCTTGATGACGTTGTCCGCCGTCACTTCGCCGGTACCGATGATCATGCGATCGTCGCTGACCGCCTTGTCGTTGACGCGGACGCCGCCGCCCTTGACCTGCCGGCGGGCCTCGCCGTTCGAGTCCACCAGGCCGGCGCGCACGAACAGGTTGAGCACGCCGATACCGGCTTCGAGTTCGCTGGCCGGCACCTCGATCGACGGCAGGTTCTCGGCAAGCGCGCCTTCCTCGAAGGTCTTGCGGGCCGTCTCCGCCGCTTCTTCGGCGTTCTTGCGGCCATGGAGCATGGCGGTGATTTCCGTCGCGAGGATCTTCTTGACCTCGTTGATCTCCGAACCTGCGAGCGCGGACAGGCGAGCGATCTCGTCCATCGGCAGCGTGGTGTAGAGCTTCAGGAAGCGCGTGACGTCGGCGTCCTCGGTGTTGCGCCAGTACTGCCAGAAGTCGTAGGCCGACAGCATGTCGGGGTTCAGCCAGACGGCGCCGTTCAGCGACTTGCCCATCTTGGCGCCGGAAGCGGTGGTCAGCAGCGGCGAGGTCAGCGCGTAGAGTTGCGGCGTCCCCATCCGGTGACCGAGGTCGATGCCGTTGACGATGTTGCCCCACTGGTCGGAGCCGCCCATCTGCAGGCGGCAGCCATAACGCTTGCTCAGCTCGACGAAATCGTAGGCCTGCAGGATCATGTAGTTGAATTCGAGGAAGGACAGCGACTGTTCGCGGTCGAGGCGCATCTTGACGCTGTCGAAGGACAGCATGCGGTTGACCGAGAAGTGGCGGCCGACGTCGCGCAGGAACTCGAGGTAGTTGATCTTGCACAGCCAGTCGGCATTGTTGACCATCAACGCGCCGGTCGGGCTGTCATTGTAGGAAAGGTAGTTGGAGAACACGCGCTTGATCGAGGCGATGTTGTCCTCGATGGTGTCGACCGTCATCAACTGGCGTGCTTCGTCCTTGAAGGAGGGGTCGCCGACCATGCCGGTGCCGCCGCCCATCAGCGAGATCGCACGGTGGCCGGTCTGCTGCAGCCAATGCAGCATCATGATCTGGATCAGGCCGCCGGCGTGGAGGCTCGGCGCGGTCGGGTCGAAGCCGATATAGGCGGTCACGATTTCCTTCTGGAAAAGCGCGTCGAGGCCGGATTCATCGGAAACCTGATGAATGAAGCCGCGCTGCTGAAGGGTATGGAGGAAATCGGATTTGAACTCGGACATGTCCCGTCTTTCTTGGTGGTGTTCTTTCTTGGTGGCAAACATCTGTGGCCGACGGCAAAAACCATGTTGTTGTACCGTCGGGGCGCGTTTAGCACTGTTTTGATCAAAGTGCACTAACATGTGACGAATGTTTTTAAACGGGGAAGGGCTGCATGGCATCGATGAAGACGGCGATCGGCCTGATGAGCGGCACATCGATGGACGGTATCGACGTGGCGCTGTTGAGAACCGATGGCGAGGCCGTGGTTGAGCGCGGTCCTTTCCTGTGCGTACCTTACGATGCGGCGTTCCGGCACCGGCTTAAGGAAGCGCTGGAGGATGCGGGTAGCATTGTCGGCCGGGAGCATCGTCCCGGATGCCTTGCCGCGGTCGAACGTGAATTGACGTTACGGCATGCAGATGCCGTAAGGCAATTTCTGCATGAGAACGGGCGTCAGTCCTGCGACATCGACCTCGTCGGATTCCACGGCCAGACGGTGCTGCACCGTCCGGACGCTGCTCTGACCGTGCAACTGGGGGACGGGCAACTGCTTGCCGACCAGATCGGCATTCCCGTGACCTACGACATGCGCGCCAACGACATGGTTCATGGCGGGCAAGGTGCGCCGCTCGTGCCGGTTTATCATGCCGCGCTCGCTGCCGGTTTCGGCGAGGCGGAGCGCCCCGTTTGCTTCGTCAATATCGGTGGTATCTCGAACCTCACCTATGTCGGCTTGGATGGCGCATTGGTCGCCTATGACAGCGGACCGGGAAATACGCTGATCGACCAATGGGTCGAGGCGCAGGCCGGCATCCCCTATGATCAGGGCGGAATGATTGCCTCCGAGGGCAGGATCGTTGAGGCGCTCGCGGATGGCTATCTCCAGAGCGCGTTCTTTACCGCCGAGAAGCGCCGCTCGCTCGATCGCAACGATTTCCGGCCACCGCAGACGGGCGAGGCCGAACTCTCCGATGGTGCGCGCACCCTTGCCTATGTGGCTGCAGCTGCAGTGCTGAAGTCTGCGGAGCATCTGCCTTCTATGCCGAAGCGTTTTGTCGTGTGCGGTGGCGGACGGCTGAACTGGGTGATGATGCAGGATTTGCGTGACCTCGCAACGGCGCGTCAGGCGACGGTCGTCTCGGCCGAGGACGCCGGTTTCGATGGTGATGCAATGGAGGCTGAGGCGTGGGCCTACCTTGCCGTGCGTGCGCTGCGGGGATTGCCCTTGACCTATCCCGGCACGACAGGGGTACGGGAGGCCGTGACCGGCGGAAGGCTTGTCGAGCCACGTTTGTCCCGGTAGCCCGAAGGCTGCCCGGTTAATTTTTTGTTTTTAAAGTCTGGCTATAGTTCGCCGGCCGTTACCTCGCGGCGGATTTGGCGCGAGTCGGCGCAAAGAGGCCCCATGGACGGAGAGAAATGGGCAGTGCATTTTTCCTGATGGCGGTGAACTTCTGCGTCGCCATGATCTTTTCGGTGCTGTTTCTCGTTCTCGCGACCAAGAGCCCGTCGCGCCAGGCGGCGCTGATGCTCGCCATCGGCTTTGCCATCTCTTCCTATTCGGCGATCGCTGAGGCGATGCTGCTGGTGAGCGATTTCACGCGGTTCTTTGCACTCGGCGCCTTCGCTTCGGTACTTGCCGGTATCTGTGTGATCGTGCTCGCCATCGGCGAATACTACAAGGTGCCGGTCAGCCGCCTGCTGCTGCTGGCCGTCTTCGTTGCCGGTGCGGCAACTGCCGTCTGGATCTTCGACCTGCCGCGCGGCACGCCCGGTCATTCGTTCCCCTACCAGATGCCTTTCTTCGTGGTGCTGGCAATCGGAGCCTCCGCTGTATATCGTAGCCAGAGGCGTTCGCCTGCGGATCGCGTGCTTCTGGGACTGTTGATACTCAGTGCCCTCTATTTTCCGCTGAAAGCCTATGTGGCCGTGGCGGTCGGGGCAGGGCGGGATGCACATAGTTATCTCTTCAGCGACTTTGCGGTCGTATCCCAGGGGCTCGGCGCGATCCTGATCGTCGCGACCGGGCTTGTCCTGGTCTGGGTCCTGGTGAGAGAGATCATCGACGAGGCGGATGCCAGATCCGAAACCGATCCCCTGTCCGGCCTGCTCAACAGGCGCGGCTTTGGGCGGCAGGTTCAGCCGCTGTTGCAATATCAGGGGCAGCCCTTGTCCGGCACGCTCATACTTGCCGACCTTGACCATTTCAAACGCATCAATGATCAGTATGGCCACCATGCCGGCGACGAGGTAATCCAGGCATTTGCCCGGCTTTTGCGGAGCTGGGCGCCGGAAGGGGCGGCCGTCGGGCGCATTGGCGGCGAGGAGTTCGCGATCTATCTGCCGGTCTCCGATGTCGAAAGTGGCCAGGCCCTCGCCCGCGGCGTTCGCGCCGCTCTCGCCGCATCCAGGATGAAATCGATAAAAGCCAGGCTCAAGATCACGGCTAGCTGGGGGGTGGCAGACGTCGCGCCCGGTGAGACGCTCGAATCGGTCATGCGGCGGGCCGATGGCGCCCTCTATGCCGCCAAGGCTGCAGGTCGTGACCGCGTGGTGGTCGCCGATCCGGTCGGCCAGGCGATGCCGGGGGCGATTGCGGGTATCAATCGCTGACCCTGTCTTTCACGCATAGAAAAAGCGGCGGCCGGAACCGGCCGCCGCTCATTCGGTTTCGATCTCAGCGGTAATCAGCGAATACGCTTGGCTGCCGGTTCAGGAACCAGTTCGCCGGCGAGGCGGCGGTCGAGATAGTCTTCGCACTCGGCCATGAGCTGGTCGACATGGCCGTTGAAGAAGTGGTTGGCCGCCGGCACCGTGCGATGGGTGATGAGGATGCCCTTCTGGGTCTTCAGCTTTTCCACCAGCCCGTTGACGTCCTTTTCCGGTGCGACCTTGTCGGCGTCACCATTGATGATGAGGCCGGAGGAAGGGCAGGGCGCCAGGAACGAGAAGTCATAGGTGTTCGGTTGCGGCGCGATCGACATGAAGCCTTCGATTTCCGGCCGGCGCATCAGCAGCTGCATGCCGATCCAGGCGCCGAACGAGTAGCCGGCAACCCAGCAGCTCTTCGAATCCGGGTGCAGGCTCTGTACCCAGTCGAGCGCCGATGCGGCATCCGACAGTTCGCCTGCGCCGTGGTCGAACTCGCCCTGGCTGCGACCGATGCCGCGGAAGTTGAAGCGCAGCGTGGTGAAGCCGCGCTTCTGGAACATGTAGAAGAGCTGGTAGACGATCTGGTTGTTCATCGTGCCGCCAAACTGTGGGTGCGGGTGCAGGATGATGGCGATCGGTGCGCTCTTTTCCTTCGATGGCTGGTAACGGCCTTCGAGACGCCCAGCGGGGCCGTTGAAAATGACTTCGGGCATTGGTACTCCGGCTCTGATTTTGTGTTTCCAGACGCGTTCTTGCCGCAAAGTTGACTTGACGAAAGTCGTCAACTTTTCTAGAACGCAGTTTAGAACAATTCGAAACTTTTGATGCGTTTCCGCGTGTTGTGGAATGTGTCATACGGCAAGCCGAACGGAAATTACAAGAAAAATGCACCGTCGCGCCGTTGCTGTATCAGGAAAGTGGAAAATACGATGACCGCCGAGCGGATCTATCTCGACTGGAATGCGACGGCGCCGCTTCAGCCTGAAGCGCGCAATGCCGTTCTTCGCGGTCTTGACCAGTTCGGCAACCCGTCTTCGGTGCATGGCGAAGGCCGCGCCGTACGGGCGGCGATCGAGGCGGCGCGCCGTCAGGTTTCGGCGCTGGTCGGCGCCGAGCCGTCGCATGTGACCTTCACAAGTGGCGCCACCGAAGCCGCCAATCTGGTGCTGACGCCGGACTACCGCATGGGCAGGACGCCGCTGGTCGTCAGCCGGCTTTTTGTCTCGGCGATCGAGCATCCCGCCATTCGTGAAGGCGGACGGTTTGCCGCCGAAGCCGTATGCGAAATTCCGGTGACGGCAGCGGGCGTGACCGATCTTGCTGCGCTCGAGGCGCTGCTTGCCGGCCATGATCGCGAAAGCGGCATGCCGATGGTGGCGATCATGCTGGTCAACAACGAGACCGGCATTATCCAGCCTGTCCGTGCGGCAGCCGAGATCGTTCGCCGCTTCGGTGGATTGCTGGTCGTCGATGCCGTGCAGGCTGCCGGGCGGATCCCGATCGTTATAGAAGAACTCGGCGCCGATTTCCTGATCGTCTCGTCGCACAAGATCGGCGGGCCGAAGGGTGCGGGCGCACTGGTTTCGCGCGGCGAGGTTCTGGTGCCGAAGCCGCTGATCCGTGGCGGTGGCCAGGAAAAGGGGCATCGCTCGGGCACCGAAAACGTCCCTGCCATCCTCGGATTCGGGGCGGCGGCGGAAATAGCGGCGGCCGACCTCGAAGCCCGCAATGTCCGCATCGGTGCATTGCGCGACCGGCTCGAAGCCGGCATGCGGGCGGCAGCGGCGGACGTCGTCATTCACGGCGCTGGTAGCGAGCGCGTTGCCAATACCTGCTTCTTCACCCTTCCGGGGCTGAAATCGGAAACCGGGCAGATCGCCTTCGACCTCGAGGGCGTGGCATTGTCCGCGGGTTCGGCCTGTTCGTCCGGGAAGGTCGGCGAAAGCCATGTGCTGGTGGCCATGGGCCATGATCCGAAACTTGGGGCGCTGAGGATATCTCTCGGCGCCGCAACCACCGATGCGGACATCGACAGGGCGCTTGCCGCTTTCGCGAAGATTGCCGGTCGGCGCAAGCATACGGAGCAGGCCGCATAGGCAGGCTTCAATAAACTGCGGAAAGGCGATTTTCCGCTTGCCTTGTGGTGTGAAAGCACATCACTGGCACCTACATTAGGACGGAAAAGTAATTACTTGACTGTCGACAACCTGCCGGGCCTTTGACCCGGCGAGATTGGAGAACGAAATGGCTGCGGTACAGGAAACCATCGATCAGGTTCGCCAGATCGATGTGGATCAGTACAAATACGGTTTCGAAACCGAAATCGAAGTGGACAAGGCCCCGAAGGGTCTGTCCGAGGATATCATCCGCTTCATCTCTGCGAAGAAGCAGGAGCCGGAATGGATGCTCGAGTGGCGCCTTGAGGCGTACAAGCGCTGGCTGACGCTCGAGGAGCCCACCTGGGCGCGCGTGCATTACCCGAAGATCGATTTCAACGACATTCACTACTACGCCGCGCCGAAGAACGTGACCGGCCCGATGTCGATCGACGAGGTCGATCCGGAGCTGCTGAAGACCTACGAAAAGCTCGGCATTCCTCTGCGTGAGCAGGAAATCCTCGCCGGCGTCCAGAAGTCGAAGATCGCGGTCGACGCGGTTTTCGATTCGGTCTCGGTCGTCACCACCTTCAAGGAAGAGCTGAAGAAGGCCGGCGTGATCTTCATGTCGATCTCGGAAGCGATCCGCGAGTATCCGGACCTCGTTCGCAAGTACCTCGGTTCGGTCGTGCCGATCACCGACAATTTCTACGCGACGCTGAACACGGCCGTCTTCACCGACGGGTCGTTCGTCTTCGTTCCGAAGGGCGTTCGCTGCCCGATGGAGCTTTCGACCTACTTCCGTATCAACGAGAAGAACACCGGCCAGTTCGAGCGCACGCTGATCATCGCTGAGGAAGGCGCCTACGTGTCCTATCTCGAAGGCTGCACCGCGCCGCAGCGCGACGAAAACCAGCTGCACGCAGCGGT
Organism: Pseudomonadota bacterium; assembly: GCA_023399465.1. GTDB lineage: Bacteria > Pseudomonadota > Alphaproteobacteria > Rhizobiales > Rhizobiaceae > Ferirhizobium. The sequence goes on from JAEWPB010000023.1 coordinate 34,536, forward strand.
GGTTGAACTCGTCGCCCTCGACGATGCCGAGATCAAGTATTCCACCGTCCAGAACTGGTATCCGGGCGACAAGGAAGGCAAGGGCGGCATCTACAACTTCGTCACCAAGCGTGGCGATTGCCGTGGCAAGAACTCCAAGATCTCCTGGACCCAAGTCGAGACCGGTTCGGCGATCACCTGGAAATATCCGTCCTGCATCCTGCGTGGCGACGGTTCGCGCGGCGAGTTCTACTCGATCGCGGTATCGAACGGCTACCAGCAGGTCGACAGCGGCACCAAGATGATCCATCTCGGTAAGAACACCTCGAGCCGCATCATCTCGAAGGGTATTGCCGCCGGCTTCTCGGAAAACACCTATCGCGGCCAGGTCACGACCCACCGCAAGGCCGAGAACGCCCGCAACTTCACCCAGTGCGACAGCTTGCTGATCGGCGACAAGTGCGGCGCGCATACGGTGCCCTACATCGAGGCAAAGAACTCGACGGCCCATTTCGAGCACGAGGCGACCACCTCGAAGATCTCGGAAGACCAGCTGTTCTACTGCCTGCAGCGCGGCATCCCGGAAGAGGCGGCGATCGCGTTGATCGTCAACGGCTTCGTCCGCGAAGTCATCCAGGAACTGCCGATGGAATTCGCCGTGGAAGCGCAGAAGCTGATCGGCATCTCGCTCGAAGGCTCCGTCGGCTGATCCCGGCACAGTTGTTTTCTCGCGCCCGCGCGGCGCGGCACACACGTATTCCGATAAGGACCAAGAACTATGCTTGAAATCAAGAACCTGCACGCACGCATCGCCGAAGACGGCACCGAAATCATCCGCGGCCTGAACCTGACCGTGAAGGCCGGCGAAGTCGCCGCCATCATGGGCCCGAACGGCTCCGGCAAGTCGACGCTGTCCTACATCCTTTCCGGCCGCGACGACTACGAAGTCACCGAAGGTGACATCCTCTATAACGGCGAAAGCATCCTAGAGCTCGACGCCGCCGAACGTGCGGCCAAGGGGATCTTCCTGGCCTTCCAGTATCCGGTCGAAATCCCGGGCGTTGCCACCATGCAGTTCCTCAAGGTGGCGATGAACGAACAGCGCAAGGCCCGCGGCGAAGACGAGCTGACCACGCCGGAATTTATGCGCCGGGTGAAGGAAGCTGCCGCCAAGCTGCAGATCAACACCGACATGCTGAAGCGTCCGCTGAACGTCGGCTTCTCGGGTGGCGAAAAGAAGCGCGCCGAAATCCTGCAGATGGCGCTGCTCGAGCCGAACCTGTGCATTCTCGACGAAACCGATAGCGGTCTCGACATCGACGCCCTCAAGATCGTTGCCGACGGTGTCAACGCGCTGCGTTCGCCTGATCGCGCCGTGATCGTCATCACCCACTACCAGCGCCTGCTGGACTACATCGTCCCGGATTCGGTCCACGTCCTCTACAAGGGCCAGGTCATCAAGTCGGGCGACAAGGAACTGGCGCTGGAGCTGGAAAACAACGGCTATGCCGACATCATCGGGGCTGCGGCCTGATCAGGCGAAAGGATAGAGGCTGATGAATATTCAGACCACCAACCGCCTGACCGGGGCCGAAACAGCACTGGTCGAGGCCTATACCGACCTGCTCGGTGATCTGCCGGGCGACGGCGCCGTGATGGGCGCGCGTGACCGCCTGCTGGAAGAGCTGAAGACTGCGGGTCTGCCCACGCGGCGTATCGAGAGCTGGCATTATACCGACCTGAAAAGCCTGCTGCGTTCGCTGCCGGCCAATGACGCCACCACAAGCGTGAAGGTCGCCGACGCGCTGGTCGAGGGCTCGGAAATCCTGGCGGTTCGCCAGGGCGTGGCCGATCACGTGGCTGAAGTCGATGGCATCTCGGCACGCACCTACGCTGAGAGCCTGCTTGACGGCTCGGCGGTCGCGGGGCTTGTTCCGCTCGGTGCCGACGACGCGATCGGCCGGATCAACGGCAGCTTCGTGCGCGATGGCCTGGTTCTCGATATCCCGGCACAAGCCGAAGTCGCGGCCCCGATCGAACTGCAGGTCTCCCACGGTGGCGGACAGATCCATACCCGCTTCCCGGTGAATGTCGGCGCAGGTGCCAAGGCAACGGTCATCGAGCGTCATCGTTCCGTTGAGGACGAAGCCGCATTCGTGTCCTCGGTCAGTGACATCACCCTCAACGACGGCGCCGAAGTAACGTGGATCATCCTGCAGCAGCAGGGTGCGTTCGATACGCATCTCGGCCAGATCCGGGTCAATCTCGGCAAGGACGCCAGGCTGCGGCTGTTCGTGATCAACGCCGGCGGCAAGCTGGTGCGTCAGGAGATCCAGGTCAACGTCATCGGCGAGGGCGCGGACCTGATGCTTCGCGGCATCAACCTGCTCGGCGGCGACACCCACACGGACGTGACGCTCAACCTCGGCCACAACGTGCCGCACACGACGTCGACGGAAATCATCCGCAGCGTCGTCTTCGACCGCGCCAAGGGCGTGTTCCAGGGCATGATCCGGGTTGCTCCGGATGCGCAGAAGACCGATGCGCGCATGGCCTGCAATACGCTGCTGATGACCGACGACGGCGAGTTCGCGGTAAAGCCCGAGCTCGAGATCTTCGCCGATGACGTTCAGTGCGGCCATGGTGCGACGGTTGCCGACATCGATGCCAACCATCTCTACTACCTGATGGCGCGCGGCATCCCGGCAAGCAAGGCCCGGGCGATGCTGGTCAATGCCTTCGTGGCCGAGATCGTCGAGGAACTCGAGGACGAGGCTCTGGTCGAGGCGCTGGAAGGCATCATTTCGGCCTGGCTCGAAAAGCACGCCTGATTTGGAATAGGTGACATGGACAAGATAGTGCCAGCGACGACCTACGATGTAGAAGCCATCCGCCGGGATTTCCCGATCCTGTCGCGGACGGTTTACGGCAAGCCGCTGGTCTATCTCGACAGCGGCGCTTCCGCCCAGAAGCCGCAAGTGGTGATCGACACGGTCACGAACGCCTATTCGAACGAATATGCGAACGTGCATCGCGGGCTGCACTTCCTGTCCAATGCGGCGACTGACGCCTATGAGGCGGCGCGCGAAAAGGTGCGCCGCTTCCTCAATGCCGGTTCAGTCGACGAGATCGTCTTCACGAAGTCGTCGACAGAAGCGATCAACACCGTGGCCTATGGCTACGGCATGCCCGAGATCGGCGAGGGCGACGAAATCGTGCTCACCATCATGGAGCATCATTCGAACATCGTTCCCTGGCACTTCATCCGCGAGCGCCAGGGCGCCAAGCTGGTCTGGGTTCCGGTTGACGACCAGGGCGCCTTCCACATCGAGGAATTCGAGAAACGGCTGACGGAGCGCACCAAGCTCATCGCCATCACCCACATGTCGAATGCGCTCGGCACGGTCGTTCCGGTCAAGGAAGTCTGCCGCATCGCCCGCGAACGCGGGATTCCAGTCCTTGTGGACGGAAGCCAGGGCGCGGTGCACATGCCGGTCGATGTCCGCGACATCGATTGCGACTGGTACGTCATGACCGGCCACAAGCTCTACGGTCCTTCGGGGATCGGCGTGCTCTACGGCAAGGCCGACCGCTTGAAGCAGATGCGCCCGTTCATGGGTGGCGGCGAGATGATCGTCGAGGTCACCGAGGACTTCGTCAGCTACAATGATCCGCCGCATCGCTTCGAAGCCGGGACGCCGCCGATCGTTCAGGCGATCGGGCTCGGCGCGGCGCTGGGCTACATGGAATCAATCGGCCGGGCGGCGATTGCCAAGCACGAGGCCGATCTGGCGGCCTATGCCCACGAGCGGCTGTCCTCGATCAATTCGCTTCGGATTTTCGGCACGGCACCGGGCAAGGGCGGGATCTTTTCCTTCGAACTCGAAGGCATCCATTCCCACGACGTCTCGATGGTCATAGACCGCAGGGGCGTTGCGGTGCGCGCCGGAACCCATTGCGCCCAGCCGCTGCTGAAGCGCTTCGGCGTGACCTCGACATGCCGTGCATCCTTCGGGATGTACACCAATCGTGCCGATATCGACGCGCTCGTCGATGCGCTCGAATACGCGCGCACGTTTTTTGCGTGAACCGGTTGCCGGCGTGATGTCGGTGCCAAATACTGTTGTTGTTTGCAGTTCAGCCGGAATGACCTGACGTCCGTTCCGGAGCATGCGCCAAGGAGGCGACCATGAGTGTCGATGAAAGCCAGGAGAAGGTCGACGTTAGGGAGGGCATCGTTCATTCGGCCATTCCGGATGACGAACTTGCGCGCCTCAGCGACGACATCATTTCGGCACTGAAGACCGTCTACGACCCGGAAATCCCGGCCGACATCTTCGAGCTCGGGCTGATCTACAAGATCGACATCGAAGACGACCGCATGGTCAAGATCGTGATGACGCTCACCGCTCCGGGTTGCCCGGTCGCCGGCGAAATGCCGGGCTGGGTGGAGAATGCCGTCGGTGCCGTCGAGGGTGTGTCCGGCGTCGAGGTCTCGATGAGCTTCGATCCGCCATGGACGCCCGACCGCATGTCGGAAGAGGCGCAGGTGGCGGTCGGCTGGTACTGAGCCGGTATTGATCGCCCGGTGCCGCCGTCTTACATTCGGAATCGAGAAACGCCGGATCTTGACCCCGGTCGTGGAAGGAGAATGAGCCGATGGGCTTTGCAATCATGACCTTGAGCGAGGCGGCCGCGAGCCGCGTCAAGGCAATCGTCGAAAGTTCCGGCCCGGATGCGAAGGGCGTCAGGGTCGGCATCAAGAAGGGGGGATGCGCCGGGATGGAATACACCATCGACCTGGTGACCGAAGTCGACGCCAAGGATGATCTGGTCGAACGCGACGGAGCCAAGGTGTGGGTCGCCCCGCATGCCGTCCTCTACCTGCTCGGCACACAGATGGATTTCGAGGTCACGACGCTGCGCTCGGGCTTCACCTTCATCAATCCGAACCAGACGTCGGCCTGCGGCTGCGGTGAATCTGTGGAACTGAAACCTGCCGATCTGGCGGCACTCGCCGCCAAGGGCGACGCGGTCGTGCCCGCCCGCTGAGTACGCCGGCTTTTCCATGCTGCTGACTGAGGCCGCCCTTTCGGGGCGGCTTTTTCGTTCCTGTCTCCATGGATGCGACGCCACGGAATTTGTGGAATTTCTCCCTGCAAGCTGCAGGAATTGCGGTTTCTTCGCGCGCTGCAATAATTTATGCTTGATATCGCGATTTTTCCGCATATACTGCGGTCATGGATGATGTTGACCGTAAAATCGTTGGCCTTCTCGCGGATGACAGTCGCCGGTCGCTGGCCGACATCGGCGCCGCCGTGTCCCTGTCGCCCTCGGCAGTCAACGAGCGGATCCGCCGGCTAGTCAACGGCGGCGTGATCGAGCGCTTCACGGTCGATGTCGACTACCGGGCGCTTGGCTACGACGTGCTGGCCTTCGTCTGGATTGCGCTCGCGTCTGATGCCAGCGAGGCCGAATTTCGCAGTTTCATGGCCGCGCATCCCGCAGTGGCGGAGTGCCATCACGTGACGGGCGGCTGGTCCTATCTGGTGAAGATCCGGGTGCCCGGGCTTGCCGACATCGAGACGTTCCTCTCCGAACTCAAGCGGCGGCGCTATATTGCGCGCAGCGAAACGGTCATCGCGCTGTCGACAGCAACGGAAAAATCCATCCTCGCAGCGGAGATGAAGGCGTGATGACGGCGATACTGTTCGGCAAGGGATTGTTGCTGGGGCTGGCTATCGCGGCGCCGCTCGGGCCGATTGGCGCACTCTGCATCAATCGCACGCTGGAGCGCGGGTTCTGGGCGGGTGTCGCGGGCGGTCTCGGGACCGCGCTTGCGGATTCCGTCTATGCGCTCCTCGCGGCTGCGGGCTTCGCCATTTTCGCAAGCCTGCTGGCGGCTGTATCGGTGCCGGCGGGCATCGCCGGCGGTTTGTTCATGATCTGGCTCGGCTGGCAGGGGCTGAAGCCGAAACCTGTGGTGGCGGCGGCGAAGATCGGCCCGGCCCGCGACCTGTTGCAGACAACCGGCGCGACATTCCTGCTGACGATGGCCAATCCGGCGACCATCCTTTCGTTCGCCGCGATTTTTGCCGGTCTTGGACTGGTGGAAACCGGGGATCCGGCAAGCGCCGCCCTGGTCGTCGTCGGCGTCTTTGCCGGATCGCTCGGCTGGTGGCTTTTCCTCAGCGGCCTCGTTTCAATCCTGCATCACCGGCTGCCGCCGTCCTTTGCCATTTGGGTCTCGCGTGCCTCCGGCCTGGTGCTGATCGGCTTCGGCCTCGCGGCGATCGGGCTTGGGTTACGGCACTGGCTCGTCGGATAGTTTGTTATCGGGCTATGCGGGGCTGGTGAGCACGCTTGCCGGCACCGGATGCTCGATACCTTTCAGCGCGAGCAGGCGAATTTCGGAGCCATCCACCAGATCCGGCGTTTCGGCGGCGGTTGCCGGCGACACCAGTATCTCACCGGCCGCCGCCTGGGACTCGAGCCTGCTGGCGAGGTTGACCGCGCCCCCGATCGCGGTGAAGTCGCTGCGGAATGTAGAGAATTCGCCGATCTCGACATCGCCGGTATGGATGCCGACCCCGACGCCGGGAACGTGTTCGACATCCCCGATGTTTGCACCCAGGTTCGCCAGCGTTTCCGTGCAGCGGCGCTGGATGTCCAGTGCGGCCATGATCGCGGAGCGGGAATGATCATTCAGCGCGATCGGAAAGTTGAAGATTGCCATCAGGCCGTCGCCCATCTGCTTGTTGACGATGCCGTCATGCGTCCATATCGCCTCTGCGCAACGGTCCTGGAACAGGCTGACGATCTCGCTCAGCTTCGCCGGTTCAATGCGTTCCGACAGTGCGGTATAGCCTCTGATGTCGGCAAACAGGATGCTGGCGCGCGCCGTGATCCGCCGCTGCTTCTTGACGCGGCGGAAGGATCGCTCGCAGATCGTGCAGATATTCGGGTTCATCTTGCTGCGGGTGATGCCGAAGGCGCGGAACGGGATCGCCAGTGGCCCACGAATGGGGATCGGCACACGCATCTGATCCCAGCAGCCCCGGCAGATGTGGGCACTGGCATAGTGGGCAGGCTCGGTGGACGAGGCCGTCGTCATGTCGCACATCCGTTCCGACCGAAAAGGGCGGCAGATAGGTCCGCTAGATGGCAAGCTTCTGATATTCGACGGCTTTTGGCAACTCCCGGGAGAATTCGTCAGGAACGCGCCATGCGAGCCGCAGATGGTGCGGTCTCGGTGCTGCCGCACGGCGCTGCGATGGCCGAGTGAACGTCGACCAGTTTGCCTGTGGCCTTGGCCCGGTACATCAGGCGGTCCGCCTGATCGAGAAGGGCGTCGAAGGTGGCATTGGCGGCAGCTTCGGTGACGCCGATTGCCGCGCCGACCTGCAGCAGCTTTCCATCGACAGTCACCGGCTCTGCAATACGCTCCCCGAGATCGACAAAGCGCTCATCCGATATCATCTCGGTCGCTGCGACCGTCGAAATGATCGCGAATTCGTCTCCGCCGATCCGGGCGACGAAATCGTTCTGGTTGCTCCACGCCTGAAGCCGGCCGGCAATCGCCTTCAGCAGCTTGTCGCCGGCGAGGTGGCCGTGATGGTCATTGACCTGTTTGAAGCAGTTCAGGTCGATATAGGCGAGAACGATGCGGCTCCCCGTCGTGTGCGTGGCCAGTGCCCTGTTGAGATGGCTTTCGAATGACGCGCGATTTTGAAGGCCGGTCAGGACATCGACGAACGCTGCCTCGCGGATGGCCCGCTCCAGTTCCTTGCGCTCTGAATTGTCGAGGATGATCTCGATGTCGAAGGATTCGCCGGCGATGTGGCGGCGTTGCGCGCTGATGAGCGTCGGGATGATGCGGCCGCTCGAGTGAAGCATGTCGACTTCCTCGAGGTCATAGTAGCCCCGTGTTTCCAGCAGATGCATGCGGTACAGGCGGGCCGGATCGTCTGCCTCATAGGGGAGGTCGATGGTGAGGGCCTGGCCGTCGAGTTCTTCCCAGCTGCGCCCGATCAGCCGCAGATATGCCTTGTTGACCTTGATGTAGCGTGAATGATGCTCGGTGGTGGAAATGGAAACCGGCACGGGCGAACGCTCGAACAGATCCCGCAATGCCGCATCGAGAACCCTTTCTGATATCATTCACCAGGCCCATCTCGATTGTGCGATCTCCTGCCTCCGAAGATCGTCATGCGAAAAGTGATTGAATATTCAGCGGCAATACAACGGAAAATGTCTTCGTTTTTCGTTAACTTGGCAGAGGAATTGCTTCAACGCGGCGATCCCTCGCGAGTGAAGCCCCCGACCGGGCCGGAATGGCACCGGCATCTGGACTTGGCGGGGCGGGTCCGTCATACTCCAGATCGAAGGGGAGCCACGGACCACCGGAACGCCATGTATCTGAACGGGATTTCCAACAGGGCTGCACTCTTCCCGCTGTTGATCGGCACCAGAGCAAACAATGCTTTCGGGTTGCTGCGGCTGTCATAGCCGGGCAACCCGCAAAACAACACATCCGACGCATCCAGTAAAACAGGCGACTGAAACGCAGTTCGCCCGATATTCGTTAGGGATAGCCGTGACTCTCTGGGCTCATTTGGCACGTGCCAGCAATGCTGCTGGCGATGAAATTATTTTGCGTAGACGGGATGACGTCTACGAGATCCGCTACAACGGGCTGGAGTTGATGTCGAACGTCAACCACAGTTCCGAAATCCTTCTCGCAGAGCGAACGCTGCGCCTGCCGGGGCATCGCCCAAGCAAGGTGCTGATCGGCGGCCTCGGCATGGGCTTCACGCTGAGGGCCTGCCTCGATCAACTCGATGACGCCGCCGAGGTCGTGGTCTGTGAACTGGTCGCCGAAGTCGTCGACTGGAACAGGACACAGTTCGGGCATCTGGCCGGCCATCCCGTGCGCGATCCGCGGGTGAGCCTGCGGATGGGCGATGTCATGGAAACCTTGCGACAGCAATGCGGGACATACGACACCATTCTGATGGACACCGACAACGGTCCGGATTTTATCGTTCGCTCCTCGAACGAGGCGATCTACCAGAGCTCCGGCATCGAGACAGTCAAGCGTGCCCTGACCGCAGGCGGGGTTGCCGCTTTCTGGTCGGCAACGCTGTCACCGGCATTCGAGCGCGAACTTGACCGGGTGAACTGGCATTGGCGGCGGGATGAGGTGACGCTGGAGGGGGAGCGCAACGGTGCGTTTCACGCCATCTATCTCGCCAGCACGGATGCCGGCAAACTCCGCAGCCCGGAGTAGTCGAAACCGCCAGGGCATCTGCACATCGCGAGGCGGACATAGATACGGGCGGGGGACTGAGCCCCCCGCCCGGCATTGCAGGATTTACTCCGCGGCCTCTGCATAGGCCTCGACCGGCGGGCAGGTGCAGATCAGGTTGCGATCGCCAAAGACGTTGTCGACGCGGTTGACCGACGACCAGTACTTGTCGACGCGAAAGGCGCCGGGCGGGAAGCAGGCCTGCTCGCGCGTATAGGGACGATCCCATTCGCCGACCAGGTCCTCGACAGTGTGCGGAGCGTTCTTCAGCGGATTGTTGAGCTTGTCGGATCGGCCTTCCTCGACATCGCGAACCTCCTCGCGGATCGCCAGCATGGCTTCGCAGAAACGGTCGATCTCGGCCTTGGTCTCCGATTCCGTCGGCTCGATCATCAGCGTGCCGGCAACCGGCCAGCTCATGGTCGGGGCGTGGAAGCCGCAGTCGATCAGACGCTTGGCGATGTCGTCGACGGTGATGCCGGCGCTATCGTTGAGCGGACGGGTGTCGATGATGCACTCATGCGCTACGCGTCCGGCCTTGGACTTGTAGAGCACGTCATAGGCACCCTTCAGGCGGGCGGCGATGTAGTTGGCGTTGAGGATCGCCACCTTGGTCGCCTGCGTCAGGCCTTCGCCGCCCATCATCAGGCAGTAGCTCCA
>JAEWPB010000030.1 GCA_023399465.1 Pseudomonadota bacterium
ATGGCCGGAGCGACGGTTCGAGTGATGCCGATGCCAACTGGTGCGCCGAGCGATACCGGTCCTACCGGCCCTCCGACAACACGTTTCAGCCGATCCGCGGCCCACGTCGGCAATGCGTCTCGCCCTACGATTGAGCGGCGGGGAGGCGGGCGGCGTGCCCGTCTTGTGGCCGGGAGTGCGCCGGAGTTCGGTACCCGCGTTCACAATGCCGTGAGCACCGGCACAAATTGGTGCTCATACCCGTTTAGCTTTTGAAAGGTTAAAGGGTGAAGCCATGAACAAGCTCGCGATAGTCGCCGTGTCGCTGGCAACCGCCTTTTCCAGTGTTGCCCCGGCACAGGCATTTCCCATGGTCCGTTTATCGGCGCCGCAGGCCTCGGACGTCGAGCCGGTGGCAAACCGTCGTCCGCCGCCGCGATGGCATGGCGGTCGCGGCGGTGGTCGCAACTGGAACCGTAACTGGAGCGGCAACCGCAATTGGCACGGCCGCAACTGGAACGGAAACGGCAACTGGCATGCCAGAAACTGGCATGGCAATCGCTACTGGCACGGCAACCGCTATTATCGCGGCGGCTATTACGGTGGCCCTTATTGGGGCCCGTACTATGGCGGCTACTACGACAATAACGACGATATCGGCTGGCTGTTCGGTGGGCTGGCCGCCGGTGCGCTGATCGGCGGTGCACTTGCCCAGCCGTATTACGAAGTGCCGGCCTATGGCGGCGGATACTACGGCGGCGACGCCCATACGCGCTGGTGCTATGCGCACTACCGCTCGTATCGCGCCTCCGACAACACCTACCAGCCCTACAACGGCCCGCGACGCCAGTGCGTCTCTCCGTAAGGGCAGGAACGATGATGGATCACGGCAAGGGCCGCCGGCAGTGCCGGCGGTTTCCGGTGTTTCCTGATGTGGGGAGGCGCCAGTCGTCCGCGCCACGCGGATCGATGGGGCCGGCAGACCGCCTCGGGGCTTTTGTCCGGGTGGCGTCCGGTTTCGCCGTCTCGAAGCCGCGTTGATCGATCGCCCGGCAGTTGCGTCGTCGGCCCTGTGGTAGCGCCGCTTCCACATCGCTTGTGTCCCCCTGACACCAACCTGCCACCAGACGCGGTGCGCCGGAGCTCCCTCCGGCAATCGGTTTCCCCGTCCATGCCGCGAATCCTGTTTGACGTTTACGTAAAAATCAATTAGCTCAGCTGGTGAGAAATGCCGCCGGGCGGGCACCGATCCCGTTCCCGGACGCTATACCGCCGCGAACGAGGAGGAGAGACCATGTACAAGGCACCCGTCGACGAAATTGCCTTCACGTTGAAGCACGTTGCAGGCATGAGCGAGGCAATGGACAAAGGCCTGTTGGGCGATCTCGGCGAAGATCTTGTCGACGCCATCCTCGCCGAAGCCGGCCGCTTCGCCAGTGACGAGGTGGCGCCGCTTGCCGATATCGGCGACCGCGAGGGCGCCCGTCTCGTGGACGGCAAGGTGCGTCTGCCCGACGGCTGGACCGATCTCTATCGCAACTGGGCCGCCGGCGGCTGGAACGCCCTGACCGCGCCTGAGGCCTATGGCGGCCAGGCGCTGCCGCACATGCTGAACGTCGCTGCGCTCGAAATGTGGAACTCCGGTTCCATGGCGTTCGCGCTGGCGCCGACGCTGACCATGGGGGCGGCCGAGGCCGTTGCCGCGCATGGCAGCGAGGCTCTCAAGGACACCTATCTGGCGAAGATGGTCTCCGGCGAATGGACCGGCACCATGAACCTCACCGAGCCCCATGCCGGTTCCGATCTCGGCGTGATGAAGACCCGCGCCGAGCGCCGCCCTGACGGAACCTATCGCATCTTCGGCCAGAAGATCTTCATCACATGGGGCGAGCACGAAGCAACCGACAACATCATTCACCTCGTTTTGGCCCGCCTGCCGGACGCGCCGGCCGGGACCCGCGGCATCTCACTGTTCCTCGTGCCGAAGTTCCTCGTCAATGAGGATGGCTCGCTCAGCGCCCGCAACGATCTTTTCTGCCATTCGCTCGAGCACAAGCTCGGCATCCACGGTTCGCCGACCTGCACCATGATCTATGGCGACGGCAAGTTCGGTGACGAAAAGGGCGCCATCGGCTGGCTGGTCGGCGAGGAGAACAAGGGGCTGGCGTGCATGTTCACGATGATGAACAACGCCCGCCTGGCCGTCGGCATGCAGGGCGTGGCGATCTGCGAAGCCGCCACCCAGAAGGCGGTCGAGTACGCGAAGGAGCGCACCCAGGGCAAGGCACCGGGCTGGACCGGTGCCGGCATGAGCCCGATCATCGAACATCCGGACGTTGCCCGCATGCTGGTGACCATGAAGGCCCTGACCCAGGGCGCGCGTGCCATCTGCTTCACCTGCGCCCATGCCACCGACATGTCCCATCGCACCGAAGGCGATGAGGCGCGCCACTGGCAGGAACGCGCCGCGCTGCTGACGCCGATCGCCAAGTCCTTCGCCACCGATGCCGGCGTCGATGTCGCCTCACTGGGGATCCAGGTCCATGGCGGCATGGGCTTCATCGAGGAGACCGGTGCCGCCCGCTACCTGCGTGATGCCCGCATCGCCCCGATCTACGAGGGCACCAACGGCATTCAGGCGATCGATCTGGTCATGCGCAAGCTGCCGCTTTCCGGCGGCAATCAGGTGCGCAGTCTCATTGCCGAACTGAAGGCTTATGTCGAAGCGGTCCGCAACAGCAATCTCGACGGTCTCGGCGAGACCGCCGCACGCCTCGACGCCGCCATCGCCGATCTCGAGGCGTCGACCGACTGGCTTCTCGCCGCGCAGGCCGACGGCGGCATCACGGAAGCGCTTTCCGGCGCCACGCCTTACCAGCGGCTTTTCGGCCTGGTGCTGACCTCGGCCTATCTCGCCAAGGGGGCGCTGGTCGAGACCGGGGACGGCGGCCAGCCGAACCGTGTCGCTCTTTGCCGCTTTGCCGCCGAGAACATGCTTGCCGAAACCGCGACACTGAAGGACCGTGTCGTCAACGGTGCTGCCAGCCTTGCCGCGGCGCGCGCCATCCTGGCCTGAGGAGAAGCCATGACCGACCCCATTCTCGTCGAACGTCCCGAAGTCCATCCGGGCGTTCTGGTGATCCGGTTCAACCGGCCGGAAAAGAAGAATGCCATCACCCAGGCGATGTATCGGCGCATGGCCGATGCGCTCGTCGAGGCGAATGCCGACCCGGCGATCCGGGCGATTGCCTTTCTCGGCACCGAGGGCTGCTTTTCCGCCGGTAACGACATCGCCGATTTCCTGCTGCACGCGACCGGTGGCGGCAGCCAGCGCCCGGCCGCCTTCGATTTCCTGAAGGAACTCGCCGGTTCGCAAAAGCCTGTCGTCTCCGGCGTCGACGGTCTGGCGATCGGTATCGGCACAACCATCCACATGCATTGCGACCTGACGATCGCTTCGTCGCGCAGCCTGTTCAAGACGCCCTTCGTCGATCTCGCCCTGGTGCCGGAAGCCGGCTCTACCTACCTCGCCCCGCCGGTGATGGGTCACCAGCGCGCCTTCGCCCTGCTGGTGGCAGGGGAGGGTTTCTCCGCCGAGGAGGCGCGCGAGGCCGGTCTGATCTGGAAAGTCGTGGCCCCCGAGGAGGTCGAGACGACGACGCTCAAGCTGGCGGCTTCCCTTGCCGCCAAGCCGCCGGGTGCGCTGAAGATCTCGCGCGATCTGGTCCGCGGCAACCGCGACGCTCTTTACGCCCGCATGGATGAGGAGCTGGAACACTTCATCGCCCAGTTGAAGAGCGCCGAAGCGCTCGCGGCCTTCGAGGCCTTCATGCGCCGCTGAAATAGGGTCCGGCCGGCGATTTTCCCGCCGGTCGGCCTTCTTTGGCTCCAATACCCACGGCATTTGCGCTATCCTCATGGCGAGCAAGCGGACGTCCACCGGGACGTGAGCGTCGCTTCGCTCACTCTCTTCCGCTCGCGGCTGTAAAAGAGGAGAGCACGATCATGATGTTTCCGTGGAACGAATACCGTCAGCAACTCAGGGCCGGCGTCAGCGAAATCGGCAAGCTCAGCCCCGGAACCATCAGGGGCATCGTGGAACTGAGTTCCGCCAATCCGGGAGCGGAGCATCTCGGGCCGAAGACGCGTGAATTGATCGCGCTCGCCGTCGCTGTGACGCTGCGCTGCGATGGCTCGATCACCACCCATATCGATGCTGCAATGCGGCTTGGCGCCACAAAGGAAGAGGTCGCCGAAGCGCTCGGCGTGGCCATCGCCGTCAGTGCGGGTACTGCGCTCGTCTACTCGACACGAGTAATGGATGCCTTCGAGACGCACGGCTGAAGTCGACAGCAAATATTGCCTCGCAATATAATTACATGATTGAATTTACATGTAATTGTTGTTGAGGACGCGCGAGGGGAAACAACCGTAGAGTCCCTTGATCATTAAGTATTGGTCAATGGTGGTGTAGTAAGATCTCACTACTGCGAAATGATTTCGCTTGGCACATCGCTGAAGCGAACCGGATATCGGTTGTCAAAAATCACAGCAAAGATGTGTTTCCTGCGCCTGTCTTACTCTGCGCGTGACTGGCGAGTGCTGCACGCGGACAATGATTTGCTCGCGATTGGCCCGCAAGGGGCCGTCCGAAGGGAGACGACCTGTGATTCTCAAGACTGCTACGGCACGAAACATGTTTGCCATTGTGATGACCGGCCTTTTGACTTCTATAGCCACGGCCGCCATCGTATTTTGGTTGTCCTATCAGCAATTGACTGAGCGCAGTATTGCGGAAATGACGAATGCCGCCGCGGCGAGCGCCAACCGTGTCGAGACGACATTTGCGGAAGCAAGGACGGTGGCGAACGCTTTGCGCTCGGCGCTTTACGCGGCAAGGCAGGGCGGTACGCCTTCCCGCGAGGCGGTCGATGCGCTGCTGAACAAGCTGCTTGTCGACAACCCGCAGTTTCTCGGGCTGAGCACCGGCTGGGAACCTAATGCCTTCGACGGCAAGGATGCGGAATATGCCGGCAAGCCCGGACATGACGCGACCGGTCGCTACATTCCCTATTTCGTCCGTTCCGGCGGCGCGATTTCTCGCGAACCGCTCGTCGACTATGACGAGGCGGGCGCGGGCGACTATTACCAGGTGCCGAAGAAGACCGGGCTGGATATGGTCGCCGAACCCTACAGCTACGAGATCAACGGCCAAAGCGTTCAGATGACTTCGATCATGGTGCCGCTGATGGCGAACAATGCCTTCATCGGAGTAACCGGGGTCGATATGGCGCTCGACAACCTCTCCGCCGAGCTTGCCAAGATCAGGCCGTTCGGCACCGGTTTCGTATCGCTGGTCAGTAAGGACGGCGGTATCGTCAGCCATCCGGATGCAGGCATCCTCGGCAAGTCGCTGAAGGATAGCGGGCTGGAAGCAGCAGGGTGGGGCGCGCTTGTGTCCAGGACCGGAGTGGCGTCGGAAATGACGCATGGCGACGGTTCGGCCTATCTGGCGGTGGCAATGCCGGTCAACGTGCTGCCGGATACGACGTGGTATGTCGTGGTGTCGGTGCCGCGGGCGACGGTCTTTGCCGGCCTTACCCAGCTAGCGATGGTTTCGGTTGCGGTCATTGCCTTTGCTGCCCTGATCATGATCATTGTCGGCTGGGCGCTGGCGACGCGCTTCCGCAAGCGCGTTGGCGCAGTCATCGCCGTGACCGGGCAGATTGCGGCCGGCGAGACGGATGTCGATCTCTCGGAAGCCGAGCGGCAGGACGAAATCGGCGAACTCGCCCGGTCGTTGCGTGTCCTTCGCGACGAGACCATTGCCAAGATGAGGCTCGAATCCGAAGCGGATGCCAACCGTTCGCTTTCCGAACGCGAGCGCCAGGAGCGTGAGGCGCAGAAGACGAGGGATGCCGCAGAGGTTCAGCAGGCCGTCGACGCACTTGCCTCGGGCCTCGGTCAACTCGCTGACGGCAATCTGGCCTATCGGATCGCCAATCCGTTCGTTGAACGCCTCGACCGGCTGCGGATCGACTTCAACGAGTCCGCGGAAAAGCTGCACGAGACGCTGCGGGCTGTGGGCTCCAACGCAAGAGCAATCGATGCCGGTGCCGAGGAAATCCGCACTGCCGCCGACGAACTGGCGCGGCGCACCGAACAACAGGCGGCGTCCGTCGAAGAGACCGCTGCCGCTCTGGAGCAGATCACCACGACAGTCAGGGACTCGGCCCACCGGGCGGAAGAGGTCGGCGCCCTAGTCGCCCGCGCCCGGGCCGGGGCTGAGAAATCCGGAGAAGTGGTGCGGAGTGCCGTCGAGGCGATGCACGCGATCGAATCGTCGTCGGGCGAGATCTCCAACATCATCGGGGTCATCGACGATATCGCCTTCCAGACCAACCTGCTGGCGCTCAATGCAGGCGTCGAGGCGGCTCGCGCCGGTGAGGCCGGCAAGGGTTTTGCCGTCGTCGCCCAGGAAGTGCGGGAGCTTGCACAGCGGTCGGCCAATGCCGCCAAGGAGATCAAGGCCCTCATCACCACCTCGGGCAACCAGGTTCGTTCCGGAGTGACGCTGGTCGGCGATACCGGCAAGGCGCTCGACGCCATCGTTGCCGAGGTCCAGGAGATCAATGCCCACGTGAACGCAATCGTCACGGCGTCGCGCGAGCAGGCGACGGGGCTGCAGGAGATCAATACGGCGGTCAACACCATGGACCAGGGAACGCAGAAGAACGCGGCGATGGTGGAGGAGCAGACTGCGGCAAGCCATGGGCTTGCCTCGGAAGCCGCGTCCCTCAATGCCCTGCTGGCGCAGTTCAATCTCGCGGAAGCCCATGGGCAAGGCGGGCAGGCCTTGGCAGGGCGTCGCCACGCCGCCTGATTTCCAAGCCTTGTGAACGAACACGGTGCCCGCGCTTGTCGCGGGCATTTTCCGTTTCCGCCTGCTTCCGATACTTAGGCAATCGACAAAGTAATTATTGACTCGCGTGAAGGCGAGGCTATAGTTAAGCACATGCTTAACCAACAGGCCGAACTCGACATGATGTTCCAGGCGTTGGGCGATCCGGCGCGCCGCAGCATGGTGGATCGCCTTTGCCGCGGACCGGCATCGGTCAGCGAACTCGCCGCACCGCTCGCGATGTCGCTGCCATCGGTGATGCAGCATTTGCAGGTACTGGAAGCGAGCGGCCTGGTGCGATCCTCAAAGACCGGCAGGGTCAGGACTTGCCGCATCGATCCGGCAGCGTTGAGTTCCGCCGAACGCTGGATCAACGACCGCCGCCGCCTGTGGGAAAGCAATCTCGATCGCCTCGGCGATTATCTCAAGGCCAATACAGATACGCTTGAAACCACACGTGAAATTCCACGAACCGGACAATCCGACCAGATGGAGGAAGATCATGACGAAGCGTAGCGTAATTCCCGCGACCTTTTCGATCGAGCGCCGCTATGACGCCCCTCCCGGGCGCGTGTTTGCCGCGTGGACGAGCGTCGAGGCCAAGCGGCAATGGGCGTTCTGCCATGCGGACTGGCAGCCGACGCTGTTCGAGATGGATTTTCGCGTCGGCGGGCGTGAGCGGATCAGGACCGGTCCTGAGAATGGCGAGGTCCATGCCTTTGAAGGCGTGTTCCACGACATCGTGCCGGATGAACGTATCGTCTACAGCTATGGCATGCATCTTGGCGAGCGGCGCATCTCAGTCTCGCTGACCACGATCGAAGTCAGGGCCGAGGGCCACGGCACGCGGCTGGTCTTCACCGAGCAGGGCGTGTTCCTCGATGGCTACGACGATGTCGCCGGACGCGAGGAGGGCACCCGCATCGGCCTCGACAATCTCAAGGAGTGGCTCTCGCCGGCACGTGCTGCCGCTGCGGCGCCCTGAGGCTATACCCTAGAAATTTCGCTCCCGGCAGTCCGGGAGCGTCCTCACTTCTCGAGGCAGGCCACCACTTCCACATGCGAGGACCAGAGGAACTG
>JAEWPB010000076.1 GCA_023399465.1 Pseudomonadota bacterium
CAGCGGGACAGGTCGAATAGCCGCCCTTGATCCGGGTCACGATCAACGGCGAGGGGCGCCCCGAGCGCGGCCGGATGCCGGTCTGACCATTGTCGGAAACGATCCGCGACGCCGGCGGTTCGTTGTCGGCCATGCGGGCGAAGGCGACGCCGCCATCATCGGAGACAATGGCCAGCACCGTCTCGTCGTCATTGAAGCAGATCTGCCGGATGCCCGCCGGACGTTGCCAGTTACGGGCCAGAAGGTCGAAAAGCGTGATGCCGGGCGTGGTCTGCTGGTTCATGGATTTCCTCCCCTTGCCGCGGCGATCAGCCTGTCGATGTCCTCCACCTTCGCCTCGACGGCTTCGGTCTCCTCGAGACAATCGGCCTGGGACGAGCGCAAGACCGCCGCACGGTCCTCCACTTCACGCAATTCTCGCGCCAGTTCGTCATTTTGGGGGGAGCGCCCTATTTCGAGTTCGATCCGGAGCGCTTCCATCTCCATCGCCGACAGTTCCTGGATCAGCTTGTGGGTCCGGGCAGTCAGTGCCGAGAGGTCGCCCACAAGCGCGATGCGGCGCGCAAGCAGATCCCGCCCGGAAGGCTCTTGACCGGTCATGGTGATCTCCTGTCTGCTGGGCCGGATCGCCGTGCGAAGCGGTATCGATCGGGAGCCGGGCCATGTTCGATATGATCGGAACGAGGTTCTTTGCAGCGCTCGCCAGGGCTGCGGAAAATCATCTCGACGCCGGCGACCCCTGCATTGCCGCCCTTCGGCATGCCGGAACCCGACCGGACCCGGGCGCGACCGTAGCGGCGCAGGAGGCGCTCGGCCTCCTTGCTCCCGCCGTCCTGAGCGCGATCATGAGCGACGCGCACAGGCTGATGCGCGAGGATCCATCCGCACTTCTCGACGCCTGGCGTCCGAACGATCGGAAGCATTGACACGGTGCGGCGCCAGCTCATCGCCCACTCCCTTCAGGTGATTTCCACGCCTCCAGCATCGCCGGCAGTTGCGGTATCTGACCGCGAAACTGCCGCTCGGCCATGTCGATATGACTGCGCAACTGATCCCAGATGTCGACCCGCATCATGCTGTCGCCGGTGAGTTGCTCGACTTCCTCGATCCGCAGCTGCCGCGACAGGGAGACGCCGGAAAAGACGAAGTCGCGCAGCAGGATCGCATGGCGTTCGGCGAAAGCGTGGATCAGCGGATGCGTCTCCTCGGTGATCTCCCGTGCCGCCAGTTCCCTGAGGATAAAGTCCTGGAAATAGGCCTGCATCCGGTGCTGGCTCTCGCCGAGGAAGCGCATGACGAAGACCAGGTCGCGCTGCATGAGGCGCGATAGTTCGCTTGCGACGGATTCCTGGCTCGGCCTGTTTCCCTCGTTCTCGGGCATTTTCCTGCTTTCATCGGATGAAACGCACAAGTGTTCAATATTGCAATATAGTAAGCACAAATAAAACTGTCGATTGTCGTTGCTTATTTATATCTGAATTTATACGCGTGATGCATAAGTATAAAATACGTTACATCTGTAAATTACGTTCGTAAAAAAACGTTACAATATTTGGAAATTGACAGACATCAAGGCGGGAGAACGCTCGAAATCCAGAGTGGCACGCCCTTTGCTTCCCAGTCTGCACAACAAGCTGCGCGCTCAACAAGGCGACGCGGGAAGAACGAAGGAGGGGGGAGCGGTTAAGGCCGACCGGCCGAGGAGACCGGAATTCCCTGGATACCTTTGCCTCGCACACTGAACGGACCGGCCCCACGGGTCGCGCCTCGGCGCACCCTTTGCCGCGCCGTTCCCACTCTCGCTCACGGCGCCCAAGGCGTCGTTCCGGCCGGGGCCTGTTGGTCTGCGGTGAAAACAAGTGGAGGCAGATGAGATGTCGTCTTTGACGCTCAACAAGATTACCTCGCAGCGCGGCATTTCCGTCGGCGAGGCGACCAAGAAAATCTCCGACCTCGGTTGGAACCCCACCTATGTCCAGGAAGCGATGACGTTTCCGACCGATTACAAGATCACCAAGGCCCCGCGCGACCCGATGAAGCAGGTGTTGCGTTCCTATTTCCCGATGCAGGAGGAAAAGGACAACCGCGTCTACGGCGCGCTCGACGCGGCACTGCGCGGCGACATGTTCCGCAATGTCGAGCCGCGCTGGGTCGAGTGGATGAAGCTGTTCCTGGCGATCATTCCCTTCCCGGAAATCTCGGCCGCGCGGTCGATGGCCATGGTCGCACGCATCGCGCCGGGCGAAGACCTGCGCACGGGCTTCACCATGCAGATGGTCGATGAATTCCGGCACTCCACCATTCAGATGAACCTGAAGAAGTGGTACATGGAGAACTATATCGACCCCGCCGGCTTCGACATCACCGAGGAAGCCTTCGGCAAGTGCTACGCCACGACCATCGGCCGCCAGTTCGGCGAGGGCTTCATCACCGGCGACGTGATGACCTCGGCCTGCCTCTACCTGACGGTGGTCGCCGAAACGGCCTTCACCAACACGCTGTTCGTCGCCATGCCCTCGGAAGCCGCGCGCAACGGCGACTATGCGCTGCCGACGGTGTTCCTGTCGGTCCAGTCCGACGAGAGCCGCCACATCGGCAATGGCCACTCGCTGCTGATGGCGGCGCTGAAGGAGCCGGAAAACCACCTGCTGCTCGAGCGCGACCTGCGCTACGCCTTCTGGCAGAACCACGCGATCGTCGATGCCGCCATCGGTACCTTCATCGAATATGGCACCACCAACCGCGACAAGAACAAGGAGTCCTACGCGGAGATGTGGCACCGCTGGATCTTCGAGGACTACTACCGCACCTACATGCTGCCGCTCGAAAAATACGGCATCAAGATCCACCACGACGACGTGCATGAGGCCTGGAACCGCATCACCAAGAAGCACTACGTGCACAAGGTGGCGCAGTTCTTCGCGGTCGGCTGGCCGGTCAATTTCTGGCGCATCGAAGCCCAGCGCGAGGCCGACTTCGACTGGTTCGAGCACAAGTATCCGGGCTGGTACGCCGAGTTCGGCGACTTCTGGAAGTGGTACGACAAGCTCAGCCGCCCGGGCGAGACCATCGTCACCTTCAACCAGGATGTCGGTTATGTGTACCCGCACCGCTGCTGGAGCTGCCTCGTCCCCTGCCTGATCCGCGAGGACATGGTGGTCGACGAGATCGACGGACAGCTTCACACCTTCGCCCACGAGCTCGACCGCTGGACCGCCGTCGAGGCCTTCGCGGACGAATACCAGGGCCGTCCGACGCCGGCGATGGGCCGGTTCAGCGGCAAGCGCGAGTGGGAGACGCTCTATCACGGATGGGATCTGGCGGACGCCATCAAGGATCTCAACTTCGTGCGTTCCGACGGCAAGACGCTGGTGCCGCAGCCGCATCTGCGCTTCGACTCGAAGGATATGTGGACGCTCGACGACGTGCGCGGCCACACGCTGATGTCGCCGCTGACGCTGCTGCGCGAAATGAAGCCGGACGAACGTGAGGCACACCTCGCCGAGTACCGCGCGGGCTTCACCATCAACCCCTGCAACTGAACCACGCTCTTGGCGGAGGCCGGATCCCGGCCTCCGCATCATCCGGGAAGAGGCCGTGCCCGTGCGAACGGGTCCGGATCGGATTTGGGAGATAGCAAGAACATGTCTGACGCTCAAAAAGTGCCCGTCACCGCACATACCGTGCGGCTGGAGCCGGTCGGTGTCGAATTTGAGGTCAAGGACGGCGAAACGGTTCTCAATGCCGCGTTCCGCCAGGGCATCGCGCTGCCGCATGGCTGCAAGGAGGGGCAGTGTTCCGCCTGCAAATGCGTATTGCTCGACGGCGAGGTCGACATGCTCAAATACTCGACCTTCGCACTCAACGACATGGAGAGGGACAGCGGGCACATCCTGCTTTGCCGGACGCTTGCCTACTCCGACATGGAAGTCGAACTCTTGAACTACGATGAGGAAGTGCTGTCGAAATCGATCGCCGTGAAGACCTTCGAGGGTCGCATCGCGAACATCGAGAAGCTGACGCACGATATCAGAGGCATCGCAATCGAACTCGCATCGCCAATGAAGTTCTGGGCGGGGCAATATGTCGACATCACGGTCACCACGGAAAAAGGGGAGACGATTACACGCTCGTTCTCCATGGCAAATACGCCGGGCGAAACCGAAAAACTCTCCTTCATCATCAAGAAATACCCCGAAGGAAAATTCTCCGGCGAACTCGACGCCGGCGGCATCCGTGTCGGAGCCGCCGTCACCGTCGTCGGACCCTATGGAACCTGTTTCAGACGAGAGGGGCGAGAGGGACCCCTAGTCCTGGTCGGCGCCGGATCGGGCATGTCGCCGATATGGTCGATCCTCAATGACCATCTCGCAAGCGGGGAATCCCGTCCCGTCTATTTCTTCTACGGGGCGCGCACCGAGGAGGATCTCTTCTATCTCGACCGCATCGACGATCTGGTTTCGCACTATCCCGACGTGACGTTCATCCCCGTGCTTTCGCATGCCGCGGAAGACAGCGGCTGGAACGGCGAACGCGGCTTCGTCCACGAGAGCGTCGACGCGAAGCTCAAGGAACTCGGCATCGACGGCGAAGGCGACGTCTACGCCTGCGGCCCGCCGCCGATGATCGACGCATTGCAGCCGGTGCTGTTCATGAACGGCTTCGAAAGCGAACGCATCTTCTTCGACAAATTCACCACTTCGTCCGGAGGCGCCCCGGGACACTAGGGCTGGCGAAGCACCGATCAATCAGAACTGCAACAAGGGAGTGAGAACATGCCAGCAATGTCGAGTTCAGTCGGCTCGGGGGCGGCCGGTGCGGCGATCTTCGCCGATTCCGACAGCCGCAGATACCGCTATTTCGAACCGAGGGGCCAGCGCGCCACTCACTATGAGGACGTCACGGTCGACGTCCAACCGGACCCGGAGCGTTACCTGATCCAGAACTGGATCATCTCCTTCGCCAACGGCAAGGGCGCCTATGTGAAGGACAACACCGCCGCGCGCAGTTCCAACTGGCACGCCTTCCGCGCGCCCGACCAGGAATGGGAGCGTACCCATTACCAGCGCCAGTCGAAGATCGAGACGATGGTGCAGAGCGTGATCGCCAATGCGCGTCGCGCCGGTGCGCCGAAGGCATTCGACAAGGTCTGGATCAAGATCCTGCAGGCCCATCTCGGAGCGTGGAAGCACGCCGAATTCGGCCTCGGCACGTCGCTGATGCAGGCGCAGCGCTACGGCTACACGCAGATGATCAACAACGCGCTGCTGACCAACTCGTCCTACAAGCTGCGCCTCGCCCAGGACATCACGCTCTATCTCGCCGAAATCGGCATGGATATCGACGGCTGGGACGACACTCTCGGCAAGCAGCACTGGCTCGAGGACGGCGTGTGGCAGGGCACGCGCGAGGCCATCGAGACGATCATGGGCACGACCGACTATCTCGAGCAGTACTTCGCCATCAACATCGTGTTCGAACCGCTGGTCGGCGAACTGTTCCGCTCCGGCTTCCTGATGCAGGCCGCGGCAGCCAACCACGATTTCATCACCCCGCCGGTGATCTCGGCGGCGGAAGCCGACTACGAGCGCAACCTCGCCAACACCATCGACCTGATCTACCTGCTGGCAAACGATCCCCACTTTGGCGACGACAACCAGCAGCTCTTCCAGGGCTGGGTCACCAAGCATGCGGCGCTTGCAGACAAGGCGGCGCTGGGGCTGCAGCCGATCTGGTCCATGCCCCATTCCAAGCCGGTCGCCTTCACCGACGTCCGCGCCCAGTCAGAAGAACGGCTCGCCAGGATTCTCGGCGAACTCGGTCTCAATCGCTAATCGGAGGAGGGATCCATGTCAGTAGTCGCACGCGACAATTCGCATGACAACATCTTCAAGTCGATGAAGGACATCACCTTCGAGCAGACGATCTCGCACCAGTGCGGGGTCACCATGAACGACTCCGTCGAGGCCCGCGCCATCGCGGAGTTCATGAGCCAGAAGCCCGGCGTGATCGTCACCTACCAGCCGGCGCTGATCCGCATCGACGGCAACGGCAAGCTGACCTTCAAGATGGACGAGATCAGCGAGTACCTCGGGCGGGAAATGACGGCCGAGATCTTCGAGGTCAACACCTCCACCCACTACGGCCGCATGGTCAGGATCGACGACAACACGGTCATCCTGTTCGGCAACATGGACGAGGTCTTCGAATACATCTGAGGGGGAGTATCGGCGGCGCCCTAAAGGGGCGCGCCGACTGCGCGCGTCAATCGAGAGGAGAACGGTATGTTCATTACACCGGAAGGCAAAGAGATTTTCGTCGTCGACGGCCATACCCATTTCTGGGACGGGAGCCCGGAAAACCAGCGCAATATCCACGGCAAGCAGTTCATAGAGTGTTTTTACGGCTACCACACGGCCCTCAGCCCGAAGGAGCAGCTCTGGGAGAAGAGCAAGTTCGAGAAGTACAGCGCCGACGATCTCTATCGCGACCTGTTCATCGATGGTCCGGACGACGTGGCGATCGTGCAGTCGACCTATCTCAAGGACTTCTACAAGAACGGCTTCAACACGATCGAGCGCAACTTCGAGGTCGCCGCGCGCTATCCCGAACGCTTCATCGTCAACGGCGCCTTCGATCCGCGCGATGGCGAGAAGGCGCTCGAATACATCCACTTCATGAAGGAGACCTACGACATCAAGGGCGTGAAGATGTACACGGCCGAGTGGAACGGTGCCTCCAAGGGCTGGCGGCTCAATGATCCGGATGCCTACAGGTGCTTCGAACTCTGTGAAAAGCTCGGCATCAAGAACATCCATGTCCACAAGGGTCCGACGATCATCCCGCTCAACAAGGATGCCTTCGACGTTCACGATGTCGATTATGCGGCGACCGACTTCCAGGGCCTGAACTGGATCATCGAACACTGTGGCCTGCCGCGACTCGACGATTTCTGTTGGATCGCCGTGCAGGAGACCAACGTCTACGGCGGTCTCGCCGTCGCGCTGCCGTTCATCCATTCGCGCCCGCGCTACTTTGCCGAGGTCATGGCCGAACTGCTGTTCTGGCTCGGTCCCGACAAGATCCTGTTCGGTTCCGACTATGCCATCTGGACGCCGCGCTGGCTGGTGGAGAAGTTCTGGGCCTTCGAACTGCCCGAGGACATCAAGAAGGAACGCGGTGTCGACCTGACGCCGGAGATCAAGGAGAAGATCCTCGGGCTCAACGCGGCACGGCTCTACGACATCGACATCGGAGCCAAGAAGAAGGCGCTTTCCGGCTCTCCCTTCAGCGTTGCCGCGGAGTGAAACATGAGCGTGTTCAGCCTGTCCGAAAGCCGCCAGAGGGAACTCTGGCGGCGCCTGGAAGGGGTCAACGATCCCGAACTCGACGAGCCGGTGACCGAGATGGGTTTCATCGAAAGGGCCGAAATCGAACCGGACGGCCACGTCGAGGTCAATTTCCGCCTGCCGACCTACTGGTGCTCGCCGAATTTCGCTTTCCTGATGCTGGAGGATATCAGGCTCGCGCTCGAGGCCCTGTCCTGGAGGCCGACCTTCCGCGTCACGCTGCAGGATCACATGTTCGCCGACGAGGTGAACAGTGGCATTGCCGAGGGCAGGAGCTTTGCCGACATCTTCGGCATGCTGGCCGAGCAGGCGGACCTCGAGGCATTGCGGTCGAAGTTCCGCATGAAGGCGTTCAAGCGGCGCCAGGAGGCGGTGATCCTCGACCTGAGGACGCGCGGCGTCGCCGACAGCGAGATCGTCGGGATGAGCCTCGCCACATTCGACCTGATCGCCGAGGGGGACGACGCGGCGATCAGGCATCGTGCGCGCTATCGTGACGTGCTTTTCCAGCTCTGGCCCGGTCTCGGACCGCTCGATCCCGTCATCGTCGGTGACAACAGGGAACGGATATCCGTCGAAGCGCTCGGTGCACGTCTCGCCGATCTCCGCAGCGTGCGCATCAACATGGAGTTCAACGGCGCGCTCTGTCGTGGACTGAAGGAGACCCGCTACAAGGAGATGAGCGTGATCGACGGTGAGCCGACCCTGGTCGATTTCATCGCCGGGCGCGTCCCGGCTCCGCCGGTGCGGGCACCTTCGAAGCACAACTGAATAACGGCCTCCCCGGAAAGGGGCCGCAAATCAACAAGCCGCCCGTCAGGCGGAAGGAGGATCCATGCCCAAATTGATGCTACACAGTTCCGATGCCCGCCGGGCGCTGGCGCGCGGCGTCGGCCGGCTTGCCGCCGCCGTCGAGCCGACGCTCGGTCCGCGGGGAATGAATGCGATGATCGACCGGCCGGTCGGAACGCCGATGGTAACGCGCGACGGCGTCAGCATTGCCTCCGAGATCGAACTCTCCGACCGGTTCGAGAACATGGGCGCACAGATCGTCCGCGAAGTCTCGATGCAGACCAACGAGATCGCGGGCGACGGCACCACGACTGCGATCGTTCTTGCCAACGCGCTGGTGCAGCAGGGCATAGAGGCGAACGAGCGCGGCGCGAAATCGGTCGATCTGTGCAAGGGCATCGACCTGGCGGTCGAGAAGGTCGTTGCTGCGCTGAAGGCGACGGCCAAGCCCGCCAAGGGCAAGGGCGCGCTCGCCGCAGTCGCGAACATCGCCGCTACCGATGCTAATCTCGGTGCTCTCGTCGCCGAGGCCTATGAGCGGGTCGGCACGGAGGGCGTCATCACCACCGAGTTCAGCGTTACCACCGAGACGACGCTCGAGGTCGTCGAAGGCATGTCCTTCGACCGCGGATATCTCTCCCATCACATGGTCACCGATCAGGAGAAGATGGAGGCGGTGCTGGAGCAGCCCTTCATCCTGATGACCGATCTGAAGATCAGGGATCCGGCCGCGCTCGATGCCGTTCGCGAGATCGCGGACAAGGCAGGCCGCCCGCTCCTCATCGTCGCCGAGGAAGTGGCGCCGGAGGTCGTGGTGACGCTGCTCGGCAAGCAGGGACCGGGCAAGTATCTGGTGGTTCACCCGCCGGAATATGGCCATTGGCGCAAGGCGATGATGGAGGATCTGGCGATCCTGACCGGCGGCCAGGTGATCGCACGTGATCTCGGCGGGCGCATCGAGGACGTGGCCGCCGAACAGCTCGGCTCGGCCGAGCGCGTCCGGACGAGCGCGGGCCATACCTCGATCGTGCGTGGCGCCGGCGATCCGGCGGCAATCGCCGCACGTCGGGCGCAGGTCCAGCGGCAGCATGACATCGCTCCTCCCAATATAGAGCAGGACAAGCTGCGCGAACGGCTTGCCAAGCTGTCCGGCGGCACCGCGGTGCTCTATGCGGGCGGGGTGACCCCGGTCGAACAGAAGCGGACGATCCAGCTGATCGAGGATTCCCTGCACGCGGTCCGCGCCGCGGCCGAGGAGGGTGTCGTTGCCGGCGGCGGATCGGCACTGGCGCAGGTCGCTCCCGTGCTCGACGGTGTTCTCGAGAACACGAGCGGCGATGTCGCCGAAGGCGTGCGCCTGGTGAAGACGGTGCTCAGCCGGCCGCTGTGGCGGATTGCCTCGAATGCCGGCGCGGATCCCGATGCGATCGTTTCCGAGGTCACCCGCGTCAACGGCGGCTATGGCTACAACGCCTCGACGGGAGCATACGAGAACATGATCGATGCCGGCATCATCGATCCCGTTCGGGTCACGTATACGGCGCTGCGCAATGCCGCATCGGTGGCCAAGCTCATCCTGACCACGGAAACCCTGATCGGCGATCTTGCCGAGGGTGAGGACGATCCGACGGCCGGCCCTGCGCTTGGCGGTGGTGCCGAGAAGCTTGGTCGGCCCTAGCCGAGACATGGGCATCCGCGGTCGCCGGATAGGAGAACGGCGACCGCGGGCCCGCTTCCGACACTGAGAGAGCCACTATTTGAGGACTGGCTGTAATATTCGTCCCCCAAGGCACTTTGGTTAGCCGGCCATTGTTTGCGTCGCGTCCGCAAGCGAACTTAGCGAAGTGCACTTCGCAAAAAAAGGTCCTACAATGTTGCCAGCATCGAGCCTGACACAGGCGGTGCGTCTGACGCATCGCGCTTGTCATCTTTCGCATGCGCCTCATCGGAACGGACCTGAATAGGCAAGGCTGGGAACCGGTCTTGGGCAGTCAATGAGGAGCAATGGCGTCACGGTCGCGTTCGAACCTTTGATGCCCAAGAGAAAGGGAGAGATTGATGGACCAGAAAACCGAAAACGCGGGCACATGTCCCGTTGCGCATGGAAGTTCCACTCGCGGCCGGTCGATCCGCGACTGGTGGCCCGACCAGCTGGATGTCCAGATTCTGCATCAGCATTCCGACCGTTCCAATCCGATGGGCAAGTCATTCAACTACGCCGAGGAATTCGAAAAGCTCGACCTCGATGCGCTGAAGAAGGACCTCACCGCGCTGATGACCGACTCGCAGGACTGGTGGCCGGCGGATTTCGGTCACTACGGCGGCCTGTTCATCCGCATGGCCTGGCACAGTGCCGGCACATACCGCATCACCGACGGCCGCGGCGGCGCGGGCCAGGGGCAGCAGCGTTTTGCCCCGCTCAACAGCTGGCCGGACAACGCCAATCTCGACAAGGCCCGCCGCCTGCTCTGGCCGATAAAGCAGAAATACGGCAACCGGATTTCCTGGGCGGACCTTCTGATCCTCACCGGTAACGTCGCGCTCGAATCCATGGGCTTCAAGACCTTCGGCTACGCCGGCGGGCGTGCCGACGTCTGGGAACCGGAAGAACTGTTCTGGGGACCGGAGGGCACCTGGCTTGGCGATGAGCGCTACAGTGGCGAGCGCCAACTCTCGGAGCCGCTTGCGGCGGTGCAGATGGGCCTTATCTACGTCAACCCGGAGGGGCCGAACGGGAATCCCGATCCGGTCGCCGCCGCACACGACATCCGCGAAACCTTTGCCCGGATGGCAATGAACGACGAGGAAACCGTGGCGTTGATCGCGGGCGGCCACACCTTCGGCAAGACCCACGGTGCCGGTGATCCCTCGCTGATCGGCGCGGACCCGGAAGGCAGCGCCATCGAGGATCAGGGCCTCGGCTGGAAGAGCAAGTTCGGGACGGGCGTCGGCAAGGATGCCATCACCGGCGGCCCGGAAGTCACCTGGTCCCAGACGCCGACGCATTGGAGCATGTACTTCTTCCAAAACCTGTTCGGTTTTGACTGGGAACTGACCACGAGCCCGGCCGGTGCCAAGCAATGGCAGGCAAAGGACGCCGAACCGAGCATCCCCGATGCCTTCGACAGCACGAAGAAGCATGTCCCGACCATGCTCACGACCGATCTTTCGATGCGTTTCGACCCGACCTATGAAAAGATCTCGCGTCGGTTCCTCGAAAATCCGGATGAGTTCGCGGATGCCTTCGCCCGTGCCTGGTTCAAGCTGACCCACCGCGACATGGGCCCGAAGGCCCGCTACCTCGGCCCTGAGGTGCCGGCGGAAGACCTGATCTGGCAGGACGTCATCCCGCCCGTCGACCACGAACTGGTCGATGACAGGGACATCGCCGATCTCAAGGCGAAGGTTCTCGGCTCCGGGCTCACCGTTCAGGAAATGGTCTCGACGGCCTGGGCCTCGGCTTCGACCTTCCGCGGATCCGACAAGCGCGGCGGTGCCAATGGCGCTCGCATCCGGCTTGCACCGCAGAAGGATTGGGAGGTGAACCAGCCGGCGCAACTCGCCAAGGTTCTCGCCATTCTCGAAGGGATCCAGAAGGACTTCAACGCTGCCCAGACCGGCGGCAAGAAGATCTCTCTGGCCGACCTGATCGTGCTTGCCGGCGCGGCCGGCATCGAGAAGGCGGCGAAGGCTGGCGGCCATGATGTCACCGTGCCGTTCACGCCCGGGCGGATGGATGCGTCGGAGGCGATGACCGATGCTGCATCCTTCGCCGCACTCGAGCCTCGTGCCGACGGTTTCCGCAACTACGTGAACCACAAGCGCATCCAGTTCATGAAGCCGGAAGAAGCACTGGTCGATCGCGCTCAGCTGCTGACGCTGACCGGGCCGGAACTGGCGGTACTGATCGGTGGCCTGCGCGTGCTCGGGGCCGGACAACCGCAGCATGGTGTCCTGACCTCTCGTCCGGAAGTCCTGACGAACGACTTCTATGTCAACCTGCTGGACATGGCGACGGAGTGGGCTCCGGTCGAAGGAAAGCAGGGTGTCTATGAAGGCCATGATCGCAAGACGAAGGAGCCTCGGTGGACCGGGACCCGCGTCGACCTGATCTTCGGTTCGCATTCGCAGTTGCGTGCGTTCGCGGAAGTCTATGCCCAGGCAGACGCCAAGGAGAAGTTCGTCAACGACTTCATCAGCGCCTGGAACAAGGTGATGAACGCCGATCGCTTTGACCTTGCCTGAGCTATGCGGCACGACGGGGCGTGGTTTTTCCCGCGCCCCGTCACGATTGGCGCTGCCAGCGATACGGTCCCGATCATCCACATGACCCGATCATCCACGTGAACGGATACCGAAACCGGGCTTCTGTCGTCACGCGAAGCCGCGGCGGATCTGGAATTGCTCGAGCTTGCGGTAGAGCGTCGGCCTCGAAATTCCCAGCCGGCTGGCGACCCTGCTGAGATTGCCATGCTCTGCAGACAATGCATGCATCAGAACCTGGCGTTCGGCTTCGACAAGGCTGAGCATCTGGTTCTCGGCTTGCAGGGGCGCCACGTCAGATCTCGCGGCATCGTCGTATGATCTGTGCTCGGTCATTTCTGGCGGCAGATCGTTGACATCGACGATGGGGTTGCGGGCCAGGATATGCAGTCGCTCGACGAGATTCCTGAGCTCGCGTACGTTGCCCGGCCAATGATAGTTCAACATCAGCTCCTGCGCCGCGCTGGTGAAATGCAAGGGGAAGCCGCCGTTGCGTTCGGTCAGGTTCCTGTTGAAGTGATCGAGCAGCAGCAGACAGTCGTTCCCCCGTTCGCGCAACGGAGGAACCTGAATGGTAACGGTACTGATGCGGTAGAAGAGATCCCTGCGGAAGCGCCCGGCGGCGACCTCCCGCTTGAGATCACGGTTGGTCGAGGCGATGACCCTCACGTCGACAGGCCGTGAGCGGTGTTCGCCAAGCCGCTGCACCACCCGTTCCTCGAGCACCCGGAGCAAGAAGGGCTGAATGTCGAGCGGCATCTCCCCGATCTCGTCGAGACAGAGCGCGCCACCGTTCGCGAGTTCGAACACGCCGGCCTCGCCTTCCCTTGAGGCGCCGGTAAACGAGCCCGGGGCATGGCCGAAAAGTTCGTTTCCGAAAAGCTCCTTGGTGACGGCCCCGCAATTCAGGGCAATGAAGGGGCTGGCCGCCGTCTTGCGAATGCCGGCATAGATCAGGCGCGCGAAAAGCTCCTTTCCGACTCCGGTCTCGCCCTCGATCAGGAGCGAGGTTACATCGGTGGCGGAGGCAACCCTGCAGGCGGCATCGACGGCGTCGCGCAAGGCATCGCTCTCGCCCACGATCATCGCCCGTTCCTCCCTGAGCCGCGGCGAGAAGGTGGTTCCCATCGCGATCGCCGCGGGGGCAGCACCGGGATTCGGAAAGACCAGGGCAGCTCCGCGCATGTCGCCATCGAGCTCGAGCGGCCGGATCTGGCAGGACCTCATATTGTCAGGCAGGGAGGTTGCTATCTTGTCGAGGAAGCCGGAGTTGGAGAGCTCCGGCAGCCGACAGTTCTGGTCTTCGCGGATGATGTCGCCGAACCGCCTGCCGTCGGCCGCGGGCACGTTGTTGCTGTACATCGCGCGGCCGTGACGGTCGATGATCATCAGGCCGTCGGAGGAACGATAGCTGCGGACCGAGCCGATAAAGGCCTCGAGCAGTCGCGTCCGCTCGGCGTTCTGGGAATCAAAAAGGGCGCGCTCGATCTCCCGCGCGGCGGCTGCGACAAGCACGACGTTATGTGGGCGGAAGATGTCGGGATGGCCCGAAAGGTCGACGACGCCGATGATCTTGCCGTCGAACGGATCGCGGATGGGCGCCCCTGCGCATGTCCAGTTCTTGATGCCGGCGCAGAAGTGTTCGGCGGCATGGACGAAGACGGGCTCGCCTGTCCAGAGCGCGGTTCCGATGCCGTTGGTGCCCACCACCTCCTCGGTCCATTTTCCGCCGATGCCGAGGTGGATGTCCATGCCCTGGAAGATCGTCGTCTTGTCGCCGATGACATCGACCAGCGTGCCGTCGCTGTCGGCGAGCACGAGCATCGCACCGGTCCCTTCCAGCATTCGGCCGATCGTCGCGAAGGGCCGGGCCGCAGCGGCGAGGAGTTCGGAACTGCCGCGCCTCAGTGCTTCGACGGCATAGCGGTCCGTCTCCAGCGGGGCCTCGTTGCGCAGGAAGTCGATACCGCTCTCCGTGCATCGAAACCAGGAGTCGTTGATCGGCGAGCGCACGGCCGGGTTGGTCTTGTGTGATTGCAATCGTCCCTCGATGACGCTCTCCCAGGCGCGCATCGTTATCAGTTCGTCGTAGTCGCGGCTCAGGACCGCGGCACTCAAGGCGGTTTCGTTCGTCGGTGCCTGGCCGGTCTGCCTGTGCGGTTTTGTGGTGCGAGAGCCCTGTTTCATTGTAATCTTCCATGCCGGCGTAAAGCCTGGAAATTACTGACACCTCCCGGTGCCGCCCAATTGTGCGGTCACCCCTCCCAGGGCATGTCGAGACGTCGTCCGATGTCCGCGGCCAGGTCGCTGCTCGTGTAACAGTCGCCGATCACGACCCCGTCCATATCGGCCAACGCCTGGAGGATCTCGTCTTCGAGTGGCGCGATGTAGCCGTTGGCGGCGGTAGCCAGCAGGAAAGTGCTGGCATTGCCCGTCTGTCTGATATCACCGAAATGAACGATCTGACGGCGGGACTCGGTATCGACGGCGATGACGCGGCCGTTGACGGCCACCCGGATCTGCGGCCGGACTTCCGCCTCGGCTGAAGGCGCGTCGCCGATATGGATGATCAGGCCGTCGGGTTGGGGCACTGGCTTGGGGAGTTTCGATCGGGAATACTGACCGTTGCTGAGATGGTCGGCGAGCTTCGTAATGATCGTCCGATTTTCCGACAGGAATCGACCGATCTGCGCGTCCTCCCGGCGTGGGCCGTCACGCTTGGAAATAATGCTTACCATGTGTGAATCCCTCCCAGATTCATCTGCATTTTTTCATGCGTTCAAAAGTAACGTATCACAATTCCTCCAGTGTAATAGCGTCGCTGGTAATGGCAGTCCGCATTTGTTTGCGGATGCCGATATACTTTCAGGCGATCCGATCCCGGTAAAGCGCCTATCCGCTCGAGTGAGATACCAGTTAAAATTATGGGAAAATCGCACATCAAAGGTGGTACAGGATGGCGGCACCCGAACGGCAGTAGTTTCTGCAAAAACGTTGCTTTGAGCAGGTATTTTCATCAAATGAAAGTAAAATAGTGCGGCGAAGGCTATGTATTAATGCGACGACAAGTACAGTAAAGCATTGATGATTTTTGCGGTTGCCGATAATCATGCGCTGCATTTTTATTTGCTGATTGGCCATGCCGTCTTGGCCATCGGGCGGGAGTGCGTCCATGGTCCTGAAATGTCCTGGCTCCGGGGGAGGGGGAATGCAACTGGGATACTTCATGCCCACCGGGGGGATGCGGAACCATCTGGCCATTCACGCCGTCGTCACGGATGTCGCGGCGGCACGGGTCGAGATCCTCCCTGCCATGCTGCCCAACATCTATATCCGTCTGGCTGGTCGCAGCAGTTTCACCTTCGCGGATGGTAAGGGGATCGAGGCGCCGCCGGTGTCGCTGGTCGGTCCCACGGCTAATGCCTACGGCATCACACTCGGCGCGGGCTGCCGGATGGCGGTTGTCGGTCTCCTGCCACTGGGTTGGGCAGGCCTGATAGGCGTCCCCGGCATCGAATGCGTCGACGGTGTGCTTGATGGAGCCGACATCTGGGGCGTTCCGGCCGTTTCCCGGCTCATCGAGCGCCTGTCCGATACGGCGCTTGACGGCAATCATGTCGGGCTCGTCGAGACGTTCCTGATGCAGATGGTCGCCGGTGCTCCGAGGCCTCTTCTCCGGCAGATAGCGGTCATCGATCACTGGCTCGAGCATTCCCCGTCGCTCTCGCTCGACGACCTTTGCGCCGAGTTGGAAGTCGGAGCCCGCCAGATGCGCCGCATCACCGTGGAGGGCTATGGCCTGTCTCCCAAGACCCTCGCGATGAAGTACCGGGCGCTGCGCATGGCTGCTCTCATGTGCCAGGGCGGTGGACTTGACGCTGCCGCGCATGTCTATGCGGACCAGTCGCACATGATCCGCGATTTCCGGCGTTTCATCGGCTCGACCCCTGCCGCCTTCATCCTCGACCCGTACAATATCGCTGCCGCCACCATCAAGGGTCGGCAACAGGCAGGCGCCACCCGCCCGCTTGTTCTCCTGAGTTAAGGGCATCGACCGCATGTCCGTTTCGTTCAATACAGCCCTTCTTTTGCCGACGTAGGCTCCGCGCGAATCCACCGTCCGGTCCGCACCAAATGCGGCGCCAGCACAGATCGTGCCTTCCGGAGTTGCCTATGCCCACATGCAGTTTGCGGCCTCTGTTCATCGCCGCTGCCTTTCTCGCTCTGTCCGTACATCCGGCGCTCGCCGACGCGTCCATCCCCGATGCCGATATAGAGGGAGCGGCCGATAGCGCGCTTCTCAAGCGCTATGACGGCTCCTTCATCGTTTCCCATGTGAAGCACGCCTATGCGGAATTGCGGATCCCGCTCTCGCCGCTTGAGCCCAGTCCAAACCCGGACGAGCGCGACGCGATGAACAACCGGGTCCATGTCGCGAAGAATTCGGAGACGGTGGAAGGAGCATTGACGCGCCTGGTCTATGTGCTGCCGGAAAACCGTTCCCCGCTCGAGGTCCTCCTCAACTACGAGGACGAAATAGTGGCCGCCGGCGGACAGGCCGCCTTCGAATGCAGGCGCGAGCAATGCGGCGGTGACGCCAAACGCTCGTCCTCGGGCGGCGGCGGCAAGATGAGCCTCACCCAGTATTTCTTCCATGAATCCGACATCAAGGACAAGGCATTCTCGAACGGCGCCTGTGCAACCACCTCGTGGATCAGCGACCAGCACTTTCTGGCAGCGAAAGTTCCGCTGGGGGATGCGTCCGCCTGGGTCACGGTCCAGACCTACCAGTTGGACGCCAGCACCTATTGCAAGGCGTTGAACGGCAGGACCGTCGCGATCGTCCATGTGCTCGAGCCGAAAGCCCGGGAGCAGAAGATGGTGCTCGTCAAGGCGGATGACATGGCGAAGACCGTTGACCAGAACGGCAGCATTTCCCTTTACGGCATCTATTTCGACACGGGCGATGCGAGCCCCAGGCCTGAATCCGAGCCCACCTTCCAGGAGATCGCAACTCTGATGCAAGACCGTCCGGCGCTTGCAGTGCTCGTGGTAGGGCATACCGACAGCCAGGGCAGCTTTGACTACAATCTGGACCTTTCGGCACGGCGTGCCAATGCGGTCGTCTCCACCCTCGTCGCCAAGTTTGGTGTCGACGCCCGCCGTCTGACCGCTGCCGGCGCCGGGATGATGGCCCCCGTCGCTTCCAATGGCACCGATGAAGGTCGCGCCAGGAATCGTCGCGTGACCATCGTGCAGGCGAACTAGACGGGAGAACAGGAGAATTCTGATGAAAAGCATGACACCGGTGTTTCGGTTCCGGGCCCGTGGCGGGCGCAGCTTCGGCCTGGCCACCTTGTTGCTATCG
>JAEWPB010000118.1 GCA_023399465.1 Pseudomonadota bacterium
TGTCGATGCCGAGGCTGGCGGCCACATCGGCGCCGAGGGTGAGCGCATCGAGCGCCCGGCCGAGCGACAGCAGCATCAGCCAGCCGACGAGAATGAAGGGTGCGGCCAGCCACACCTGCTGCATCGAGCGGTCGGTCAGCGAGCCCAGCATCCAGAACATGATCTCGAAGGCGGCGAAGGGATTGGCCGACAGGTTGAGGGCAAGCGACGTCATCGCGCCGGCAAGGCTCGAAATCGCCACTCCGGCTAGAATCAGCGAGAGCGGGCTGCCGTTCGAGCCGGTGAGAAGGAATATGAGCGCAACGGCCGCCAACGCCGCGGCAAGCGCCGCAAGCGGCAGAGCGAGCGGCGCGATTACCGCGAGTCCCGTATAGAGCGCGAGAACCGCCCCGAGCGAGGCGGATGCGCTGACGCCGATCAGACCGGGTTCGGCCAGCGGGTTGCGCAGATAGCCCTGCAGCACCGCGCCGGAAAGACCGAGCGTGCCACCGACCAGCAATCCGAGAAGCGCGCGCGGCAGGCGGATTTCCTGCATGATCAGGGCGATCGCACCGCCCTTGTCGGAAAACAGCGCAGCCATGCTGTCGAAAAAGCCGATTGCCGCCGGACCGACGGTCAGCGACAGCAGGAACAGGATGAATGTCAGGACGGACAGGGCGGCAAGGACAAGCCGGTAGCGACGCGTGGTGGTCATTGGGGCCCTTCTCCTGCCGCCAGCGCCGCCTGCTGAAGGATGCGCACCGCCTCAACCGTGAAGGGTCCGCCGCAGACGGTATAGACGCTCGGCAGGTCCACGGCGCGGCCGGCACCGGCAATTGCCGTGAACGCCGGATGGGCGAGGTTCTGCTCGGCCAGCGCCGGGGCTTCGTACTGCCGCTCGCCCCTCGTTATCAGGTCGGGATTTGCCATCACCAGTTCCTCGAGCGGCAGGCGTGCCGTCCCCTGAAGCCCGAGCCTGGCGCCGAGATTGTCGAGCCCGGCGGCCTCGACCGCGGCATTGGCAAGCGTTCCCGCGCCGGCCGTGTAACCGTTGGCATAGTAGAGCGCGATCGTTGCGGGCGGCACCGGGTTGCCGGCAAGGCGATCGAGCTCCCGGTCGAGTTCGCTGATCAGTTCCTCGGCGCGCTGTTCGCGTCCCAGCAGCTTGCCCATTCGCCGGAAGTCGGTGCGCACATCGTCGAACGAACTGGCCAGCGAGAACTCCTCGACCGAAATTCCGAGCTGCCGCAACAGCGCCACGGTGGCAGACGTGCTGTAGGTGCCGGCAAGAACCAGATCCGGCTTCATCAGGTAGACTTCTTCGGCAAGCCCGTGGTTGATACGGTATCGCCCGGTCTCCTTAGCAAGCACCGAGACCGTGGGGTCCGTCGCCAGATCGCTGACCGAGTGAAGCTGGCCGTCTTCGGCGATCAGCATCGCCATCTGATCGGTACAGACGTTCATCGACACGACATTCTCCGGCATCGTGGCGGCAGCCGTCGGCGCCGCCCCCGAGAGGAGGCCGAGGAAGCAGGCCGTTGCCCGTATCAACTTCGTACCCACGCGATACTTCATCTTTCCCGATGCGGATCAAAAGATGCGGGGCCCCGCCTTCGACCGGCGGGGCGCTGCACCATGACGGTTCAGAACGTCCTCGTAAAGTTCAGGTTCAAGGTGCGGCCCGGCGCCCGGTAGCCGGCAACCGTCGAATAGTCCTCGTCAAAGACGTTTTCGACCGAGAACTTGACCTGCGACATCTCATCCAGCCCATAGATGGCGGTGAAATCGACCGTCTTGTAGGCCGGAAGCTTCTCGGTGTTGTCTTCGTCAGCGTATCGGCTGGCGACATAGAGCACGCGTGCCGACAGGCCGAGCTGCTCGGTCGCCTGGAAGCTCAGTTCGGCGCTGGTCTTGAAGCGCTCGCGGTTCGGAATGTCCTTGCCTGTCACCTCGTCCTTCGGCTGGCGCAGGTCGATGCTCGCCCGGCCGCTCCAGCGCTCGTCGAACTGATGGGCGACCGACGCCTCGATGCCGGTGATCCGGGCCCGGGCGACGTTGCGGATTTCCGAGTTCCAGGTGAAGGGATCGTTGTCGGGATCGACGATGGCGAGCGCGTCCTTCAGCCACGACTGGTAGAAGGCGACGTCAAGCGTGGTGTCGGCGCCGGCCTGCCACAGTGCCCCGATTTCGTAGGAGCGTGAGCGTTCCGGCTCCAGGTCGGGGTTGGAAAAGCCGGGGTAATAGAGGTCGTTGAAGGTCGGGGCGCGAAAACCGGTGCCATACATGGCGCGCAGCGTCAGGTCGGGCACGACCTCATAGCTGGCACCGATGTTGTAGGTGGTCGCGTTGCCGAACTGCTCGTTGTGGTCGAGGCGGATGCCCGAATTGATCGTCAGCGCGTCATATTCCAGGGCGTACTGACCGAAGACCGCCGCCAGATCGCGCTCGGTCACCGCGAAATCGATGCTGTTCGCCTTGACCTCCTCGCGATAGGCTTCGACCCCGCCGGTCAGGATATGCCCCACCGCGCCGGTCATGAATGCCTTTTGCGTGGTGGCGAGCACGCCATAGCGCAGGGTATCGAAGCGCTCGCTGCCGGCAACGCCGTCACGATAGTTCTTGGAATAGTCGAGGCTGTTGGTGAATTCGATGGTCGAGAACCAGTCGTCGGTGTGGTCGATGCGGATGCCTGCCTTGCCGGCGAAGGTGTTGGTATCCACCCGGTCGGCATAGGGGTAATCGGCGTCCTGCTGCGAACTGCCGCGTCCGTAGAGGCCCTCGGCATAAAGCGAGCCCCAGTCCAACTCCCTGGCGACCGAGAAATTGAGGTTCCCGAGCAGGAAACCGTCGTCATCCGGCTCGTGGCCCCAGGCGCTGGGAAGGGTGAAGTCGTAGCCCTGCGTTCCGAGTATCGATCCGCCGAAGGAGTAGACGAGGCCATCGTCGGTCCTGCCGCTGCGATTGGCCGAGAGCTGGCCGCCCCAGGGATAGGAGACCCCGGCCGACACCGTGGTGCAGGCGCTGGCGCCATTGGCGCAGCTGCTGGCCCCGGTCTTGGTGATGATATTGATGACGCCGGCGATCGCATCGGCGCCATACTGCGCCGAATGCGGCCCCTTGACGATCTCGACCCGCTCGATCGATGCCAACGGGATATTGAAGAGCGCACTGGTGCCGGTGGTCGCCGATGCGGTACGAACGCCGTTGACGAGGACCAGCGACTGGGCCGGCCCCATTCCGCGAAGCGACACGCTGGCGCCCGATCCCTGTCCGCCGTAGCTGGTGATGGCGACGCCGGGGACGGACTTCAGCAGCGAGGGCAAATCCGGGGCGGCGGTGCGTTCCAGCTCCGCCTGGCCGATGACGACGATGCTCGAGGTGCTGCTTTCCAGGCTGCTTGCACGCCGCAACGGCGTGGTGACGATGATCGGCTCCAGCACGGTCGCGCCCGAAAGATCGGCCGTGACGTCCTGCGCGAATGCGCCCGGACCGAATGCCACCGCGAATGAAATGGCGAGTGTGGCGTGTTTCTGCATGTATATTCCCCATGGCAGTCCTGGGAGCGCGAGCGCTCCCGGTATCGAACCGCTGACGGAGAAGGAACCGGATCAGGCGACACCCGTCCCGGCCGTTTCCGGCACGCGGCAACATCTTGCGAATGTCACCGCTACGGACGGCCGCGCCTGGACACACCCCGTGTCCTGACATGGGTGACTGAAACAGGCAGGTCTCCTGACTTCCGTGTCATCGCTTGTCTTCGGCCTTCCCGCCGGCAAAGATCCGGCAGTGGCTTTTTCGGAGAAAGCTCGACGGTTACAGTTGCGGGGGCAGCCTCGGTTTCGGCCCTGACGGGTCCTCACCGTGTTCCCTTTTCATCCGCCCGGGAAGGCGGAACCTGTTCCGGTTGAAAGCTTTAGTCACGCGCCGGACCGGCGTCAACGCGGCCGGTTAAAATTTTGTGAACAATGGCAATCGCTTATATTCGCACGGAGATCGCAGACGGCGCACCCTTGCCAGCCCCGCCATGCGCTCCAGATATTCAGCACAGCGACGCAGGGAGAAGTCTCCATGGCGGCATCGGCAGCCACACCGTTGCATATCGGAAAAGTCACGCTGACGGTCCATGACCTGGAACGCGTCAGCGACTATTACCAGCAGATCGTCGGGCTGCACCGCCAATCCGCGGATGGCGAGCATGTCGTGCTTGGCGCCGGCGGCCGTACATTGCTGGAGCTCAATCGCGATCCTCATGCACGAGTGCGCTCCTTTCACGACCCCGGCCTGTTTCACACGGCTTTCCTGCTCCCGTATCGAGGCGCTCTCGGCCAATGGATCCGGCGCGCCGCTGACCTGCATCTCCACGTACTCGGCGCTTCCGACCATCGTGTCAGCGAGGCAATCTATCTCAGCGACCCGGAAGGCAACGGCATCGAAATCTATGTCGACCGGCCGCCCGGCGAGTGGAAGTGGGAAGACGGTCAGGTCGACATGCCGACCCTCGAACTCGACCTGCACGACCTGATCGCCAGCGCTGCCGGCAATCCCTGGCAGGCAGCACCGGAGGGCACCTCGATCGGCCATGTCCACCTCCAGGTCGGAGCGATACCGCCGGCAGAAGCCTTCTACAACGGCATCCTCGGCCTCGACATCACCTGCCGCTATCCGGGCGGCACATTCTTCGCCTCAGGCGGTTATCACCACCACATCGCGACCAACATCTGGAACAGCCGCAATGCCGCGCCGCGCAGCGTGCCGTCGACGGGCCTCGCCGATGTCGAGATCCTGGCCGCATCCCCGTCCCTGATCGATGCGGTCGGCGACCGCGCGGAGGATGCAGGCCTGATCGTCGAACGCAGCAACGGCACGCTGAGGATCAACGATCCCTGGAACACGCCACTGACCCTGACCACCGCCGCCCGATGAAGGGAAGCGACGGCATGCCGCCGACCAACCGGCAGCGCTGGAGGAATCGATGACCAACCCGCAGAGCGGCAAGCTGATCATTTTCCTGCATGGGCTCGGCAGCGGCGGCAGCAGCATGGCACCACTCGGAGATGTCTGGCAGGCCGCCCTGCCAGATGCCTGCTTCGTGGCGCCTGACGCGCCTTTCCCCTGCCATCGCGGCAGCGGTCGACAGTGGTTCGACACGATCGGGATTACCGAGGCAAACCGGCCGCAACGGGTGGCAACGGCACGCAGCGCGTTCGACCTGACAATTGGCGATGTTATCGTCGACCATGGATTTGCCGAGGCCCTGCCCCGGGTCGCCTTCGTCGGGTTCTCGCAAGGGGCAATCATGGCGCTTGACGCGGTCGCCAGCGGCCGGTGGCCGGTCGGAGCCACCGTCGCCTTTTCCGGACGTCTCGCCACGCCCGAACCACTCAACCCTTCGCCATCGACGAAACTGCTGCTGGTCCATGGCAGCGCCGACCTCGCGATGCCGGCCTCGGAGACCGAGAGAACAGCCGCAGCATTCGAAGCCCATGGGATCGCCGCGGAGACGGTCATCCTGCCCGGCCTCGGGCACACGATATCCGCTGACGGAGCACAACAGGCGTGCGCATTCCTCGTCTGGGCACTGATGGCCGCGGTCCCCGCCTAGACGGCTCGTTCAACGTTCCGCCAACCGTCTTCCAAGACCTTCCAGAATGCGCGCCGTCAGCGCCTTGTAGTCGCCGTCGAAGTGATGACCACCCTCGAGTGCGATAGCCTCGACACCGCTGTCCTTGATATCGGCACAGGCGTCCTCGTCGTCCGTGCCGTAGACGCACTGCACCAGACGCGGGTCCATGGCCTTCACGTCATCGACCGGATCGCCCTGAGCCCCCTCGCCCTCGGCCCCCAGCCAGCCGAGGACGGAAATCTTGAAGTCTGCCTTGTGTGACAGCCCGAGCAGGGACACCAGCGCCACACTCGCCTTTTCCGCCTCCGGCAGGTTCCGATAGACTGCCGGCAGAACGTCAGCCCCGAACGAGTAACCGATCAACACGACATCCTGGACCTTCCACCGTTTGCGATAGACGTCGATGATCCGCGCCAGATCGCCGGCTGTCTCCTGGGGACTGCGGCCGGACCAGAAATAGCGCAGCGAATCGATGCCGACGACGGGAATGCCGTTTTCCTGCAGCAGCCCGCCGACCTCCTTGTCGAGATCGCGCCAGCCGCCATCGCCGGAATAGATGATCGCCATGGTGTTGCGCGTCGGGCTGGCATCGAGCACGGTGATCGGCAGGCCGAGCGGGTTGTCGGGTTCGCCGGCGCTCATGAGCTCATCGAGAGTATCGTTCAGTATCGTGCGGGCATCGTCCTCACTGGCGCGAATTTCGATATCGTCATGTTCGCGCTTCAGCCGTTCGACGTGGGCCTGACCGGCCGCATCGGCATTCGGCGAGAAGCCTGCGATCACGCTGTCCGGCAGCGTGCCTTCGCTCAAGCCGTAGATGACGCCGTTCGGCGTGTTTTCCTTGATCGCCGGCGTGCAGAGCACTTTCGGCAGCCTGACGTCGGCCTTCGGGTCGATGGCAACGGTCCCGCCGATGGTGGCGGCAGGGGTCTGCGCGGCAATCGCCAGCGCCATGGTTCCGCCCTCGCCGATGCCGGCCACCACTGGTGGGCGATAGACATTGCTCTTGCCCGCACGCTGCACCTGCTGACTGAGCGCCTCGATGTCCGACACCGTGTAGATGCAGTCATGCCGGTCGTTTTCGAGCGAGTGGATATAGGCCGGCAGGTCGATGCCGATGACCGCCGCCCCTCCATCGACCAAAGCGGAAGCGGTGCGATCGTCGTCCGCGGTCCAGCCGCCGGCATCGGACAGCAGCACGACGGCGCCATCCGGCGCCGACGAGGGCAACAGGATTCTTGGCGACGGGATGAGGCCGGTGTCGAAACGACCCGCATCGTCGCCGAGCGCGGGAACCGTTCCCGCAAACACCAGGGCGACCGTCGCACGGATAAGGAAACGTCTGTTCATTTTCCAAGCACTCCCTTCAGCCCCGAGCCGATCAGCAGGGTCGCATCAAGCAGTGCGAGTGCCGGGCTGACGCCGCCCGGAACCGCAAGATAGCGCGGCTGCCACGTGGGGTGAAACTTCTCCTTGAACGCCCGCAGTCCCTTGAAGTTGTAGTAGCGCTCGCCGTGTTCGAAGATGGCGCGGCCGATCACGTCCCACACCGGGGCAGCGTCGTGCGACGCCATGCCGGACAGCGGCGCCATGCCGAGATTGAAGGTTTCATAACCCTCCTCGCGCAGCCTCAACATGATACGCGCAAAGAGCATGTCCATCACTCCTTTCGGCGCTTCCGGCGAGAAGCGCATCAGGTCGACCGACGCCTCCTGCCGCGTTCCGGACAAGAGCAGGTTGGCGAAAGCGACGATCCGCCCCCGCTGGCGAAGGACCGCCACCGGCTGGCTGAGAATGTAATCGGGCTCGAAGGCGCCGAGCGAAAACCCCTTCTCCCTGGTCTTGTGAACCGCGAGCCAGGCGTCGGAAACCGCTTCGAGTTCGCCGAGGATGGCGGCGACGCCTGTGACTGGAACCACCTCGAAGGCCAGGCCCTCGCGCTCCATCCGGCCGAGTGCGCCGCGCAGCTTGGACCATTTCGCGCCTTCCAGC
Organism: Pseudomonadota bacterium; assembly: GCA_023399465.1. Classification (GTDB taxonomy): domain Bacteria; phylum Pseudomonadota; class Alphaproteobacteria; order Rhizobiales; family Rhizobiaceae; genus Ferirhizobium. Next base: position 7,595 of record JAEWPB010000118.1, read on the forward strand.
GAAAACGTCCGCAAATCGACGACGGCGATTTCACCGAGGCGGTAGGCGCGCATGCCGGCATCCGCACAAGCCGCAAGCGAGGCCGGCGAGATCTGGTAGAAGACCGGCCGGCATCCCACCGCGCGCGCCGCCTCCAGAAACCGCCACACCAGTTCCGCCCAGGCGTCGACCGGGCCGACGGGATCGAACAGCGCGATCCACGAACGCCCCTGCCGGCCGTACATCAGGAAGGCGCGCCCATCGGCGGAGTAGAGCACGTTCTTGTCGCCCATGCGCACAAGATTGGGATCGGCCATGCCCTGGCTTTCGATGATCCCGACGGCGCCGTCCAGTTCGCGCGACTGCGGCGGGACGGGGGTCACCGCCGGACGCAGGAGACTTGCGAGCGATATCACCGAGGCGGCGATGACAACGCCAAGCATCGCCCGCAGGCCGCGCGGGGCATCGCCGGACAGTTCGAATTGCCACCACAGTTCATGACGGTAGTCGACATCGCGGTAGACGAAAAACAGGATGAACAGGGCACCTGCACACACCAGCGCCATGGCCACCAGCCAGGGGATGGTCAGCGCCTGGGCGAATAGCGACGCCGGCCGGTTGAACAGCCGGCGGGTCGCAAACAGGCTGAAGGCGAGAAAGGCGAGAAGGCCGGCGCCGACGAAAGTGCTTGTGTTGACGAGGGCAAGCACGAAGCCCGCAAGGCTCGACAGCATCGCCAGCCACCAGGCGCCGTCGAGCCGCTGGGAAAGGCCGCGCGCGCTGACGAACAACGCGAGGCCGAGCAGGCTCGAGAGAAAATGTGCCGCCTCGATCACCGGCAGCGGCAGGAGTTCGGCAAAGATCGCATAGCCCTCAGACGGCAGCGGCGTGGCTCCCGCAAAGATCAGCATCGTCGCCACCACCAGAGTGAGCGCCGACACCAGGCTCGGCGACAGGCGCGCGCCGAGGCGGCGAAGACTGACGATTGCAGGATGGGCCAGTTGCCGCCGGGTTTCGACCGTAATCGTCGCCGCCATCGCCACGAGAAGCGGCAGCACGTAGTAGATGATGCGGTAGAGCACCAGGGACCCGAGCACCTCGTCGACATTTGCCGTCTGGTGCAATGCTGCGACGATGATGGCGTCGAAAACGCCGAGCCCTGCCGGCACGTGGCTCAGCACTCCGAGCCCGATCGCGACCGCATAGAGGCCGAGAAATGTCGGCCAGCCAATATCGACGCTAGGCGGCAGCAGCACGTAGAGCACGGTCGCCGAGGCAGCGACATCGAGACAGGTCACCAGGAACTGCCGCGACATCGTGCGGCTGTCGGGCAGCCGCAGGCTGAAGCGACCGAAATGCAGGACGCGCCCGCCGCGGCCGACGATCAGCAGCGTGCCGAGCGCGGCGATCACCACCCCCGCGGCCAGTCGGAGGGAAAATGCCGAGACCCCAAGCAAATTGGCGACCTCACCGCCGATCGCCAGCAGCGACAGCGCGGCGACGCCGGCTAGACCGAGGCCGAAGGCCAGCGTGACGAAGGCGACCACCCTGCCGATCTCTTCCGGGGTCACGTCGAGGCGCGAATAGGCGCGATAACGGATGGCGCCGCCGCTCAACGGACCGAAGCCTGCGGTATTGCCCACCGCATAGGCACTGAAGGCGATCAGCGCCACCTCCGAATAGGGAAGCTTGCGTCCCACATATTCGAGGGCGTCGACGTCATAGAGGGTCAGCGCGAAGAAGCTCAGTGCGGTAAAGAAGACCGCCGCAGCAACCGCCACGGGATCGGTGGACCGGAGCGCGGCAATCACGTCCGCATAGCGAACCTCACCGGTCAGCCGGTAGATGGCCACGCCGACGAGGGCAAAAACGACGACCGTCAGCAGCGCCGAGATGCGCCGGCCCTGCCGTCGTAGGAATAGCCGCCAGCCCCGGATCGCCTGCAGTTCTGATCCTGCGGCCCCCGGTGGTTCGACCTTATGCTCGGATTTGCCTGTCGATGAGTCCATGGGATCGACCCGCGAAAAGCTGGCGGAAGGACGCTCTCTCGAATGGCAGGAATGACGCCGGTGCGGCGAAATTACGACGAAGAGGATACAACGTTCGGATGCGGCACAGCGAAGGCCGATCCCGCCCCAGAAACGGGATGGACCAGAGTTTTGTTTCCCGCCAGGCCGAGTCCATATAAGTGCCTGTAATCCGGACAGATCATGCCGGCCGTCGCGACGCCGGAGATTTTTTTGAGAATGATTGGAATGGAACTGCCGCGAGCTTCGTATATCGATCATGACCACTTCTAACGGACGCCAATTCGACGTGATCGGCCAGCTTTCCTCGCTGCGCCGCTATGCCCGTTCGCTCGTGCGCGATTCCGACGAGGCGGAAGACCTGGTGCATGATGCGCTGGTCAAGGCCTATGAACGCAAGCAGGGGTTCCGCGCTGGCGCCAACATCCGCAAATGGCTGTTCTCGATCCTGCACAATACGCATGTGGACCGCATCCGCCGGGTAAAGGCGTCCGAGAAGCGCCACGAGGCGCTCGGCCATATCGTCGATCAGTCGATGGCTGCCGGACAGGACCATGCGGTGCGGCTCGCACAGGTACGCGAGGCCTTTTTCCAGTTGCCGGAAGAGCAGCGCGAAGCACTGCATCTGGTGACCATGGAAGAACTTTCCTACGAGGAAGCCGCCGACACGCTCGGTATTCCGGTGGGCACGCTGATGTCGCGCATCGCCCGCGCCCGCGCCCGCCTCAGGGAAATCGAAGAAACAAGTGAAAACGACGGCAGACTCCGCCGCTTGCGGATTGTTGGAGGTAACGACGATGACAACCGTTGATCCCGTTCTCGAAGGCGATCTGGATGCCTATGTCGACGATCAGCTCGATATTGCCCGCCGCATCGAGGTCGAGGCGCATCTTTCGGAACATCCGGCGCTGGCCGCCAAGGTGATGGCCGATCTCAGCCTCAAGGGCGAACTGCGGCTGGCGCTCGCCGACCAATCCTCGACGCTGCGGCTGGAAACCCGCGAGGCGGCCCGCCGGCTGGAGCGTGGCTTGTCGCATGGCCGGCTGGTCGCCACCCTGCAGCGGGCGGCCGCGGTCGTCGCGCTCATCGGTGCCGGCTGGGTCGCCAGTTCCCACTTCGGACCGTTTTCGGCGACCGAGGTTATCGCGTCGGTACCGCCACCGGCCTTTGTCGAGGAAGCCGTCCGTGCCCACGAAACCACCATGCTGCGCGAGCGCATGCCGTCGCAAACGGTTCTGGCGAACTACGACCCGACCGATATCCGCGCCGCCACCGCCATCGTCATGCCCGAGATTCCCAAGGGATGGTCGGTCGTCGACGTGCAGGTCTATCCCTCGGCCTTCGGCCCGAGCGTCGAGATGGTGGTCGAGCCCGAGGACGGTGACCGACTGTCGCTGTTCGCCGTTCGCCCGGGCAATTTCAACGTCCAGCGCGTGCTGGAGTTCAGCAAGAACGGCGTCAATGCGTCCTACTGGCAGATCGGCGATGTCGCCTACGCGCTGGTGGCCAACGGGCACGATGCCGGCAAGCTCAGCGACGCCGCCGCGAGGCTCGCCCGCACCCTTTACTGATTACCTTTTTCACCTGTCGTTATAACGGAGATTGACGATGAACAACATGCCCCCGGGATACGGGTACCAGCACACGGCCCAGTCGGCCGCACTCTTCGACGAGGGACTGCGCAAGCACATGCTGCGCGTCTACAACTACATGGGCGCCGGCCTGGTCATCACCGGCCTGATCGCCTTCCTCGTCGGCAGCACGCCGGCGCTCTACGTGCCGATCTTCTCCTCGCCGCTCAAGTGGGTGGTGATGCTGGCGCCGCTCGCCTTCGTGTTCTTCTTCTCGTTCCGCATCCAGACAATGTCGGCCGGCACCGCACAGCTGACCTTCTGGGCCTTCTGCGCCGTCATGGGCCTGTCGCTCGCTTCGGTCTTCCTGGTCTTCACCGGCACCAGCATCGCGCGCACCTTCTTCATTGCCGCGACCATGTTCGGCGCCACCAGCCTTTACGGCTACGTGACCAAGCGTGATCTTTCCCAGTTCGGCTCGTTCCTGATGATGGGCCTGATCGGCGTGATCATCGCCTCGATCGTCAACATCTTCCTCGGCTCGAGCGCGCTGCAGTTCGCCATCTCGGTCATCGGCATCCTCGTCTTCGTCGGCCTGACCGCCTGGGATACCCAGAACATCAAGGAACAGTATGCCGAGAACATCGATGAGGAATCGCAGCAGAAGCTCGCGGTCTTCGGCGCGCTGTCGCTGTACCTGAACTTCGTCAACATCTTCCAGCTGCTGCTGAACTTCACCGGCGAACGGGAATAGTCCGCGCCCGCCGGGCCTGTCACCGACGGCCCGGCACCCTCTCTCCTACAATCTGCGCCTGTCGCCCGCCCCCTTGCCGGGGCGTGTGACGAACTCACCCTAAATCCAGGAGCAATGCACACAATGGATCATAACGACCGCCAGGCAATCGAAGGTCTTTTCGGAAAACTCTCTGATGTCGAGCGCCACTCCGGGCCGCGCGATTCCGACGCCGAGAGCTTCATCCGTGACCGCGTCAACGCCCAGCCGGCCGCCCCCTATTTCATGGCGCAGACGATCGTCGTTCAGGAACAGGCCCTGAACGGCGCACAGCAGCGCATCGCCGAACTCGAATACCAGCTGGCGAACCGTCCGCAGCAATCGGGTGGGTTCTTCTCCTCGCTCTTCGGCAGCAGCGCTCCCGCCCCTCGCGCCCCGGCGCCGCGCCCGATGCAGGCCGCCGCCCCGATGCAGGCGCAAGCCCCCGCGCAGGCAGCCGGCCCCTGGGGTCAGCAGGCAGCCCCCGTGCAGCAGCGTGGCGGCGGCTTCCTTGCGGGCGCCGCGCAGACCGCGATGGGCGTCGCCGGCGGCATGCTGCTCGGCAATGCCATTGCCGGCATGCTCGGTGGCGATGAAGCGCAAGCCGCGGAAGATCCCGGTGCAGGCGCCGATGACGGCGCGGCCGACATGGATGCCGGCATGGACGACATGGAGTTCTGATCCGCTTCCCGGCCCCTGCAAGGCCCGATGCAGACAGAAAAAGGCCCCGGAGTTCCGCTCCGGGGCCTTGCTTTAAGGTCGCGGGAACTTCATCCGGACCTTAGTGCATTTTGGTCACATGGAAGTACCTAGAACTTGACACCGATGCCGATGGTCAGCTGATGCTGCTTGATATCCATCTCGACACCGGAGAAGTCGGAGCTGCCGTAGTCGTTGAAACGGTATTCACCACGGGCGAAGATGTTGTCGGTCACCGCGTAGTCGAGGCCGGCGCCGACAGTCCAGCCGTTGTAGGTGTTCTTGTCGTCGTCGCCCGGCAGATCGATGAAGCCGCGCGTGGTCGCCCAGCCGGCAGTACCATAGATCATCGCCTTGTCGAAGGTGTAGCCGAGACGGCCGCGGATGCTTCCGGCCCAGTCGGTACCGACGTTGCCACGAACGCCGAAGACGTTCTTGTGGCCATCGTTCCAGTTGTAATAGAGGTCGCCTTCGACACCATAGACGATGTTGCCGGCCTCCCAGTTCCAGCCGGCAAAGGCGCCGAACAGGCCGCCGTTGAGGTTCTTGGTCGAGCTGTCGCCGGGGATGCTGAGATCGCCATCTGCCCAGGCACCGCCGCCCTGCAGACCGACATAGCCGCCCGACCACGTAAACTGCGGCACCACGCTCTCTTCCACGACAAGTTCCGGTTCCGGCGGCGGCATCAGGTCCGCAGCGAGAGCGGCGCCGCTAAGCGTTGCGAATGCTATGACCGTGGAGAGCATGGACTGGAACATCGTGCGAGACCCCGCTTTTTTGAATTCGGACACGCTTATATTAGGGATGCGTTAACAGCATGCCTGTAACCTTACAGCCACACCGGGCGCAAAAACGCCGACGGCCGCAGGGGAAAACTCGTGGCCATTTGCCAGCACCCCCAAATATTCCTTTTCCCGTAAACGCTTAGAACCAGTGTGGCGAAAGTGGCGAATGCCCGCCCTCACCAAAAATTTTGAAATGCGGCCAAAACAACGGCCGGCGCCGTGATACAACGTTTTCCCGTTCCACTACGAAAAAGGTCAAACGGTCGCATTCACGCGCCCATATCTTTTCATGATTTAATCGGTATTTCGCGCTATAGGGCCCTATCCCAACGAAGAGTGCCTTCGTCACTTTGGCTGGAATGATGGCAGGCAAAGCATTCAAGAGAAAAGGCAGATCGGTCTTCTGGATTGCGATCGCAGTCATCTGCGGCGCCATCGGCGCGACTCTGCTGCTTGCCAACGACATGCGCCATCTCAAGGCGATCGCACATCGCTATGATCTCCAGTTGCCTTTCGCCACGCGGCAGGACGAGGATGCCGTACGTCGGGACCTGAAGCGCAAGCGCCTGCAGACGCGCGCCGTCGACCTGCCGAAGCGCTTCTTCGATACTGCCAAGCTGGAGTCGATCGGCGCCTTCCAGCGCCAGGTCTATATCCCCGGCCCGCAGCTCTGCGCGCTTTTCAACGACGCGGGGATCACCAATGCCGGCTGGCAGGGCAGCCCCTACGCCAGCAACTCCGCGGAATGCCTGTCGGAACGCAAGCTCGTGCCGGAAGATGACCCGGACAACTTCGCGTCGTTCTTCCTGTCGGTCAAGGGAACGCCGGAGGGCACGATCAGGGTGATGCGGATGAAGCTGATGCTGCCCGATACCGCCGATGGCCTGAAGATGAAGCGTGAACTTGTCGACGCCCTGAAAATCCTGATCAACAAGACGCACTGGACCGATTTCGCGCCCGCGATCGACAAGGTCGAGAAACTCGAGGATTTAGAGGTGGCGAATTTCGGCGTGGACCTGAAATTCAGCCGCGAATTCGGCGATGCACGCGGGTTCAACCTGATATTCACGCTCTCCGGGAACGACCCGGCATTGATGCGGACCCGCGCCTATTTCGACACCGGTCGATGGCTGCCGCTACCCCGGGACGTGATATCGTCGCCGGAAGAATTCTACTGAAGGCGCGCGGCCCGCTCCCGCTAGATCGCGAACAGTTCGGCAGGGAAAACTGGAAGGCTGAAAACGTAAAAGCCCGGTGCGGGAGGAGGTGCACCGGGCTCTTAAACCTGACTGACAACTGGGAGGAGGAGTGTTGTCAGTCCAATCGAAGGACGCTGGGAGGAGGAGTGCGTCGCTTCGATGGTTTGAATATACAGCAGTTCCGCCCAAAAAACAGTCACAATATTGCGATGCAGCAATGCTATTTTTGCATAACTCAGGAACCGCCCAAATGCCCCTATAACCGGGCTTTTGCGAGGATTTCGTGCATCCGGCCGATATCGTAGCTGTTCTTGCGCGCAAGATGCTCTTCCCAGTCAAGCGCCGACTGCACGATGACATCGAGGCTGTCCAGCCGGGGAACCCATTGCAGCTTTTTCCGGACGAGCGTCGAATCCGCAACCACCGACGCCACGTCTCCCGGACGCCGGGCGACGCGATTGACCTCGAAGGATCGTCCACAGGCAGCGGTCACCGCCTCCAGAACCTGCAGCACGGAATATCCGGCGCCATAGCCGCAATTGGCCACCAGCGAGGCACCACCGGAGCGCAGATAGGCAAGCGCCCTCATATGCGCATCCACCAGATCGCTGACATGGATATAGTCGCGAATTCCGGTGCCGTCGGGCGTCGGATAGTCGGTGCCGTAGACATCGACCTTGCTGCGCTTGCCGAGCGCGGCCTCGCAGGCAACCTTGATGAGATGGGTCGCGCCGGCAGTCGACTGTCCGGTACGGCCCTGCCGATCGGCGCCGGCAACGTTGAAATAGCGTAGCGCCACATAGCGGAAATCGTGAGCGGCGGCCGTATCGTGCAGCATGATTTCCGACATCAGCTTCGAAAGGCCATAGGGGCTTTCCGGTGACAACGGAGCGCTTTCCGCGACCGGAACTCCGGACTGCTGCGTCCCGTAGACGGCTGCCGTGGAGGAAAACACCATGGCGTCGATGCCGGCTTCGATTGCCGCGGCGATCAGTACCTGGGTCTTGGCGGTGTTGTTGTCATAGTAGGAAAGCGGATCAGCCACCGATTCCGTCACGTCCACCGAGCCGGCGAAGTGAATGATGGCATCGATATCGTGCGCGGAGAAGATCTGCGCGAGCAGTGCCTCGTCGCCGACATCGCCCATGTAGAACCGGGCCTCCGGTGCAACCGCCCAGCGGAAACCGGTGGACAGCCTGTCGAGCACGACGACGCTCTCGCCGGCATCCAGCAATGCCCACACCATATGGCTTCCAATATAGCCGGCGCCGCCCGTAACAAGGACCGCCATGATCGCCACCTCCGACGCAATACCATCGGGGTCACACAATCATGCCGGCACCTCAGAAAAGATGGCGATTTATGCTTAACGCATTGAAATCATCACCCTAGTTTCCGTCAGGGTGAATAAATTGCCGCCATATCCGGTTGCATTTTATCGATAGCCCTGGGGATGGCGCTGAGGCCGCCGGCACCCGGCAGGACCCGCCCGTTAGCGGCTGAGGATGTAATCGCAGAGCCTGGATGCCGCGACCTCGATCTGGGCGGGGTCGCGCAGGAAGCAGGCACGCATGAACAGTTCGCCGCCGGCCCCGAAGGCGGTGCCCGGCGCAAGGCCGACCCCGGTCTGGTCGACGATATCCATCACGGCCTTGCGGCTGTCGGTGACGCCGTCGATCTTCAGGAATGCATAGAGCGCGCCGTCCGGCTTCAGCGTTTCGACGCGGTTGGTCGAAATCAACGCGTCGCAAAGGATGTCACGGGAGCGGCGTGCCAGCGCGATATTGGAGCGCACGAAATCGTCGCCCTCATCCAGCGCGGCAATCGCGCCCCTCTGCATGAACTGGGCTACCCCCGATGTCGCGTACTGCACCAGATTTTCAAGCACCTGGCCGATTTCCGGCGGAGCGACGATCCAGCCGACCCGCCAGCCCGTCATCGACCAGTTCTTGGAGAACGAGTTGACGAAGATGATCCTGTCACCGTTCTCCATGACATCGAGGAAGGAAGGCGCGCGTTCGCCCAAGTAATAGTAGAGAGAGTAGATCTCGTCCGCCATGATCCACAGGTCGTGCTTTCGTGCGAGCGCCAGAATATCGATGAGGTCCTGGCGGGTCGCTGTCCAACCGGTGGGATTTGACGGCGTATTGATAAAGAGACCGCGCGTCTTCGGCGTGATCGCAGCCTCGAGCCGGTCGAGGTCCAGGAGCCAACGCCCGCCGTCGAAGGTGAGCGGCACGCCAACCGCACGGGCGCCCTCGATGTCGAGCGCGGCCGCGATATTGGGCCAGGCCGGAGTGAGATAGATCATCTCGTCGCCGGGCGAGGTCATCGCCTGAACCGCGAGCACGATCGCCTGCATGCCGGAACCGGTGACATAGAAATGCTCCGGCGACAGCGAGACGGAAAAATGGCGGGCGTAGTAGTCCGAAAGCGCGCGACGGAGCTCGGGAATGCCGCGCTGCCAGGTGTAGAAGGTCTCTCCGCCAAGAAGCGCGCGCGACGCGGCCTCGGCAATGAAGGCCGGCGTCGGCCGATCGCCTTCCCCCGCCCACAGCGGCACCAGCCCCTCGCGTCCGCGGGCATAGTTTATCACTTCGACGATACCGCTTTCCGGCGCAGAGATCGACCGCGGGCTCAGGCTATTGAGAATGGACATGGGCTTCTCCGTTGAGAGGCCGTTATAGCAACCTCACCGCGCCAAATCCCATGACATTCTCTCAAGCTCGTATCGATTCCCGTGATGAATGAAGGCCCCGGCTGCGGTGCAACCGGGGCCTAAATCCTACGCGATGACGTATAAAATCGCTTACTTGGCCTTCAGGATATCGCGGATCTCGGTCAGCAGTTCGACGTCGGCCGGAGGCGGCGGCAAATTGGCAGCCTTCTCCTTTTCAACCGACTCGCGCACCTTGTTGACGCCCTTCACCATCAGGAAAATGATCCACGCCAGGATCAGGAAATTGATGACGACGGTGATGAAGTTGCCATAGGCGAGGACCGCCCCCTGCTCGCGGGCAGCCGCCAGCGACGTCGCCGTGACCTTGGAACTCAGCGGCAGGAAGTAGTTGGAGAAATCGAAGCCCCCGAAAATCACCCCGATGATCGGCATGATGATATCGTTGACCAGCGAATTGACGATCAGCCCGAACGCGCCACCGATGATGACGCCGACGGCAAGATCCATGACATTGCCACGGGCAATAAAGGCTTTGAATTCATTCATCATCCGGATGGCCCTTTCTCAGAAGCTGATGGGAACGCGATTCGCGATATTGTATCACATCGCACATTCCCAAAACTGCCGATTGACAATTTCGTTCCGGGTCCATGACGCCATCGCGGCCCGATATCAGGCGCTGAATACCCGCTGCCCGCCGATCCAGGTCGATCCCATTTCCAGCGCCTCCGTCAGCAGGACGAAATCGGCATCGTATCCGGCGCGGATATGGCCCTTGCGATCACCAAGCCCGACCGCATCGGCGGCATAGACCGTGGCCATGCGGACCGCCTCCTCGAGCGGCAATCCCAGACGCTCGTGCACGAAGCGAACCGAGGACAGCATGTCGATATCGGCACCGGCAAGCGTGCCGTCGGCTAGTGTCAGCCGACCGCCCTTGCGATAGATCTGGCGACCGTTGAGCAGGAAACCGGTATCGTCGGTACCGATGGTCGACATGGCGTCGGTGACGAGGAAAATGCGTCCCGGCCCGTTCTTGGCCCTGAGCGCGATGCCCATGGCAACGGGATCGACGTGGAAACCGTCTGCAATCAGTCCGGCATGGACATCCGGGTTGTCGAGCGTCGCGCCGACGACCCCCGGTTCGCGGTGGCCGAGCGGGCTCATGGCGTTGAAGAGATGGGTGACCGTACGTGCACCGGCCGCGAAATAGCGGCTTGCCGTGGCGCAGTCGGCATCGGTGTGGCCGAGACTGACGATGAAACCGGCAGCCGCCAGCGCCGACACTTGCTCCGGCGTCGCGCTTTCCGGTGCCACCGTGATCATCAAGGCGTCGAACTCGCCCTTGCAGGCGAGCATCTCGTCGAGATCGGCCTGATCCATCGGCCGGATCAGCGCGGGATCGTGGACCCCCTTGCGGGCGATGGACAGATGCGGTCCTTCGAGATGGAGACCGATGAAGCCGGGAATGCCCTTCGCCCGGGCCTCGCGGCCGGCCCGGATCGCTGCGGTGCGGATCTCGCGGGTATCGGTGATCAGCGTCGGCAACAGCGCGGTGGTGCCGAACTTTGCGTGTGCGGCAGCGATCGCCGCGATGCCTTCGACATCCGGGCGTTCGTTGAGCAGCACTCCGCCACCGCCATTGACCTGAAGGTCGATGAACCCCGGAACGACGACCTGGCCGGCGGCATCGACGACTTCCGCTTCAGCCGGAACGGTGCCGGGCGCAACGATCCCGGTGATCTTGCCGGCGTCGATGACGAGGGCTTTACCTTCGTGCCAGGCATCGCCGTCGAAGATACGGGCTCCGGTAATCGCGATCGGCTTGGTCATCTGGTTTCGGTCACTTTCTTCAGGGCCACCGGCGCATCGGGATTGAGGCCGCGCGCGCGGGACCAGGATTCGACAAATCCGTAGAACGGCAGGATCAGCGTCAGCGCATCGGTCAACGGATGGCCGGTCGCGACGAAGGGCAGCCGCCTGGCTGCCTGCGCCCGGTCGGACGTGACATAGGCGAAGGCGCCCTTGGCCGCCAGCCCGTCGGCGACGTCCACGATCGATGCTTCCGCCGCATCGCGGGCAGCGAGCGCGATCACCGGGAAAGTCTTCTCGACGAGCGCAACCGGACCATGCAGCACTTCCGCCGCAGAATAGGCCTCGGCGTGCATGCCCGACGTTTCCTTGAACTTCAGCGCCGCCTCGCTGGCAATCGCCAGAGCCGGCCCGCGCCCGAGCATGAACAGTGAATCGGCATCGGCCAGATCGTCGGCAAGCTCCTGCCAGTCGAGCACGACCGCCTTCTCAAAATGCTTCGGCAGTTCGGCAATCGCCGCACGCAATGCATCGTCGCCGGTCCATTCGGCAAGGATAGCGAGACCGGCGACAATCGAATTCACATAGGACTTGGTCGCCGCGACGGCGAGTTCCGGACCGGCACAGATATCCAGCGGATGACTGCATGCCTGGGCGATCGGCGAGCCGGCGGTATTGGTCAGCGCAATGGTGACCGCGCCGGCCGCCGTTGCCGCTTCCGCCATCGCCACGATATCGGGGCTCTTGCCCGACTGCGAGATGGCGATTGCCGCAGCGCCATCGAGCTTGATCGGCGCCTTGTAGATAGAGGCCAGCGACGGGCCAAGCGAAGCGACCGGCCGACCGGCCTGCAGCTCGATTGCATATTTGAGGAACAGGGCCGCATGATCGGAAGAGCCGCGGGCGACGGTGACGAGAAAGGCCGGATCCTTTTCGCGGAGAGCGAGCCCGGCCTGCTTCAGGGCGCCAGCGGATTGCTCCAGCAGTCGGGCGGTCGCCTGCGGGATCTCGTCAATTTCACGGCGCATGTTGGTTTGCATGGTCAGATCTTTCAAAGTCTCGACGGCCGCCGTCAATTGTCGGTCAGCGTCAGTTCGGCAACGAAATCATAGGCGTCGCCACGATAGAGCGAGCGGGTGAACTCGATCACCCGCCCGGAGGCGAGATAGGAAACGCGTTCGATCGAAAGCCCGGCGGCACCGGGCGCCACGCCCAGCATCGCCGCATCGGGGTTCTTCAGGTTGGTGGCGGAAATGCGCTGGATCGCCCGGACCGGACGCGAACTGGTCTTGTCGAGTTCCGCATAGAGCGACGAGGTCACAGACGCCGGATCGGGCAGGAACTCGGCAAGCAGGCTGGCGCGCTCGATGGCGAGCGGCATGTCGTCGGCGATACGCAGGCGACCGAGCCTGGCCACATAGGCATCGGCCTTGAGACCGAGCATCATCATTTCCTCGGGCGACGGATGATAGAGACCGCGCTCCAGCCATTCCGACCGGGTCTGCAGGCCGCGGCGTCCCATGTCCTCGGTAAAGGAGGTCAGCCGGGTCAGTTTTTGCTGCACGCGCGCGACCGGCTTGGCGACGAATGTGCCGGACCCCTGGCGGCGCACCAGAAGCCCGTCCTTCACCAGATCGTCCACGGCCTTTCGCACCGTGACCCGGCTGATATTGGCATATTCGGCGAGATCCCGCTCCGGCGGCAGTGCGTCGCCCTGCGCCAGCCGCCCTGAGCGGATGGCTTCCTCCAGGGTGTGGCGCAGCTTGATGTAGAGCGGTCCCGGCCCTGCAGACTGGAGTGTTTCGAGCGGCAACACGGCGGAGAGGTTTTCAAACATTGGCATCCCCCGTTGCCGTCGCGTAGCGCTTGGCAGCGATCGCCACGGCACCCGTCAATGCATCGGCGCGCGGTGCGACCAGGTGCGCCCGGTGCCGTTCGGCCAGCCAGCGCGGATAGAGCGGTGCCAGCCCGCCAAGCAGGCAGATTCGTGTCGCGCCGTCGGCAACGAGCAGGTCGAGCACTTCATCGATGGTCGCGGCGGAGGCCTGCAGCAACCGGATGGCGGCGGCATCGCCGCGGTCGGCATGTTCGAACACCATCGGCGCATAGCGGCCGAAATCGCCGGGACGCGCAAGGCGCGCAAAATCCACGGCACGACCGGGATCGTTTTCGAATTCGGCCAGCACCACAGCGGCAAGGGTCGAGGGCGAATGCACGCGGTCGTGGACCAACAGGCTTTCTTGCAAGGCGGCCTGGCCGAGCCGCGCACCGCTGCCGAGGTCGCCGATCGCGAAGCCCCAGCCGCCGGTATAGCGTACCTTGCCGGAAAGCCGGCTCAAATAGATCGTTCCGGTACCGAGGATGGCGATCGCCCCGTCCTCGTCGCCGAGCGCCCCCTGCAGCGCGATCAGGCCGTCGGACTCGATGACCGCGCGCGCAAACGGCAGCCGTTCGGTGACATAGTTGACTGCATCGCCGACATTGTTGCCGGCAAGGCCGAGCACCGCATCCGCCGAACCGATCGCACACGGGTCAAGCCCCGCCTCGATGAAGGCCGCTTTCGTCGCTGCTGTTATATTGGCAAGTGCCGTATCGGGGTCCGTGAGAATATTGGCGGCACCACTCTTGCCGCGCCCGAGAATCCGGCCGTCCGCCGCCGCGACAGCCGCCCGGCAACTGGTCCCTCCTCCGTCAATTCCCACGATGAATTCAGGCATGTGTACCTCCGCAGCCAATGATACCAAAAAAGAACCAATAACCAAGAGGGTTTTCCCGCCATTTCAGCAAAACAAACCAAGTCATTGATTTATCGGATTATATTGTATTGCGACTTCTTTAACGTCAGGCCACTCCGGTTTTCCGAAATTTACCCCTAGACAATTGGTATTTTTTTGGCATTCTTTCTTCAAAGGGAGAACAGTGCATGACAACCGGTAAAACGGAAGCGCGACATGAGGGCGGAAAGGGGCTGGATTCACTGCCTCCGTCCGAAATTCTGCGCATTCTCGCAGCCGGTCAGCAGGCGGCAGCCCATGCCGTCGTTTCCGCCCTTCCCGCCATTGCCGAAGCAAGCAGCCTCGCCGCCGCGGCCTTGCGCGCAGGTGGACGCCTCATCTATGTCGGCGCGGGCAGTTCCGGCCTGATGGCGATGGCCGACGCCCTCGAACTTCCCGGCACATATGGTATTGCCAAGGAAAAGGTCGTCATTCTGCTTGCCGGCGGAAATGCCAGCCTTTCCGATCTCGCCGGCGGTTATGAAGACGATACCGATCTCGCACGCCGCGACATCGAAGGCGTGGCGCCGGGCCCGAATGACTGCGTCATCTGCGCCTCCGCCAGCGGCTCGACGCCCTATGCAGTCGCCATCGCGAAGATCGCCAGGGACCGCGGCGCCCGTGTTGTTGCCATGGCCAACAATGCCGGCGCACCGCTGTTTGACAATGCCGACGCTACGATCCTGCTCGAGACGCCTCCGGAAGTGGTGGCCGGCTCGACGCGCATGGGTGCCGGCACCGCTCAGAAGATAGCCTTCAACATGTTCTCGACCCTGGTCGGCGTGAAGCTCGGCCACGTGCATGACGGCCACATGGTCAATCTGCGCGCCGACAACATCAAGCTGCACGCCCGCGCCGCGCGCATCGTTTCCGACATTGCCGGAATTGACGACGCTGCGGCCGCCGGCATGCTCGATCGCGCCGCCGGCTCGGTCAAGGTCGCCATCCTGCTCGCGGCAGGCATCGAGGACCGGACTACGGCCGAACGCACGCTCGATGAGAGCGGGCAAAGCCTGCGGCGGGCGCTGGAGAGGATAACGACTGGCGATTGTTGAACCAGACGACTAAAGATGCGCCATGGTGGCGTTTGCAAAAGAGGGAGAACATAATGACCCGCACAATGTTCAAAGGCATGCTGCTCGCGACGAGCATCCTCGGCTCGGCCGGGCTCGCGCATGCCGACACGACGCTGACGATCGAAAGCTGGCGCAATGACGACCTGCCGATCTGGCAGGAGAAGCTGATCCCCGCCTTCGAAGCCAAGCATCCGGGCATCAAGGTGGTCTTCTCGCCGTCGGCACCGACCGAATACAATGCGGCGCTCAATGCCAAGCTCGACGCCGGCTCTGCAGGTGATCTCATCACCTGCCGCCCGTTCGACGCCTCGCTCGAACTCTTCAAGAAGGGCCACCTGGCTGACCTGACGACGCTCAAGGGCATGTCGAACTTCTCCGACGTCGCCAAGGCCGCCTGGACCACCGACGACGGCTCGGCCAGCTTCTGCGTGCCGATGGCTTCGGTCATCCACGGCTTCATCTACAACAAGGACGCCTTCGACCAGCTCGGCATCGCCATTCCGAAGACCGAGGAAGAGTTCTTCGCCGCCCTCGAAAAGATCAAGGCGGACGGCAACTACATACCGATGGCGATGGGCACCAAGGATCTCTGGGAAGCCGCGACCATGGGCTACCAGAACATCGGCCCGACCTACTGGAAGGGCGAGGAAGGCCGCGCAGCACTGATCAAGGGCGAGCAGAAGCTCACCGACGAGCCGTGGGTCGAGCCCTACCGCGTTCTCGCCAAGTGGAAGGACTATCTCGGCGACGGTTTCGAAGCCCAGACCTATCCGGACAGCCAGAACCTCTTCACCCTCGGCCGCGCAGCGATCTATCCGGCCGGCTCCTGGGAAATCGGCCTGTTCAACACCCAGGCACAGTTCAAGATGGGCGCCTTCCCGCCGCCGGTGAAGACGGCCGGCGACACCTGCTACATCTCCGACCACAACGACATCGGCATCGGCCTCAATGCCAAGAGCCCGAACGCGGAAGCCGCCAAGACCTTCCTCGACTGGGTTTCCTCGCCGGAATTCGCAGAGATCTACGCGAATGCACTGCCGGGCTTCTTCAGCCTGAACTCGACCCCGGTGAAGATGAACGACCCGCTGGCGCAGGAATTCGTCTCCTGGCGCGAAACCTGCAAGCCAACGATCCGCTCGACCTACCAGATCCTGTCGCGCGGCACGCCGAACCTGGAAAACGAAACCTGGGTTGAATCGGCCAACGTCATCAACGGCACCGATACGCCGGAAGTTGCCGGCAAGAAGCTGCAGGACGGCCTCGACAGCTGGTACAAGCCGGCCAAGTAAGGTCCATCAACCGACCTGACCGGCCCGCCGGTCAGGTCCCACCTTGGCAGACGTCGGGCCATGCGCGCGACGTCTCTGGCCCGCCTGGGGGTCATTCGATCACAGTGGATCGCAAGGTGTGTCGTCAGGTGTGTGTGCGCCGACGTATGATAGCCAACATAGCGAACGGGCGTACGCCAAATGAGCCAAGCCGAACTTGAGACCATCTCCCCAGCGGTGCCGATCAGGCGCCCGATCCGCTGGCACATCTTCATCTTCCTGCTGCCGGCCCTGCTCGTCTATTCCGCGGTGATGATCCTGCCGCTGATCGAAACGCTGCGCCTGTCGCTGTTCAATGTCGTCGACGGCCAGCCGACCTTCGTCGGGCTCGACAATTTCAAGGTGCTTTTCGGCGACCCCCGCTGGTCAGCCGACTTCTGGAACGCGCTGAAGAACAACTTCATCTTCTTCATCATCCACATGCTGGTGCAGAACCCGATCGGCATCGCGCTCGCGGCGCTGCTGTCGATCCCGACGCTACGCTTTGCCGCCTTCTATCGCACGGCGATCTTCCTGCCGACGCTGCTTTCCTTCGTCATCGTCGGCTTCATCTGGAAGCTGATCCTGTCGCCGATCTGGGGCGTCGCGCCGTGGCTGATGGAACTCGTCGGCATGAAGGCGTATTTCGCCCCCTGGCTCGGCAAGCCGAGCACCGCGCTCATCACCGTATCGCTGATTTCCGTGTGGCAGTATGTCGGCATCCCGATGATGCTGATCTACGCGGCGCTGCTGAATATCCCGGAAGAAGTCATCGAAGCCGCCGAATGCGATGGCATCACCGGCTGGAGCCAGTTCTGGAAGATCAAGCTGCCGCTGGTGCTGCCGGCAATCGGCATCATCTCGATCCTCACCTTCGTCGGCAACTTCAACGCCTTCGACCTGATCTACACGGTGCAGGGCGCACTCGCCGGGCCCGACAAGTCGACCGACATCCTCGGCACGCTGCTCTACCGCACCTTCTTCGGTTTCCAGCTCCAGCTCGGCGACCGGTCGATGGGTTCCGCCATCGCGACGGTGATGTTCCTGATCATCCTGGCCGGGGTCTCGCTCTACCTGTTCGTTATCCAGCGGCGGATTCGCCGCTACCAGTTCTGAGGAGCAAGGGAACATGTCGAAAGCACGCTTTTCCCCGATCCGTTCGACGGTGGTTCACGTCCTTCTGATCGCCTATACGCTGGTTGCCCTCTTCCCGGTCTTCCTGACGCTCATCAACTCGTTCAAGGATCGCAACGCGATCTTCCGCACGCCGATGCAGCTGCCCTCGCCGTCGACCTTCAGCCTGGTCGGCTATCAGACGGTGCTCAACCAGGGCGATTTCGTACTCTACTTCCAGAACAGCCTGATCGTCACCGTGATGTCGATCATCGGCGTACTGCTGTTCGGCGCGATGGCTGCCTTCGCACTCTCCGAATACCGCTTCCGGGGCAATACGATGATGGGCCTGTACCTGGCGATCGGCATCATGATCCCGATCCGCCTCGGTACGGTCGCCATCCTGCAGGGGATGGTCGCGACCGGCCTGGTCAACACGCTGACGGCACTCATCCTCGTCTACACCGCGCAAGGGCTGCCGCTGGCGATCTTCATCCTGTCCGAGTTCATGCGCACGGTTTCCGATGACCTGAAGAATGCCGGGCGCATCGACGGCCTGTCGGAATACGCGATCTTCTTCCGCCTCGTGCTGCCGCTGGTGCGCCCCGCCATGGCAACGGTCGCGGTCTTCACCATGATCCCGATCTGGAACGACCTGTGGTTCCCGCTGATCCTGGCGCCGAGTGAGGCGACCAAGACCGTGACGCTGGGCTCGCAGATCTTCATCGGCCAGTTCGTCACCAACTGGAATGCGGTGCTGGCGGCGTTGTCGCTCGCCATCCTGCCGGTCCTTGTTCTTTATGTCATATTCTCGCGGCAGTTGATCCGCGGCATTACTTCAGGAGCAGTCAAGTGAGTTCGTCGTCCGCCCCCATTCGCGTCCTCGTCGCCGGCCTCGGCAACATGGGCAGGAGCCATGCGCTCGCCTATCACAACAACCCCGGCTTCGAGATCGTCGGTCTCGTCAACCGCTCCAAGGTCGACCTGCCGGCGGAACTGCAGGGCTACACGATCCACCCGGATTTTCAGTCGGCGCTTGCCGAACTGAAGCCGGATCTCTGCTCGATCAACACCTATTCGGATAGCCACGCCGATTACTGCGTCATGGCCTTCGAAGCGGGCTGCGACGTGTTCGTCGAAAAGCCGCTCGCCACCACTGTCGCCGATGCCGAACGCGTCGTCGCGGCGGCCAGGAAGCACGGCCGCAAGCTGGTCGTCGGCTATATCCTGCGCCATCACCCCTCCTGGATGCGGCTGATCGCCGAAGCCCGCAAGCTCGGCGGGCCCTATGTCTTCCGCATGAACCTGAACCAGCAGTCCAGCGGCCCGACCTGGGAAACCCACAAGGCGCTGATGCAGACCACCTCGCCGATCGTCGATTGTGGCGTGCATTATGTCGACGTCATGTGCCAGATCACCGACGCCAAGCCGGTGCAGGTGCGCGGCATGGGCCTGCGGCTCTCCGACGAGATCAGCCCTGACATGTATAACTACGGCCACCTGCAGGTGATGTTCGAAGACGGTTCGGTCGGCTGGTACGAGGCCGGCTGG
The DNA here is from genome assembly GCA_023399465.1 of Pseudomonadota bacterium. Classification (GTDB taxonomy): domain Bacteria; phylum Pseudomonadota; class Alphaproteobacteria; order Rhizobiales; family Rhizobiaceae; genus Ferirhizobium. The sequence goes on from JAEWPB010000118.1 coordinate 26,940, forward strand.
GGGCCGATGATCTCCGAGACCGCCTTCTTCGTGAAGGACGTCATGTCCCCGCACGGCTCGGTTTCCATCGTCATGGATCCGAACGCCAAGTCGGACGACATCGACACCCATACCAAGACCTCGGTCATCCGCCTGCACAGCGCCGAGACCGGCGGGGACGGCCGCTTCGTCAAGCCCGACGTAGACCTGACGATGCAGGGCGAGCCGGGCCACCAGGACCTTTGCGACCGCGAGCAGGCCTATGTTCTGAAAGCCATCCGCGAGGACATCGACCTTAACCGTCACATGGACGATGCGGTGCAGTCGCTGCGCATCTGCCTTGCCGCCGACGAAAGCGTCAGGACCGGCCAGCCGGTTGCACTTTGAGGGAAAGAGACACGTGGGATCGCTTCAACTGAAATCCATCCGCAAGGCCTTCGGCAGCCATGAAGTGCTGAAGGGCATCGATCTCGAGGTCAACGACGGCGAATTCGTCATCTTCGTCGGCCCTTCGGGATGCGGCAAGTCCACGTTGCTGCGCACCATCGCCGGCCTGGAAGACGCCACCTCCGGCAGCATCCTGATCGACGGCAAGGAAGTCAGCACCGTTCCGCCGGCAAAGCGCGGCATCGCGATGGTGTTCCAGTCCTACGCGCTCTATCCGCACCTGACAGTCAAGGACAACATGGGGCTTGGGCTGAAGCAGGCCGGCACAGCGAAGGACGAGATCGAGCGGCGGGTGGCGAAGGCCTCGTCGATGCTGTCGCTCGAGCCCTATCTCGCCCGCCGCCCGGCCGAGCTTTCCGGCGGCCAGCGCCAGCGCGTCGCCATCGGCCGCGCCATCGTGCGCGAGCCGAAGCTGTTCCTGTTCGATGAACCGCTGTCCAATCTCGATGCGGCGCTGCGGGTGCAGACCCGCCTCGAAATCGCCCGGCTGCACCGCAGCCTCGAGGCAACGATGATCTACGTCACCCACGACCAGGTCGAGGCAATGACGCTTGCCGACAAGATCGTCGTGCTGAACGCCGGCGCCATCGAGCAGGTCGGCTCGCCGATGGAGCTCTACAACCGGCCGGCGAACCTGTTCGTTGCCGGCTTCATCGGCTCACCGCAGATGAACTTCATCGAGGCCGAGCGTCTTGGCGAGAGCGGCGCGAAGACCATCGGCATCCGCCCGGAGCATATTGCGCTCTCGCGCGAGAGCGGCGACTGGAAGGGCAAGGTGGTCCATGCCGAGCACCTCGGCGCCGACACGATCCTTTACCTCGAAACCGAAACCACCGGCCTGCTCACGGTTCGCCTGTTCGGCGAACAGCGCTATGATGCCGACCACATCGTCTACGCCACGCCGGACAGGGCAAGCCTCCATCGTTTCGATGGCGATGGCCGCGCCATCCGGTGAAGGCCGCGACCGGCCGCCGCTCGCGGCCGCCCTGCGGGACGAAAGGCATCAGATGATCCTGTGCTTCGATATCGGCGGCTCGGCCATCAAGAGTGCCATTGCCGAGGACGCCGAGACAATCACGACGCTCGGCAGACGGCCGACGCCGCTCGACAGCTTCGACGCCTTCACCGGCGCGCTCAAGGCAGTGCTGGCAGAGGCCGGCGGCAAGCCGGACCGAATCGCGATCTCGATTGCCGGCGTCGTCGATCCGGACACGCAGGCGATCACCTGCGCCAACATTCCCTGCATCCACGGCCGCCCCCTCGCGCGCGACCTCGAAGCCACGCTCGGTCTTCCGGTGTTGATCGCCAATGACGCCGACTGTTTTGCCATGGCGGAAGCCGGCGTCGGCGCCGGACGTGGCCACCGCATCGTGCTCGGCGCGATCCTCGGCACCGGGGTCGGAGGCGGCATTGTCGTTGACGGCCGGCTGATCAACGCCGCTGGCGGTTTTGCCGGCGAATGGGGCCATGGCCGGGCAATTGCATCGCAGGCCGGCAATCCGCCCGCGGAAGTTCCCGCCTACCCCTGCGGTTGCGGCCAGAGGGGCTGCGTCGATACAGTCGGCGGCGCACGCGGCTTGGAGCGGCTTCATCGCGAGCTGCATCAGCGCGATCTCACAAGCGAGGCGATCATCGCCGCATGGCTGGCGGGCGACGCCGATGCGGCACGCACGATCGACGTCTATGTCGATCTCGTCGCCTCGCCGCTGGCGCTGGCCATCAACATCACCGGCGCCTCCATCGTCCCGACCGGCGGCGGCCTTTCGAACTGTGAGCAGCTGCTTGCCTTGCTGGATCACACCGTACGCACGCGGACACTGCGCCGGTTCGACCGTCCGCTGGTGGTATCAGGCGCCTGCCGCGTCGAACCCGGCCTGATCGGTGCCGCGCTTCTCGGACTGAGGATGGGAAAACCATGACATCGGTGCTGCTTGAAGTCTGTGTCGATACTGCCGAAGGACTGGCGGCAGCGATCGCCGGCGGCGCCGACCGCATCGAACTCTGCAGCGCGCTCCCCGTGGGCGGGCTGACGCCGTCTGCTGGCCTGATGGCGCATGCGGCCGCCAAGCCGGTCCCAAGTTACGCGATGATCCGGCCACGGGCAGGCGATTTCGTGTACTCGGAAACGGAACTCCAGATCATGATCGGCGATATCGAGACTGCCCGCCGGGCCGGTCTCGCCGGTGTGGTCCTTGGTGCCAGCCTTCCCGATGGCCGGCTCGACCATGCGGCGCTCGCGCGACTTGCCTCAGCCGGCGCCGGGATGGGACTGACGCTGCATCGTGCCTTCGATCTCGTGCCCGCCATCGAGGATGCGATCGACCTCGCGGTGGACCTCGGCTTCGAGCGGATCCTGACCTCCGGCGGAGCGAAATCCGCGCCCGAGGGCATCGACGTACTCGAGAGGGCGATCGCCCATGCGCGCGGCCGCATCTCCATCATGCCGGGCTCCGGCGTGACCCCAGATACGATCGATCCGCTCATCACCCGGCTTGCCGTGCCGGAGGTCCATTCGTCCTGTTCGGCCGCGGTGCCGAACGACAATCCCGCGGTGGTTGCGCTCGGCTTTGCGCCGCCGGTGGAACGACGGACCGATGCAGCGCTGGTGCGGGCGCTGAAAGCGCGGATAAATCGGGCTTTCCGCCGCTGAAAGGCGCGATTTGTTGCACATCATGAAACTAAATGCCAAGACGCGCAGCAATTCCGTTTGTTCCTGATATGGCCTATCCTAGCCGCCATCGAAACGGATTGTCGGAGCGGATGCATCGGGAGGGCAAATGCTTCCAGGTTGGGTGATTTTTGCGTCGGCGATTGCCTACCTGCTGTTGCTGTTCGCCGTGGCAAGCTATGGTGACCGCCGCAGCCGTCCGACCGTCGCGCCCAATCGCGGCCGGCCGATCGTCTATGCCCTCAGCCTGGCGATCTACTGCACCTCCTGGACCTATTTCGGTGGCGTCGGTCTTGCTGCCGACCGCGGCCTCGAATTCACCGCGATCTATATCGGCCCGATCCTCGTCTTCACCCTCGGCATGCCGGTCCTGCGCCGGATCATCGAACTCGCCAAGGCGGAAAAGCTCACCTCCGTCGCCGATTTCATTGCCGCGCGCTACGGCAAGAACCCGACCGTTGCCAGCATCGTCGCCCTGATCTCGCTGGTCGGCGCCATTCCCTATATCGCCCTGCAGCTGAAGGCGGTGTCGAACAGCGTCGTCGCCATGGTCAATCCTGCGGATTACGGCCTCGGCAACGGCCATCTCTATTTCATCGAGCTTCCGCTCACCGTGACGCTGGTGCTGGCATTATTCGCCGTCATGTTCGGAACCCGCCACACCGACGCCACCGAGCATCAGGACGGCCTGATCCTCGCCATCGCGATGGAATCGGTGGTCAAGCTCGTCGCCTTCTGCACTGTCGGCATCTGCGTCGTCTGGGTGCTGTTCGACGGGCCGGCCGATCTCTGGGCGCGGGCGATGGACAACCGCCAGGTCATGCAATCGCTGACCTACGAGACACCGCTCAGCCGCTGGCTGACGCTGATCGTCCTCTCCGCCTTCGCAATCATCCTGCTGCCGCGCCAGTTCCATGTCACCGTGGTGGAGAACCGGACGGCGAAGGAACTGCAGCTCGCCGGCATCCTGCTGCCGCTCTATCTCGTCGCCATCAACATCTTCGTGTTGCCGGTGGCGATCGGCGGTCTTCTGACTTTCGGCGGCACAGGCAACGCCGACCTCTACGTGCTGTCGCTGCCGCTTAGCAACCAGATGCCGCTGCTCTCGCTGATCACCTTCATCGGCGGCTTTTCCGCGGCGACGGCGATGGTGATCGTCGCCTCGGTGGCGCTGGCAATCATGATTTCCAACGACATCGTCATGCCGATGTTCCTGCGGCAGAAGCTCAATCGCCGCAGCGAGCAGCGCAAGAACTTCGCCAAGACGCTGCTGCGCATCCGGCGCACAGCGATCTTCGCCGTGATGCTGCTCGGCTACGCCTATTATCGCGCCACCGACAGCGATACCGGGCTGGCCTCGATCGGCCTGCTTTCCTTCGCGGCGATCGCCCAGATGGTGCCGTCGCTGTTCGGCGGGCTGCTGTGGCGCCGGGCAAACGCCCGCGGTGCGATCGCCGGCCTGACCACCGGCTTCCTCACCTGGGCCTATCTGCTGTTCCTCCCCAGCCTCGGCGGCCCCGACTATTCCCACGTCGCCAATGCGGTGCTTGGCTTCATCTTCCCCGGCAGCACCGCATTCAATGGCCCCGATGCCGATCCGCTGGTGAACGCCACCGTGCTCAGCCTGATGATCAACACCGGCGCCTTCATCATCGGTTCGCTCTCGCGCAATCCCCGACCGATCGAGCGGATCCAGTCCGGCATCTTCGTCAAGCGCCATTCGCGCTCGCAGTTCGCCACCCGCGGCTGGAAGACCCGGGTCAGTGTCGGCGACCTGAAGGTCGCCATCGCCCGCTATCTCGGCGACGAGCGCATGCAGCGCTCGCTCATGTCCTATGAACGCTCGTCCGGCAAACCGCTCGAGGACGATCAACCGGCCGACATGGCATTGATCCACTTCTCGGAGCAGTTGCTGGGAAGCGCCATTGGCTCGTCATCCGCCCGCCTGGTGTTGTCGCTGATCCTGCAGAAGGCAGAGGACACGTCCTCCGACACCGCCTGGCTGCTCGACCAGGCCAGTGAAGCCCTGCAATACAACCAGGACATGCTGCAGACCGCCTTGTCGCAGATGGACCAGGGGATCGCCGTCTTCGACAGTTCCCACCAGCTGGTGATCTGGAACCGGCGTTTCCGCCAGCTTCTCGATCTCAGCGAAAGTGTCGGGCAGGTCGGTTATCCGCTCACGGACATCGTCGCCATCCTGGCAGAGCGCGGCGATATTCCCGAAAGCGAGCGCGACCACGTCATTCGCAGCATCCTGACGCTCGACACGCCCTTCCCGCTGAGGCTTGCGACCAGCGAACTGATCCTCGAGGTGCGTTCCAATGCCATGCCGGACAAGGGGTTCGTCGCCACCTTCACCGACATCACCCAGCGGGTCGCGGCCGACAAGGCGCTGAAGCGGGCCAACGAAACGCTCGAACAGCGGGTCGAGGAGCGCACTGCCGAACTGACGCGCGTCAACCATGAGCTTGCCGAAGCACGCGCCAATGCCGACGAAGCCAATATCGGCAAGACCCGGTTCTTCGCCGCCGCCGGCCATGACATCCTCCAGCCGCTCAATGCCGCCCGTCTCTATTCCTCGTCGCTGGTGGAACGGATCGGCGACGGCGATGACCGACTGCTGGCGCGCAACATCGATTCCGCGCTGGAATCGGTCGAGAATATCCTGGGAGCCGTGCTCGACATTTCCCGCCTCGACACCGGGGCGATGAAGCCGCGCGTCACCACCGTGCCGCTGAATGACCTGCTCAAGCGCATCGAGACCGATTTCACGCCGGTGGCCCTCGAAAAGAACCTGAAGCTGGTGGTCATGCCGACGACGCTCAGCGTCCGGTCCGACCCGCATCTCTTGCGGCGCCTTGTGCAGAACCTCGTGTCCAATGCCATCAAGTACACCCTCAAGGGCAAGGTGCTGGTCGGCGCGCGGCGCCGCGGAAACGAGGTCGTGATCCAGGTGATGGATTCCGGCATCGGCATCCACAGCTCCAAGTTCCGCACCGTTTTCAAGGAATTCACCCGGCTCGACGAAGGCGCCCGCACCGCTTCCGGCCTCGGCCTCGGGCTGTCGATCGTCGACCGCATTTCGCGCGTGCTGAAGCATCCCGTCGATCTGCGCTCGACGCCTGGAAGAGGCACGGATTTCCGCATTCACGTGCCGCGCGAACGCACGGTCCCGGCGACCGAAGCCGCCGCTGCGGTCACAGCCGGCAAGGCGATGCAGCCGCTGCAGGGCTTCCGTGTGCTGTGCATCGACAACGAGCCGAAGATTCTCGAAGGCATGCGCTTCCTGATGACCGGCTGGGGCTGCGAGGTGGAAACCGCCCATTCGATCGCCGCGGTAACCCGGATGGCCGAGGGGCAGCGCGCCCCCGACGTCATCATCGCCGACTACCATCTCGATGACGGCACCGGCATCGAGGCGATCCTGAAGCTGCGAGAGGCTTTCAACACCGGTCTGCCGGCGCTGCTGATCACGGCCGACCGCACCGCTGAGGTGCGCGCCGAAGCCGACCGTCATGCCATCAGCCTGCAGCACAAGCCGGTAAAACCGGCTGCGCTGCGGGCCTATCTCACCCAGATTTCCGGGATGAAGCAGGCCGCGGAGTAATTTCGGCCGTGGCGGAACTGGCTTGGCCTTGCTCCTCCATCGCCGCTTCCAGCATCGTGTAGATGCGTGGATCGGATGACTGGGCGACGTTGAAGCGCAGGAAACTGCCCGCCGCCTGCGACAGGCTGAATACATTCCCCGGGGCGAGCACGATGCCGCCGGACAGCGCCCGCCGGGCGATGGCCGCGGCGTCGATCCCGTCAGGCAATCTGCACCACAGGAACATCCCGGCACCCGGATCGATCCAAGGAATGATACCGAGGGGTTTCAAGCGCTCGCTCGTCTGGCTCATCGCATGCGACAGCCGCTCGCGTAGCCCCTGCATATGCTTACGATAGCTGCCATCCTTCAATACCGCGAGGGTGATTTCGCTTGCCAACCGTCCGCCGCCGAAACTCGCGGCGATCTTGAGATCGGTCAGCCGTTCGATCCAGTCGGCACGCGCGGCAACATAGCCGCAACGCGCTGCAGCCGAGAGCGTCTTCGAGAAGCTGCCGATATGGATCACCCGTTCCAGCCCGTCGAACGCCGCCAGTCGCGGCGCTGGCTCGTGTTCGAAGTCCGCAAAAATATCGTCCTCGACGATCGTCAGATCGTGCTGCTCGGCGAGCTTCAACAACCGGTGAGCGGTTACCGGCGAAAGCGTTGCCCCCGTCGGATTATGCAGCGCCGAATTGGTGATGTAGAGGCGGGGGGCATGCTGCGCCAGCGCTTCGGCGAACAGCGCGACATCGGGACCACTCGGTGTATAGGGCACACCAACGACCTTGACCCGGTGGGCGCGCAACAGGGCGTGGAAATTGAAGTAGCAGGGATCATCGACCAGGACCGTGTCGCCGGGTTCGAGCAGAAACCGGCACAAGAGATCGATTGCCTGCGTGCCGGACTCGGTCAGCATGATCTGATCAGCGCCAGCCTCGATGTGACGCTCTGCCATGCGCCGCGCCAGCAACCGGCGCAAATCGGGCTGACCGAGCGGCGTGCCGTAGTCGGTGAGCGATGCGTCGTCGCCGCGAGCAACGGTGCGCAATGCCCGGCGGATGCCCGCCTGAGGCATCCATGACGCAGGCAACCAGCCGCAACCGGGCACGAGCATCGTCCCGGAGGCTTCCAGCGACTGTCTGGAAACCCAGAAGGGATCGATCGCCCGATCGAGCCGCGGGCCGATCTCGGCGAGCGCCAGCGGCGGCAGGTGGCCGGCGACGTAGAAGCCGGAACCACGATGGGCCCGGACAATGCCATTCGCCGCCAGCCGGTCGTAGGCTTCGACGACGGTCGACTTCGACACCTGCATGGTTTCGGCGAACCGCCGGATCGAGGGCAGCTTTTCGCCCGGCCCGAGGGCGCGCGATGCAATGCGGCCGCGGATGGCCTGCATGACTTCTTCCACCAGCGTGCCATTCCGATGGTTCGGGGCGAGCCTCTCGTCCATCCGTACTGCCCTCCTCGCCAATACAGTTTGAACAAAGTGTAATGGAGTGTGCATGGATTTTCCATGCCTGTTCCAGCGATATGGCGAGAAAGCGGAAGGAAGGCGACATGGACAAGCAAAAGGGCGGCTGGATCAGCGGATTTATCGGGGTGCTGATCTTCAGCGGTTCGTTACCGGCGACACGGATAGCGGTTGCCGATTTTGATCCGGTGTTCCTGACCGTAGCACGGGCGGCAATCGCCGGTATTGCGGCATTGGCGCTCCTCGCCACGTTTCGCGAGCGCCGGCCCGAGCGTAGCGATCTCGTCTCGCTCGTCATCGTCGCGTTCGGCGTCGTGGTCGGATTTCCGCTGCTGACGGCGATCGCCCTGAAGCACATTACCTCTGCCCAGTCGATCGTTTTCGTCGGGCTCCTACCGCTCGCAACGGCGTTCTTCGGGGTGTTGCGCGGCGGTGAGCGTCCACGACCCGCATTCTGGCTGTTCTCCGGAACCGGCAGCCTGCTGGTGGCGGGCTTTGCCCTCTCGCGCGGCGGCGAGGCCTCGCTCACCGGCGCTCTGCTGATGGTAGCGGCCATCATCCTCTGCGGTCTCGGCTATGCTGAAGGCGCCAAACTGTCGCGCAAGCTCGGCGGCTGGCAGGTGATATCATGGGCCTTGGTGCTGTCGCTGCCCGTCAGCGTCGCGCTGGCAATTGTCACCATGCCTGTCAGCTGGCAGGGCATAGGCGTCGCAGCCTGGGGCGGCCTCGCCTATGTCTCGCTCTTCAGCATGCTGATCGGCTTCATCTTCTGGTATCGCGGACTGGCACTCGGCGGCATTGCCGCTGTCGGCCAATTGCAATTGCTGCAACCCTTCTTCGGCCTGATCCTCGCCGCCAGCCTCCTCCACGAAGCGGTAACGTGGTCGATGCTGCTCGTCACCCTGTGCGTGGTTGCCTGCGTCAGCGGCGCAAAGCGTTTCGCCTGACCGATCCGCGCGCGGATCGATGCCCGGCCCTCCGGGCATCGGTATTGCCGCCGGCCAAGCTTGTCGCCTTTAGCGGCTCTTGAGCTTCATGTGGCGATTGACGTCCTTGTAGAGCAGGTAACGGAACTTGCCCGGACCACCGGCATAGCAGGCCTGCGGACAGAAGGCGCGCAGCCACATGTAGTCGCCGGCCTCGACCTCGACCCAGTCCTGGTTCAGACGATAGACCGCCTTGCCCTCGAGGACGTAGAGGCCATGCTCCATCACATGGGTCTCGGCAAACGGGATCACCGCACCCGGCTCGAAGGTGACGATGGTGATGTGCATGTCGTGGCGGAGATCCATGGGATCGACGAAGCGCGTCGTCGCCCACTTGCCCTCGGTATCCGGCATCGGCGTCGGCTTGATGTCCGCTTCGTTGGTGAAGAATGCCGGGGGCACTTCGAGGCCGTCCACGAATTCATAGGCCTTGCGTACCCAGTGGAACCGCACCGGCTTGTCGGCCTTGTTGCGCACGGCCCAGTTGCTGGCCGGCGGGATGAAGGCGAAACCGCCCGGCTGCATCACATGGCTGACGCCGTCAAGGGTCACAGTCAGTTCGCCCTCGACGACGAAGAGTGCGCCTTCGGCACCCTCATCGAGTTCCGGACGATCGCTGCCGCCGCCTGGCTGCACTTCCATGATGTATTGCGAGAAGGTTTCGGCAAAACCGGACAGCGGCCGCGACAGCACCCAGAGGCGCGTCCCTTCCCAGAACGGCAGGTAGCTGGTGACGATATCCATCATCACGCCCTTCGGAATAACCGCATAGGCCTCGGTGAAGACGGCGCGATCGGTCATTATCTGCGTCTGCGCGGGTGTGCCGCCATGGGGGGCGTAGTAGCTGCGGGCAGTCATCTGTCTTCCTTCAGTTTTCAAGGATGCGGACCGTTTTTATAGCGCGCGCCGAGAGAAAGCTTCAATAGGGCCACGCAGCCGTGGCGCGCGCAGGAACAGCCCATTGCGCCGCGTCCGGCCAGAGAGCCGGCCTGAAACGAAACAGGCTCCCGAGGGAGCCTGCTTGCAATCATTTGTAAGTCCGGCCTTACGCGGCCTTCTTCGTCGCATAAGGATCGAAGCGGCCGTAGAAGGTCTCGCCCTTGGCGGCCATATCGACGAGCAGCGGGGTCGGCCTGAAGTGGTCGCCGTAGGATGCGGCGAGCTTCTCGCACAGCGCAACGAAGTTCTTCACGCCCATGCCGTCGATGTAGGACAGGGTCCCGCCAGTGTACGGTGCGAAGCCGAAGCCGAGGATCGACCCGACATCCGCCTCGCGCGGATCGGTGACGATGCCTTCCTCGATGGTGCGCGCCGCCTCGAGGGCGATGGTGGCCAGAAGGCGCTCCTTCAGGACCCCGACGTCGACATCGGCAGGGTTCTTCTGCGGATAGAGGTCCTTGAGGCCCGGCCACAGGAACTTCTTGGCCGGCCTCGCCGGATACTCGTAGAAACCGCGGGTGTTCTTGCGGCCGCGACGGTCGAGTTCGTCGACCATCTTGTTGATCAGCGCCATGTGACGCGGATCGACCGAGCTTTCGCCGAGGTCGGCGATCGAAGCCTTGAGGATCTTCTGGCTGAGGTCAACGGCGACTTCGTCGTTCAGCGACAGCGGGCCGACCGGCATGCCGGCCATCTTGGCGGCATTCTCGATCATCACCGCCGGAACGCCCTCGATCAGCATGTCGTAGGCTTCGTGGATGTAGCGGAAGACGCAGCGGTTGACGTAGAAGCCGCGGGTGTCGTTGACGACGATCGGGGTCTTCTTGATGGCCGCGACAAAGTCGAGCGCGACGGCAAGCGCCTTGTCGCCGGTTTCCTTGCCGAGGATCACTTCGGTCAGCATCATCTTCTCGACCGGCGAGAAGAAGTGAATGCCGATGAACTGCGCCGGACGCTTGGAGTTCTTCGCCAGTCCCGAGATCGGCAGGGTCGAGGTGTTGGAAGCGAAGATGGCGCCTTCCGGCAGAACCGCTTCGACGGCCTCTGTCACCGCCTTCTTCACGTCGCGGTCCTCGAACACCGCTTCGACAACGAGATCGGCGTCCTTGAGGTCGGCATAGTCGGCCGACGGCGTGATGAGGTCGAGAAGCTTGACGGCATCTTCCTGCGTCAGCCGGCCCTTGCCGATGGCGTCCTTCACCAGTCCTTCCGAATGGGCCTTGCCCTTGGAAGCGGCTTCGATATCGCGGTCGATGAGGGTAACGGGAATACCGGCGGCGGCGGTAACATAGGCGATCGAGGCGCCCATGAAGCCGGCGCCGACGACGCCCACCTTCCTCAGTTCCGACTTCGGCACGCCCGCCGGACGGCGCGCACCTTTGCCGAGTTCCTGCATCGACACGAAGAGCGAGCGGATCATCGAGAATGCCTCGGTGGTCTGGACGATCTCGGTGAAGTAGCGCTGCTCGATCCTGAGGCCGGTATCGAAGGGAACCTGCAGGCCTTCATAGACGCACTTCAGGATGGCGAGCGCGGCCGGATAGTTGCCGTGGGTCTCGCGGCGGAGGATTGCGGGAGCGGCCGGCCAGAGCTGGGCAGCTGCCGGCGTCCAGATGCCGCCGCCCGGTGCCTTGAAGCCCTTCTCGTCCCACGGGGCGACCGGCTTCAGTCCGTCCTTGATCATCTGCTTGGCCGTGTCGATCAGCGCTTCCGGCGCGACGACCTGATGCACCAGGCCCATTGCCTTGGCGCGCGAGGCGGTCAGCGACTGGCCCGTGGTCATCATCTGCAGCGCCGACTGGGCGTCCGTCAGGCGCGAGACGCGCTGGGTGCCGCCGGCACCGGGGAAGATGCCGACCTTGACCTCGGGAAGCGCCAGCTTGACGCTCTTGGCGTTCGAGGCAACGCGGCCGTGGCAGGCGAGCGACAGTTCGAAGGCGCCGCCCATGCAGGTGCCGTTGATCGCCGCAACCCAGGGCTTGCCATTGGTTTCGATCTTGCGCCACAGCCAGCTCATGCGGCCGGCAGCATCGAACAGCTTCTGCGTCGCGTTCGCCGGGTCCTTCGCCTGTTCCTCGGCGAGCATGGAGAACATGCCCTTGATCATGGTGAGGTCGGCGCCGCCCGAAAACGACGACTTGCCCGAGGTGAACACGACGCCCTTGACGGCCGCATCGGCAACCGTGGCATCGACGATGGCGTCGATTTCGTCCATCACTTCCAGAGTGAAGACGTTCATCGACTTGTCCGGCATGTTCCAGGTGACAAGGGCAATGCCGTCGGCATCGGTTTCGACAGTGAAGTTCTTGTAAGTGCTCATGTCGGGATTTCCTCTTCCCTCAAATTCGTTTTTGTCAGACTGCGAAACCTGCCAAGGCCAGAACCAGAACTGCGAAAGCTGGGGATCCTGATCCCGCGATCGCGCGCGTGCTCGCGCTTCGTCCCGTTCTGGCTCATTGGCCGGTTCCGCTCGACAGCTCCTAGACGCGCTCGATGATCGTTGCAGTGCCCATGCCGGCGCCGATGCAGAGCGTGACCAGCGCGGTATTGAGATCGCGGCGCTCCAGCTCGTCGAGCACCGTGCCGAGGATCATCGCGCCGGTGGCGCCGAGCGGATGGCCCATGGCGATCGCCCCGCCGTTGACGTTGATGCGGTCATGCGGGATCTCGAAGGCTTGGCAGTAGCGCAGCACCACGGCGGCAAAGGCTTCGTTGAGCTCGAACAGATCGATGTCCGAGATCTTCATGCCGGTGCGGGCGAGCAGCTTTTCGGTGACGTCGACCGGGCCGGTCAGCATCAGTGCCGGATCGGAACCGATATTGGCGAAAGCCCTGATGCGGGCGCGGGGCTTCAGCCCCATGCTTGCGCCACCGGCCTTGGAGCCGAGCAGGACAGCCGCGGCGCCGTCGACGATGCCTGAGGAATTGCCGGCATGGTGGACATAGTTGATCTTCTCGATCTCCGGATGCGCATCGATACCGACCGCCTCGAAGCCACCCATTTCGCCCGGCATCTGGAACGACGGGTTTAGGGAGGCGAGTGCCTGCATGTCGGTGCCGGGACGCATGTGCTCGTCATGGGCCAGGATCACAAGACCGTTCTGGTCCTTCACCGGCACGACGGAGTTCTTGAAGTAACCCTTTTCCCAGGCATTGGCCGCGCGCTTCTGGCTTTCGACGGCATAGGCGTCAACGTCATCGCGGGAAAAACCGTACTTCGTGGCGATGAGGTCGGCGGAGACGCCCTGCGGCATGAAATAGGCCGGGAAGTTGACCGACGGATCCATGTACCAGGAGCCGCCCGACATGCCCATGCCGACGCGCGACATGCTCTCGACGCCACCGGCGACGACGATGTCGTCGGAGCCTTGCGCGATCTTGGCAGCGCCGAAATTGACCGCATCCAGACCGGAGGCGCAGAAGCGCGAGATCTGCATGCCCGGCGCCCTGGTCGAGTAGCCGGCTTCGAAGGCGGCAGCCTTCGGGATAACCGCGCCGGCATCCATCACCGGATCGACGCAGCCCATGATGATGTCGTCGACCGTGGCGGTGTCCAGGCCGTTGCGGTCGCGTACCGCTTCCAGCACCTTGGCGGCGAGGCGGACGGAGGGCACTTCGTGCAGGCTGCCGTCCTTCTTGCCACGGCCGCGCGGGGTGCGCACGTGATCATAAACGAATACTTCGGTCATCATTCTTCTCCCTGTCGGCGCAAGCGCCGCTATCCTCAAAACGCTTCCGCGGCCAGTTCCATCATGCTGTCGGCGCCGGTTTCGATCCGGGCCTTGCGCAGCGCCGTTTCCGGCATGATGCGTTCCATGTAGAAGCGGGCGGTGATCAGCTTGTTCTTCAGGTATTCTTCGCGGTCGGCCGCACCCGAGGCAAGGCCTTCATTGGCGGACTTGGCGATCTTGCCCCACATGTAGCCGAGAACAACGAGGCCGAAGAGGTGCATGTAATCGGTCGAGCCGGCGCCGGCATTGTCCGGCTTGGCCATGGCGTTCTGCATGAACCACATGGTCGATGCCTGCAGGTCGTTGAGCCCCTTCTTCAGCGCCTTGGTAAAGGGCACCATCTGCTCGTCATTGCGGTTCGCCTCGCAGAAATCGCCGATTTCCTTGAACAGCGCCATGACCGCGCGACCGCCGTTCAGCGCCAGCTTGCGGCCGACGAGATCGAGCGCCTGAATGCCGTTGGCACCTTCGTAGATCATGGCGATACGCGCGTCGCGCACGTACTGGCTCATGCCCTGTTCTTCGATATAGCCGTGGCCGCCGAATACCTGCTGGGCCATCACCGCGTGCTCGAAGCCCTTGTCGGTCAATACGCCCTTGAGGATCGGCGTCATCAGGCTGAGAAGGTCATCGGCTGCCTGCTTCTCGGCCGCATCGCCGGAGCGATGGGCGATGTCCGACTGCAGCGCGGTCCACAACAGGAAGGCGCGGCCGGCTTCGTTGAACGAGCGGATGGTCATCAGCGTCCGGCGGATGTCCGGATGCACGATGATCGGATCGGCCTTCTTTTCCGGTGCCTTCGGGCCGGAGAGCGAACGGCCCTGGATGCGGTCGCGAGTATAGGCAACGGCATTCTGGTAGGCGACTTCGGCGATCGACAGGCCCTGCAGGCCAACGCCGAGGCGGGCTTCGTTCATCATCACGAACATGGCCGAGAGGCCCTTGTTCTCCGCCCCGATAAGGTAGCCGGTAGCCTCGTCATAGTTCATGACGCAGGTGGCGTTGCCGTGGATGCCCATCTTGTGTTCGATCGCACCGCAGGAAACGCCATTGCGCGCGCCGAGCGAACCGTCCGCGTTGACGAGGTACTTGGGCACGATGAACAGCGAGATACCCTTGGTGCCATCAGGCGCGCCCTCGATGCGGGCCAGCACCAGATGCACGATGTTGTCGGTCATGCCGTGCTCGCCGGCGGAGATGAAGATCTTCTGGCCGGAGATCTTGTAGCTGCCATCGGCCTGCGGAGCGGCCTTGGTGCGCAGCAGGCCGAGATCGGTGCCGCAATGAGGCTCGGTCAGGTTCATGGTGCCGGACCAGGTGCCTTCGACCATCTTCGGCAGGTAGGTCTGCTTCTGCTCGTCGGTGCCATGCACGAGGATCGCCGCGATCGCGCCCTGGGTCAGACCCGGATACATCATCAACGCCATGTTGGCGGACGACATGTATTCGCCGACGGCGGCGTGCAGCGTGTAGGGAAGCCCCTGGCCGCCGAATTCCTCCGGCACGGCAAGGCCGGTCCAGCCGCCCTGGCAATACTGGTCATAGCCTTCCTTGTAGCCCTTCGGAATTGTCACGCTGCCGTCGTCATGGCGCACGCAGCCTTCCTGGTCGCCGGAATAGTTGACCGGAAACAGCGCCTCTTCCGCCAGCTTCGCCGCTTCGCCGAGGATTGCCTCGATCATGTCCGGCGATGCGTCGGCAAAGCCCGGAAGGTTGTTGTAACGCTCGATACCGAGCACGTCATTCAGGATGAAAAGCGTCTCGTTAACCGGGGCCTTGTATATCGGCATGACTCGAAATCCTCCGCAATGAAATGTCCGGGGCTTTGCCCGCTTGTCTCATCTATATAAATTATTGACGTTTGCGTAAACGTCAAATAGC
Organism: Pseudomonadota bacterium; assembly: GCA_023399465.1. Classification (GTDB taxonomy): domain Bacteria; phylum Pseudomonadota; class Alphaproteobacteria; order Rhizobiales; family Rhizobiaceae; genus Ferirhizobium. The sequence goes on from JAEWPB010000118.1 coordinate 42,634, forward strand.
GGATCGGAAGCGAAATTCTTGGACGCGCGTCCCGTGACGCATCGCGATTGCCGCCAGACAGGCTTGGAAACAGGCCTGATATCCGCGGGCAACGCCCGCTGTGCCGCAATAGTTAAAAATTCCTAATTCAGTTAACCGGTTGTTTACCATGTTGCGATGATTGTGCGTGGTCAGATGTGGTGAGCTGCAACATTGATTCCCGTTCAGCGTTCGAAGCTCCCGCGTTCACGTCGGGCAGGCAGGAGAAAGACAGCGGATCTCACCTGGGTGCCCGGCCGAGGACCGAACGATTTCCAAGGAGATCGCCGGCTTTCGGCAAATGCATTTTCCCGGGACAACGGGTCCAACCGTCGAGGCGAGCAACAACATGAACGGATCGCGATCTACCCCTCCCCGTCACGGCGACCGGTCTTCGCTGGACGCGCTGAGCCGCACGATCGAGGGCCTTGAGGCGCGCATCGAGGGATTGATGGGCGCCGCGCCGCGCGACCCTCGCCAGCGCCCCGCACCGCCCGAACGCGACCAGAGGCCGGACCCGCTCGCCGAAATCCGTCAGCGCCAGCGCGCCCTTGAGGCGACGCGCGAACGGCTGCATCCTCGCCCTGAGCGCGAGCAGCCGGCCGAAAGCCGCAGCCGCGCCTATCCCGACGCCCGTACCGAAACGAGATCCGACGACTACCGCGCATCGCGCGAACCGCGTCGCCCGGCCGCATCCACATTCAGCCAGCCAATGCCGGCAGCCGATCCCGCGATCCAGGAGATCGCCCGTTCGCTGGTCGGCCTCAGGCAGGAACTCAAGCAGGACATTTCCGAAGGCGTCAGCCGCGAAATCGGTGCGTTGCGCGCGGAAATCCGCTCGATCAAGGCAAGCGCTCCGGACATGCGCTTTGCCGACGACATTCGCGACGACCTCGGCCGGCTCGCCGACGCGATCGCCCGCATCGGCCAGCAGACCGCGCCGGTCGAGGCCGAAGGACTGCGCACCGAATTCGAGGAACTGCGTTCGCTGATGGACGGCCTGGCGCGGGAAGACTCCGTGCGCCGCATGGAAACCCGCTGGACCGGCGTCGAGGACAAGTTTCGCGGCTTCAACCCGGGCGACATCCAGGACGACATGGTGACGCTTGCCTACCGGCTTGATGACATCAAGTCGCAACTCCACGGGATGACCTCGAACAAGACCATCCAGGCCCTCGAAGACAAGCTGATGTCGATCGCGGCCGCGATGGAGCAGATCGGCGCCAGAGTACAGCCGAACGATCGGGCTATGGCCGAACAGTTCGCCGGCCTCGACATTCGGCTCGACGAGATCAGCCGCGCGATCGTCGCCGGCAACCGCAGCACGGGCAGCACCCAGGAGCAGGCGCTGCTGCAGCGGCTCGACAACCGTATCGCCGATCTCGCCGAACAGATCGACATCATCAGCCACGAGGCATCGATGCGCCGTGAGCCGGCGGACGAACTCGCAAGCCGGATCGAGGCCCTGACGCAACGCGTCTCCGAACTCACGAGCCACGAAGCCGCGACCCGGCTGGATGAACGGCTGGAACAGCTTTCGATGCTGCTGGAGCGCTCGCAGAAGGCGCCGCCGTCGCCGGAACTGACCGGCTATCTGGCCGATATCTCGCGCAAGATCGACGCGCTCGAGCAGGGTTCCGTCAATGACCGTCTCGCCGAGCGGCTCGACATGCTCGCGCGCCGGATCGACGATATGGAATTCCGCCCCGCCGCCCCGTCCGTCGACGATGGCGCATTTCTGCGGCTCGAGGAACGCCTCGGCGACATCGCCGCGCGGCTGGACGAGACGGCGACCGCGCCTCAAGGCGACCACCTCGCCCTGCGCGGACTCGAAGAGCAGATTGCCCATCTGTCGCTGCTGATCAGCGAGCCGCGGCCGGAAGCGACGGACGTGCCGCCGGCGCTCGAGGGCCGCATGGCCGCCATCGAAGACTACATGGCGACCAACGACGAATACATCATCGAGGCGGCACGCCAGGCCGCCGAGGCGGTCGTTGAGGCCTATTCGCGCAATGGGAGCGCCACCATAGGCCAGCCAAACGTCGCCGACATGTCGACACTGGCCGCCCTTGCCGACGACCTGCGTCACCTCGAAGAACTCGGACGCAACTCCGAAGAGCGCACCCACCGCACGTTCGAAGCGCTGCACGAAACGCTGGTGCAGATCGCCGAGCGGCTGGACCACATGGACAATCGCATCCGCGCACCGGAAACTGCACAGGAAACCGTACGGGAAGAAGCGCCACGCGATTTCGGCCGCGCCATGCCGAAGGCAACCCCGCCCCTGAAGGCCTCCCAGCCCGCCTTCGCCGAAGCCGACGAAAGCTATGAATTCGACGACGCGGAACTCGCCGCCTACCCGCCGCGCGACAACGCTTCGGTAGCCTCCTCCATGGCGGCGCCGATCATCCGCAAGCTGCAGCCGGCGGCCGAAACGCCGAGCATCGACGTGAACGCCGCCGTTGCCGACATCGTCGCTCAGGTCGAGGTCGAAAGGGCCACCACCAAGGGCGGATTGCTGGCCGGCATGAAACGCAAGCTGCTGGGCAGCGGCCGCAACGCGCAGGCCACGCCGGAACGGGCCTTCGTCGATCCGACGCCGCCGATCGATCCGGTCGATGCGATTTCCACCGAGGAAGACAACCAACTCCTCGAACCGGGTTCCGGCGGGCCTGACATCAAGAAGATTCTCGAACGCGTCCGCGCCAGCCAGCAGGCACAACGCGATGACGGCGATGCCGACAAGGCCGACTATATCGCCGCCGCTCGCCGCGCCGCCCAGGCTGCAGCCCAGGAAGTCGATCATATTCAGCGCTTTGCCCCGGCAGGCGAGGAGCGCGCCAAGGCAGGCACCTCGGCATTTTCCCGCCATCGCCGCCCGATCCTGATGGCCATTGGCGCCGTGCTTCTGGCGATGATGTCGCTGCCGCTCGTCAACACGCTGACGCGGGGCGAAAAGGCTCCTGCCGTCATCGACATGAACTCGACCGCCGCCACCAGCCCGAACCTGCCGGTTGCCCCGGCCGGGACCGCAGACAACGTCGCGATCGAAGCCGCTGCTCCGCAGTCGCCGGCAGCCGACCCCAAGCCGGGCGAGACCGCCGCAACCGCACCTGCGACAACCGAAACCGCCCCGACGGAGACGACGGTCGACGCCGGCAAGGCGGCGCCCTCTCATCTCACCGCCACCGCTCCGCTTGGCGGGGAAGCGACGGTGCAGACCATGTCGCCCGCTGAGGGCGCAGCAGCGACCGTCGACACCGCAGCCTTCGTATCGGACGACGCCGCCCCGGCCGCCACTGCGGCCGAGATCGTCGTCCCCCTTGTCATCGAGCCGGCATCGCTGGCCGAAGCGGCGCGTGGCGGCGATCCGCTGGCGCTGTTCGAGAT
>JAEWPB010000129.1 GCA_023399465.1 Pseudomonadota bacterium
GCGGTAGAGTACGGTCAGGTCGCGGCCGATATGGATGTCGCGCTGGCAGTCGGAGCTCGAAGCCTTTCCGGCTGTCTCGGGCAGGATGCAGCGCACGACGTAGTTCGCCTTGCCGGGCCGGGATGCTGTGAGCAGCACCTCGCCGGTATAGCCGGCGTCCTGGCGGAAGCGGTGCAGGGAAAGCCCGTGCGGGCCGGGTTCGGGCGCGCCGCTGTAGAGATGCGAGTAGATGGGCTCGAGGCGGCCGGACATGTCCCGCGACATCGTGCTTTGCGACAGCTGCAGGAAGAGCAGCGACGGCGCGACGCTGATGTCGTCGAACTGCAGGCGGCTGGAGGCGCTGTAGCCCGCCATTTCAGGCCAGGTCAGGTAGAGATCGACGCGCTCGGCCGGGCCGCTCGCGCGCTGGCGGGCGAAACGAATGGCATTTGCGGGCAGAAGGGCAGTGTCCTGCCCGATGGTGATCGCGAAGTTCTCGGTGCTCTCGGTGTGGCCACCGAGTGCGAGCAGGGCGCCGTAGCGGCTGCCGGCGAGGAAAATGGCAAGTGTGAGTATGGCCAGGAATGCGATGGCTGCGATTGCCCAGGCGAGGGAGCGGTTCGAGAAGAGCGGTGAGTCCTGCGTGTGGGGCTGCGTCGCCCCTAAGCTTGTCGTCATCTCTTCCCCCACACTTCCGTCTGATCGCTGTCCATGAAAGCCGGTGCCCTGGAATCGTCTTCCAAGGGTCGGTGATCGTGGTTAATGAATACTGAAGAATGCGCGTCGGGGACGGAAATCCAGCAGCCTCGAGATACCCGGCGGACCGGGGAGGTGGAGCCTCCTCTAAGACGCGGGCACTACGGCGGCGGTCCGGCTGTCCCACTTCAATACGGCAAAAAAATAGCCGGCCCGAAGTGACGGGCCGGCTCGATTGGGGACTGCGGAAGCGATGCGGCGCTGGGGAGACTGCCGGCAGCGCTTCTGCCTGTACCTTTCAGTGATGGAAAAAGTCTCGCTGGATCAATTCGTTGAAGCGACGGCGGTGATCGCGCGGCCATCCTGCAGCTTTACCCAGCGGCCCGGATCGTAGGACGCCTGGCGCTTGAGGAAGGTGTATTCGGTATCATACCAAAGCATGATCCTGTTGCGCAGGTTATCCAGCACGAAGTCGCCGCGATCGGTGCGCACAGTCAGGACAGCGTGGCCTTCGCCGTTCGGCTGCAGCACGACTGTGATCAGCAGGTCAGCGGGCGAGAAACCGGCGGCGATCAGCTGGCGGCGCTTCTCCAGGACGAAATCCTCGCAGTCGCCAACCTGGTTCGGGTAGGCCCAGCGTTCTTCGACGCCGTAGATGTCGTAGTCGGTCATCGGCTCAATGGTGGAGTTTACCTCGTAGTTCACCGTGAGCATGGCCTTCCAGCGCGCTTCGGTCAGGACTGCAGGGCCCTTGTCGTCGACGGTCGGTACGCATTCGCTGCGGTTGAGCTTGCAGAATTCGTAGTGGCCGATCGGTGGATTGGTCTTGCCGGCTGTCTCGATGCTGGCGGGCATGGCGGCCGCAAAGCCGGACGCGATGCTGGCGATTGCGATCGCGAGAATGCCTTTCATCAGTGTCTTGCGCGGTGTCATTGGTCGTCTCCCCGTGTTGGGAGGACAATGACAGGGCCGCTTTTATCGCCCGCAAAATTCCGCAGTAAAAATAAAGGCTTATTCGATTCGAAGGCGCGCAAAATTCAAATAAAAGATGATTCGAATTGAGTGCGTATTTGAGTTTGATTTGATTAGAATCGTAGCGAATTCCGGCGCGGAGCGAAGACGCCGGTGCGGCTAATGCTATGAATCCATTAGAGGAAATCGTGTCGGCTGGATCTGTTTACCGCTGCGCCCTGGTGGAGTGTTCCAGAGTGGCACAGTCCGCAAGCGGTCGCTCGGTGATCTCTGAAGCGCTCGCACCGGCCGATTTTATGGAAAAAATCCGGTCGTTCGGGCGATGAAAAAAAATCGCCGCGGGGATCATTTTTTTTCGGTTGGAGACGTTTTCCGCGACAAGGTGGCCGATTTCCTGCCCCTATGCGCGTGTCGAAACGGGACATGTGGGCACGCCTGGGGCGGTGCCTTCAGAGGAATTCCGTCAGGGCTTCCCGTGACTGGACGGACAGGAACTCAATAGCCACGCCTTCGAGGAAGTGACGGACGACCCGGCCTTTCATGCTGCCGAGGCGGACCGGCGTTCCGATTTCAGGCCGCATTTCGATGTCGACCGCGGCACCCGATACCGAAAGGTCCATGATACGGCACGGGAAGCGCCGTCCGTCGTCGAGGGTGATCTCGGCCCGGTTGTTGCGCGGCGTGAGGCGATCGTGACGTCGGTCTTCCGGAAGGCCGAGTTCGTGCTTGTTGGCGATCCAGGTGAGCTGGGCAGCCAGTTTCTCGCGTTTCCGGTCCGTCGCGGTGATGGCGAGGGTGAAGCCACCTTCGACGAAACGCGTGACTGTGCCCTCGATGCGGCCGAGATGATCGATGTAGGCAATGACGCGCTCATGCATCAGCGGGCGTCCGTGGCAGGCGATATTCACGTCACCCGGCGACATGTCGATGACGACGCAGTCGAACTCCTCGTAGGTGGCCAGCATCAGTCGGCCACTCAGGTTCACGGCGACGCGCTGGAAGGTTCGTGCTTCCGGCCGTTGCGCTGATCCTGCAGTCTGACTTGGCTGATGGGAGAACATGGCGCCGCTATTAGATCTTGAACTATGGTTAAATGATTACCAGCAAGCGGTTAACATTGTGTTGTGGCGAGCCGGGCGCCGGACGTGGCGTTCGTCTTTCAGGTCGGCCTGCGGCCGCCGTCAAGGATCTTCAGCAGGAAGGGTCTTGCGCGCCGGGTGCCCTGGTTTGTCGAGGAAACGCCGACGACCACGGTGGATGCTTGCGCGTTCTCCGGTTCGCAAGATGAGGCGATCGCAGTCGGCCTGCCCTGGAGCAGGGATCCGGCCAGCGAGGCGAGAGGATCATTGCCAAGCCACTGGCCGGCAGGGTGTACGCATAGCGTTCCGAGGATGCGGTCAGAGCCCGGTCCGCCCGAGCGCATCGGCAAGACCGTGACCTCGACGGTGACCGCCTGGCCTGATCTGGTCCTGCCGGTCACTTCGGCGGCGGCGGGCGCTTCGCGCAGCATGACTTCAGCCAGTTCCTGCTGGATGGCGTCGCGAGCGGATGCTGTCCACAGGTCGGCGAGGCGTGTGCCACGCAGTTCCCGCCCGAAAGCGGCGCAGATCCGCGTGCCGGCCAGGCGAAAGCGGGTGACGCCATCCGCGCCGTGTTCCAGAATGAACACGTCGGGCAGGATCGCGCGGATGGCCCCCGGATCGACGTCGCGGCGCATCGGTGCGGCGTTGAGGCCGCGGATGCGCTGCCAGTGTTGCCAGATCTCGGTACTGCTTCGGGTTGGCATGCGATACCTGTTGTTTCGACGTGATACACCAGCGGCGCGGCGGCGCGCTGTTTTCCTCGAAGGAGCGAAATCCATGCCAGCCCGGGAAATTAAGGTTATTGATTGGTTTCCGTTGCGGCGGTGCGCGCTCTGTGGCAAGACATCCTCACACTTCACCGGAGGCCGAGGTCTCCGCAGCACCAATTCCCATCGGGCATCGGGGATACCCAATTCGCCCGTCAGCCGTTCGGTTTTGCCGGACGGCTTTTTTTTCTTGTCCCGGTCCTATATTGCTGCGACCTGAATGGAACGACGAGGTGCAAGCGTGATGGATGACAATTACCGACCGACGGAGCCTTCCTACCGCGATGCGCTGCCGCGACCCAATCCGCCGGCCTTCAACCTCCCGACAAGCTTGCTGGTTTCACTCCTGCTGATCTGGGGGATCTATGGGATCGAGAATTTCCTGTTGCCGGAATGGCTGCGGGAACAGGTGTTCCTGACCTTCGCCTTCATTCCCATTCGCTACGCCTATCCGCTTGCCGAGCAGGGGTTCGAATGGCTGTGGTCGCCGGTGACCTATTCGCTGCTGCATGGCGGCTTCGAGCATATCGCGTTCAACAGTCTGTGGCTCGCCGCCTTTGGGGCGCCGGTGGTCCGCCGGATCGGCACCGCCCGTTTCGTCTTGCTGTGGGTGCTCTCCGCAGCCGCTTCGGCAGGACTGTACCTCTGCTTCCACTGGGGTGAGGCGAGCCTGATGATCGGAGCGTCGGGCGTCATTTCGGCGCTGATGGGGGCCGCTTGCCGCTTTGCCTTTCCGGCGCACGGCTACAGCAACCGGGCGCATGCGCATCTCAATCCGAGATTGTCCATCCTAGGCGCATTTTCGAGCCGCATGGTCGTCGTCTTCACCGTTTTCTGGCTGTTCGGCAATCTGCTGGTGGTCTTCGGCATACCGCTGCTGAATGCAGGCGAGGGCGGAATAGCATGGGAAGCGCATATCGGCGGCTTCCTGTTCGGTTTTCTGCTGTTCGGCCTGTTCGACCCGCGGGACTGATCTCTGCGTGGACTTGTTCCCGCCCACCAAGAAGGTTGCAATCCGGGCGCTTGAGAGGCACCATTGCTTTCCGGCGGCGATCATATGGGAGCTTGGGGCTGGTCGCTTACCCGGGGAAAGCATGTCGCTTGGAACGGGAGAACTGCATGTCTATTCCTATCAGATCGATTCTCGACCAGAAGGGCCGCGATGTTGTAACCGTGGGCCCAGAGACGACCCTCCAGGAAGCCGCGACCATCCTCAACGAGAACCGGATCGGTGCCGTCGTGGTTGTCGGTATGGAAGGGCGGATAGTCGGTATTTTCACGGAACGCGATGTTGTATCCGCCATTGCCAGAAAGGGTGTTGCGAGCCTGGACCAGACGGTCTCGTCGCTGATGACGTCGTCTGTCTTCCGCTGCCGAGAAGACGCCACCGTCAACGAATTGATGGGCGTGATGACCGAGCGGCGCTTCCGCCATGTTCCCGTCGAGCGCGATGGCAAGCTCGTCGGCATCATCTCGATCGGTGACGTGGTGAAGCAGCGTATCCGTGAGGTGGAACTGGAGACGGAACAGATCATCGCCTATATCGCCGGCTGATCCGGCGTTGGCCTTGACACCGAAAGGCCGGATGCTTCCGGCCTTCGAACGTGCTCAGCGCGTGAGGAACTCCTGCAGCCGGGTCAGTTCGGCCACTTTCGACTTCGCTTCGTCATAACCGCGGTCGATCGCTTCGCCGGCACGATGGAATTCGGACAGGCCGATGTCGCTGAGGCGCGGCTGCAGGGCCAGATCCGGCGGGTCGCCGGCGAGGCGGGCGCGCGAGATGCGATCCTGGATGATGTTGAAGGCTTGTACCATTACCCCCGGGAGCCCGAGTCGCGGCACCTTCTCTTCTCCCGTTCCTGAGGGGTCGGCGGTGCTGGCATCATGCTTGACGACCGCCGAGCGGCCGTAGAGATCGTAGTTCAGATTGACCGCGACGACCATCTGCTGCTCGTAGGCGCGGCAGACCGAGACCGGCACCGGATTGACGAGGGCTCCGTCGACCAGAATGCGGCGATTGCTGACGACCGGTTCGAAGATGCCCGGCAGGGCGTAGGACGCACGTAGCGCGGTGATCAGCGAGCCGCTGGTGACCCAGACTTCATGGCCCGTGTTGACCTCGGTAGCGACGGAAACGAACGTGCGGTCGAGGTCCTCGATCATCATGCCTTCGAGGTGTTCCTGCATCCGCTTGGTCAGGCGCATGCCCCCGAACAGTCCGCCGCCGCCGATCGTGAGATCGAGAAGGCCGGCGATGCGGCGCATCGTCAGGGAGCGGGCAAAGGCCTCGAGTTCATCGAGCTTGCCGGCGAGGTAGCAGCCGCCGACCAGGGCGCCGATCGACGTGCCGGCCACCATGCCGACTTCGATGCCGGCTTCATCGAGCGCACGCAGCACACCGATATGGGCCCAGCCGCGTGCGGCACCGCCGCCAAGTGCAAGCGCAACCTTCGGCTTCGGCGGTACGGGCGTGGTAACTTGTGTGTTGGTGGATTGCGGGGGAGGCAGGGCCGGGTCAGGCGACGCCGGCGCGACAGTGTTACGGTACATACCCCAGTTCAGCATCTTGCGATCCTTTCAGCCGAACAATTCCTGCCGCCAGATAAGCGTTTCTGTGGTTTCCAATTCGTTTAATACAACGGGAATCGTCCCGCTTTGGTTCACAACTTGTTACGCCTTGTCAGCTCCGCCGTAGACCGCGTGGGGATCGAAGTGCTGGTGACTGTCGACGATCGTCACGGTGGGCGAATCGCTGCCCATCTCGACGGTCCGGTAGAAGCAGGAGCGGCGGCCGGTGTGGCAGGTGGCGTCATGACCGGCGACCGAAACCTTCAGCCAGATGGCGTCCTGATCGCAGTCGGTGCGGATCTCCCTGACGGTCTGGAGGTTGCCCGACGTCTCGCCCTTCTTCCAGATCTTGTTGCGCGACCGGCTGAAGTAATGGGCAATGCCGGTCTCGAGGGTCAGTGCCAGAGCCTCGGCGTTCATGTGCGCCACCATCAGCAGTTCATTGTCGGCGGCATCGCTGACGACAGCGGTAATCAGCCCCTTGTCGTCGAACTTCGGAGTGAAATCCGGCCCGCCCTCGAGCGCAGACTTGTCGCCCGAGGGCGCCTTGAATGTCGGTGCCATGCAATCTGCTCCGCGCCGGCCGACCACTATCGGCTGCGCACCATGGTCATGAAACGTGCCTGTTCGGCGGCATCGGTCTTGAAGGCGCCGGTGAAGGTGGTGGTGAGCGTGGTCGATCCCTGCTTCTGGATGCCGCGCATCGCCATGCACATATGTTCGGCCTCGATCATCACCGCGACGCCACGCGGCCGCAAGGTCTCGTCGATCGCCTTGGCGATCTGTGCGGTCATTGCTTCCTGGGTCTGCAGCCGGCGGCCGTAGATGTCTACGACGCGGGCGATCTTGGACAGGCCAAGGACGCGACCATCGGGCAGGTAGGCAACATGGGCCTTGCCGATGATCGGCACCATGTGGTGCTCGCAATGGGAATAGAACGGAATGTCCTTCACCAGCACCATGTCGTCATAGCCGGCGACTTCCTCGAACGTGCGGCCAAGCACGTCTTCGGCAACCAGATCATAGCCGGAGAAGAGTTCCCGATAGGACTTGACTACGCGCGCCGGGGTGTCGGCCAGCCCTTCGCGGCTCGGATCGTCACCGGCCCAGCGCAACAGCACACGCACAGCTTCTTCGGCTTCCTGCTGCGTCGGGCGCTGGCGCTCGTCGTCGGCGTGGGGGAAATTTTTCACAATTGCATCCATATCAGACCTGGTCTCCTCATCCGCCTCAAGCGAATTTGACGTCTTATCTTTCGGACAACTCGCCATTCGCCATGAAACTGACCGCAGCCAGACATGGATTCCTTCGGCGGGCTCCGGGGCGTTCCGGTCGCCGGCTTGCGCCCGAGACCATCCTGCACGGTTTCCCAACATCGCTTTGAGCGACCATTGCTTTTCGGCCGCTGCGATACAACATAACATATAATATGGCTAGACCCGCGGAAAAGAGCCGAAAAGCGACACGCTGTGTTTTTTAATATGGTACAGCGGCGCGCCGATCGGTTTTACCGCCCGGCCGCGATCAAATGGGGTGTTTGGGAACTTCTTTCGACCATGGACGATATCTACAACAGCAAAATCCTCGAATTCGCAGGCAATATCCCGCGCGCCGGCATTCTGGAGGATGCCGATGCCAGCGCCCAGGCACTCTCCAAGCTCTGCGGTTCGCGCGTCAGGGTCTATCTCAAGATGGAAGGCGATATCGTCACCGATTTCTCGCACGAGGTGAAGGCCTGCGCGCTGGGGCAGGCGTCGTCATCGATCATGGCGAGGCACGTTGTCGGTGCGCGGGCGCAAGAGGTGCGCGAGGCGCGCGATGCCATGCTGGCCATGCTGAAGGCCGATGGCGAAGGACCTTCCGGCCGGTTCGAGGACATGCGTTTCCTGCGGCCGGTAAAGGACTACAAGGCGCGCCATGCCTCGACCATGCTGACATTCGATGCCGTGGTCGATGCCATCGGACAGATCGAGGCCAGGCGCCAGGAGGCCGCAGCAGCGAACTGACCGATGTGCAACGAGAAGGAATGCAGCCATACCGACCACACTCCGCCCGCCACTGCGCCCGCGTCGGACAAGCGGGGACGGAACTGGTCGGGCCCGTTTCCCAAAACGCCCGGGCGGTTGTTCGGGATGGCTTTCATCCGGCTTTATCAATTGACGCTTTCGAGTTTCATCGGCAGTTCGTGCCGGCATCTGCCGACCTGTTCGGAGTATGGCTACGAGGCTATCGCCCGCCACGGGCTGTGGGCCGGTGGCTGGATGACGCTGTTTCGGGTTAGCCGCTGCGGGCCATTCGGGACGCACGGATTTGATCCGGTGCCGGAGCAGCTGGATCGGGCGTTCGTCTGGTGGGCACCGTGGCGTTACTGGAGGGTTGCGCACAAGGAGGGCTGAGCCGATGACGATGCCGATGGAATACCGCCAGGCGTCGGCGGATTTCGACCGCTTCATTGCCGATCTGCGCGACGCTGCCGGATTGCAGACCACCAACCAGGCCTACACCATGCTGCAGGCGGTGTTGCAGACCTTTCGCCGTCGTCTCGAGATCGGTGACGCGATCGTCTTTGCTGACGTGCTGCCGCCGGTTGTCAGGGCGATCTTCGTCGCGGAGTGGGATGTCGACGAGCCGTTGCGACCTTTCGCCGGGCGCGTGACCATGACGCGTGAAGTCCAGGAGATGCGTCCCGATCACAATGTGTCGCCGGATACCGCAATCGCCGATACGGCGACCACTTTGCGGCGGCACATGGACGGCGCGCTGCTCGATCGGGTGCTGGCGCGGTTGCCCGAAGGGGCTTGCGATTTCTGGCGGGCGTGACGCTTCATCGCGGGGACCGACGTCTGATGTGCTTCGCCGTTCTGCAAGCGCGTTTTTCTTTACTCGACGGGTGAAAGTCTTTATCAGGCTGGCCTGAGATAATCCTCAGCTGATTTATCCGCGATCTTTTAACACCACCCGCATTCGTTGGCGGGACTGGACAGGAGAATCTATATGTCTGCAGCCGTTTCCCTAACATTCCCCGACGGGTCCGTCCGCTCCTACGATGCCGGCGCCACCGGCCGCGATGTCGCCGAGTCGATCTCGAAGTCGCTCGCCAAGAAGGCCGTCGCCATCGCTATCGACGGCACCGTCCGCGACCTCGCCGATCCGGTGATCGACGGCAGGATCGAGATCATCACGCGCACCGATCCGCGGGCGCTGGAACTGATCCGCCACGATGCCGCCCACGTGATGGCTGAAGCCGTCCAGGAACTGTGGCCCGGTACGCAGGTCACGATCGGCCCGGTGATCGACAACGGCTTCTACTACGACTTCGCCAAGGACGAGCCTTTCACGCCGGAGGACCTGCCGAAGATCGAGAAGCGGATGAAGGAAATCATCCAGCGCAACAAGCCCTTCACCAAGGAAGTCTGGCCGCGCAACAAGGCCAAGGAAGTCTTCAACGCCAAGGGCGAGGCCTACAAGGTTGAGCTGATCGACGCGATCCCGGAAGACCAGGATCTCAAGATCTACTATCAGGGTGACTGGTTCGACCTCTGCCGTGGTCCGCACATGGCCTCGACCGGACAGATCGGCACCGCCTTCAAGCTGATGAAGGTGGCCGGCGCCTACTGGCGCGGCGACAGCAACAACCCGATGCTGACCCGTATCTACGGCACCGCCTGGGCCGAGCAGGAAGATCTCGACAATTACCTGCACGTGCTGGCCGAAGCGGAAAAGCGCGACCATCGCCGTCTCGGCCGCGAAATGGACCTGTTCCATTTCCAGGAAGAGGGACCGGGCGTCGTGTTCTGGCACGGCAAGGGCTGGCGCATGTTCCAGACCCTGGTGTCCTACATGCGCCGTCGCCTCGAGGGCGACTACGAGGAAGTCAACGCGCCGCAGGTGCTCGACAAGTCGCTCTGGGAAACCTCGGGGCACTGGGGCTGGTACCGCGACAACATGTTCAAGGTGACCGTTGCCGGTGACGACACCGACGACGATCGCGTCTTCGCACTCAAGCCGATGAACTGCCCGGGCCACGTGCAGATCTTCAAGCATGGCTTGAAGTCTTACCGCGAACTACCTATTCGCCTTGCGGAATTCGGCAACGTCCATCGCTACGAACCGTCGGGCGCTCTTCATGGCCTGATGCGCGTTCGCGGCTTCACGCAGGACGACGCCCACATCTTCTGCACCGAAGAGCAGATGGCCGAGGAGTGCCTGAAGATCAACGACCTGATCCTGTCGGTCTATGAGGACTTCGGCTTCCAGGAAGTCGTGGTCAAGCTCTCGACCCGTCCGGACAAGCGCGTCGGTTCCGACGACCTGTGGGATCGCGCCGAAAGCGTGATGACCAACGTGCTGAAGACCATCGAGGAGCAGTCGGGTGGCCGCATCAAGACCGGCATCCTGCCGGGCGAGGGCGCCTTCTACGGTCCGAAGTTCGAGTACACCCTGAAGGACGCCATCGGTCGCGAATGGCAGTGCGGCACCACGCAGGTCGACTTCAACCTGCCGGAACGCTTCGGCGCCTTCTACATCGACCACAACTCCGAGAAGCGCCAGCCGGTGATGATCCACCGGGCGATCTGCGGCTCGATGGAACGCTTCCTCGGCATCCTGATCGAGAACTTCGCCGGTCACATGCCGCTCTGGGTCTCGCCGCAGCAGATCGTCGTGGCGACGATCACCTCGGAAGCCGATGGCTACGGCCAGGAAGTTGCCGATGCACTGCGCGACGCGGGCCTCAACGTCGAAACCGACTTCCGCAACGAGAAGATCAACTACAAGGTCCGCGAGCATTCCGTGACCAAGGTGCCGGTGATCATCGTTTGCGGCAAGAAGGAAGCGGAAGAGCGTACCGTCAACATCCGCCGTCTCGGTTCGCAGGCGCAGACCTCGATGACGCTCGACGAGGCGATTGCCGCCCTGGTCGACGAGGCGACGCCGCCGGACCTGAAGCGCAAGGCCGCAGCCCGCAAGGCCAAGGCCTGATCGATCACGCTCTACGAAAAACCCCGGGCGGCAACGTCCGGGGTTTTTTAATGGATCAAGGGATGTGAGCGAGGCGTGCCTGAAAAGGCCGCTTCGAGCTAGTCGCTGTCGACGGCAGCGCGCGCGGCAGTCTGGTCGTTCATCAGCACCTCGACGTCGGTGTTGCGGCCGGCACTGACGGCAAAATCGCGCTGGAAGATCTTGTCCTTGTTGCGTGCGATCGCCGTGTAGTCGCCTTCGGCAAGCACCATGGTCGGGAAGGCGCTGAGGCTTTCGCTGACCACGTCACCTGCCGAGGTGAGGATCGACCAGGCGGTATCGGCAATCGCCTCGCCACCTTCTTCGGCAACCAGCTTGAGCATGATCTTGGCGGCGCGGTGCTGGATCGTCGCCTGGGTCAGTTTGCCGGCCTCGACCTGGATATCGGCGCGGATCGCCGCGTTGACTTCGCCATACTCTGATACGACGTGATAGGTACCGGCATTAAGCCGGATCACGGTTTCCGGCTTGACATCGGCCATGACCAGACCGCGCTCGCCATCCTCGCGCACTTCCGTCGAATAGACGGAGAAGCTCAGTTCCGCCGGAGGGATGCGCATGTCGGAGCCGGAGACGGCATTGAGAACGAGGCCGCCGGCATCGAGCACCAGCACCTGCTTGTCCACCCGTCCGGTGGTGGGGACGTAGACTTTCTTCGTTGCGCCGGCGCGCCCGAAGGCAACGTTGACGAAGTAGTCGCCGGGGGCGAGCTGGAAGGCGGCCGAGCCGCCTTCGGAACTGGCGACCAGCGGCAGTTTTCCGTCATCCCCGGGGAACGGGCTGAAGACACGCCAGGAGAGACCCTGCTGCATGGCGTCGCCGTCCTTGGTCAGCTTGGCTTCCAGCTCGACGTCGAGCAATTGCGTGTCGGCCGGCAGGCTGCCGCGCGTCGTTGCCGAAAACGACGTCAGCTTCGGCATTTTCGGGGTTGTGGTCATCTGCGTGAACGAGTCGAAGGCGTCTTGAGCGCCGGAAGGCAACGAAGTGCTGAGGACCAGGCCAAGGGCGAGGCTGAAGCGAACGGCAAGGGAATGGCCTGTCATGGATCCTCGGCGGTTGACTTCTGAAAATTCCAGCGTCACTTGAAGACCAACCCGATGGCAATTTCAAGACCCCGGATCTCGCCGGGACCTTCATGAAAGCGATATCAAATGAAAAGTGACGTCAAGCTGATCGACTACCTCGCCGTGCGCCGATCCATCCCGGCCTTCCAGATGTCGGAGCCCGGGCCGGGTCGAGGCGAGATCGAGGAGGCCCTTCGCCTGGCGACGCGGGTACCCGATCATGGCAAGCTGGCGCCGTGGCGCTTCATCGTCTACCGCGGCGACGAGCGGGCGCGCCTTGGCGAGGAACTGTTGAAGCTGGCGCTCGAGGCCAAGCCGGACCTGTCGGAAGAAATGATCAATGTCGAGCGAAACCGCTTCACGCGCGCACCTGTCGTGGTCGCTGTCATCAGCACCGCGGCGCCGCATGTGAAGATCCCCGAGTGGGAGCAGCAGTTGTCGGCCGGTGCGGTTTGCCTCAATCTCATTCTGGCCGCGAACGCGCTTGGCTACGTCGCCAACTGGCTCACCGAATGGTTCGCCTACGACCAGCGCGCCTGGCCGCTGCTCGGCGTACGCGAGGGGGAGAAGGTCGCCGGTTTCATCCATATCGGTTCATCGGACTTTCCTCCCGTCGAGCGCCCGCGTCCGGATCTTGCGGAGATCGTCAGCTGGACCGGCGGTGACGCCTGATGATCTACACGACCGACACCAACCGGCATGGTCTGGCGCATGATCCGTTCAAGGCGATCGTTTCGCCGAGACCGATCGGCTGGATCGGGACGAAGGGCAGGGACGGTTCCCTCAATCTCTCGCCCTACTCGTTTTTCAATGCCGTCTGCGACGATCCGAAGCTGGCGATGTTTTCCTCCAGCGGTCGCAAGGACACTTTGCGCAATGTCGAGGAGACCGGTGTATTCACCGCCAGTCTCGTGAGTCGCGACCTTGCCGAGCGCATGAACGCCTCCTCCGTTGCCGTCGATTACGGCGTCGACGAGTTCGCGCTTGCCGGACTGACGCCGAAGCCGGCAACGCTCGTGGACGCGCCCTTGGTCGCCGAGGCCATGGCCGCCCTCGAGTGCCGGGTAACGGAGATCCTGCAGCCCAAGTCGCTTTCGGGCAAGCCGGCGAACTCATTCGTGGTGTTCGGCCAGGTCGTTGCCATCCATATCGACGATGCGATCATTCGTGATGGTCGCATCGACATGGCGATCGCCCGGCCGGTGGCGCGCATGGGTTACATGGATTATTGCGACGGTGGCGACGTCTTCGAAATGACCCGGCCAAAGCGCCCGGCGTAACCGCATTCCCCGCGGTTACCGTAACTGGGGCTCGGGGAATGCGTCGTTGATCAGCGCGATGCGCAGCGGGTCACCGGTCATCATCCCGGTAAAGCCATCCGCCAGCGATTCGGAGCAGGCCTGACGAACGAAGTTTTCATCGGGTACGGCATCGCCGCAATCGATGGCCGCCACTCCGGCGGCCGCCGCTCCCAGCCGTACTGCTGCGCGCGCGTGACGTAAGGGGTCGGTGAGGCGCCTGCTTTCGTCCACGACCCGTGTCGCCCCGAGGTGTCTGGCGAGCGCTGTCGCTGACCAGCAAAGTGCCACCAGTCGCTTCGACCTGTTGCGAAAACTGCCGGCGGAGAGCACGCCATTCGCCGTGTCGCAATGACCGACGATCGATGTGCGCTCGGGCTCCAGGCCGTGGCTTGCTTCCTGAACGGACAGCAGCGCATCGAGCTTCTGTATATCCGCGCCGTCCTCGGTGCCCGCAAGGATGATTCCTTCGGGCAGATCCGGCCCGATCGCAATGAGGTCATCCTCGGCGAGCCCGGAGCCGAACGGATGGATCATCACGTAGCGGCGGCTGGCGACCGACAGCCGCAGGAAGGAAACGCAATTGGCCCGGGCGCGCTGGGCCTCCGCGGGCGATGTCCCGGAAAGATCGAAGACGAGGCAATCGGCATGGGCGCGGGCGCCGCGGCCGAGCGCCTTATCTTCAACCGTCGAAAGCCGTAACCAGGAGCGCATGGGTGCCTCATCGCGATTCGGCGTCGTTCGCCAACAGGATTTCAATAGGACGTGGAAATGAAAATACCGAACCTTACCGTGCTCGTGCATGAGAACTAGGGGCGAAATAGCCTTAATTCAACCGAGGGGAAGGGATTGATGGGTATGGTAAACCGATCCTAAACTTTTAACTTCTAATCTAGCGCTAGTGGCCATCGATTGGCCGAACGATACCAATTCTTGGCTTGGGGCGCACGGCGTGATCGTACAAGCATTTCTCCGTTGGGCGGAAACCGCCCGGACCAGTGAGCGGGCGAAGGCCGCCAATGCGCTCGGCCGCGCCTACCTGAAGTCGGAGATGAGCAGGCAGGAAAAGGAAGCCGCCGTCATGGCGATGACCTATCTCCTGGATGACCCGTCGCCGCGGGTTCGCCTCGCGCTCGCCGAGGCGCTCGCTGATTCCGAAAGTGCACCGCGGGCGGTGATGATGTCACTCGCCGAGGATCAGGCGGAAGTCGCCTTCGCGGTGATCTCGCGTTCACCCGTGCTTGCCGATGCCGACCTCGTCGAGCTCGTCGGTCGCGGCGACGGCACCACGCGGGTGCTGGTTGCCTCGCGCATGGCGGTCAGTCGCGCCGTGTCCGCGGCAATCGCCGAAGTCGGCGGCGAGCCCGAAGTCCAGATGCTTCTCGAAAACCCCAATGCGCAGATCACGCGTTTTACGCTCCGGCGCATAGCCGAGCGCCATGGCCGCGATTGCGAGATCCGCAACCTGCTTCTCGAACGCCCGGAACTGCCCGCTGAAGCCCGCCACCTGCTGATGCAGTTCGTCACCGACGCGCTTTCGGGATTCGAGTTCGTGCGCGCCACGATCGGCGGACGCCGTCTCGAGCGGGTGACCCGTGAAGCCGGGGAGGCTGCGACCGTGGCGATTGCCGGAGCCGCGGCGCATGGCGAGATCCCCGATCTCGTCGAGCATCTGCGTGTCGCCGGCCGGTTGACCCCGGCATTCCTCATGCATGCGCTCTGCACCGGCAAGGTGGAGTTTTTCGCCAACGCCATCATCAACCTGTCGGGTTGCGCGGAGCGGCGCGTACGCTCCATCCTCGCCACCGGGCGCTTTCATGCCGTGCGGGCGCTCTATGAGTCGGCGGGACTGCCGCATGACATCAGCGCCGTTTTCGTCGAAGCGACCATGCTTTGGCGGCAGGCGGCGCGTAGCGACCATTCCAGCACTCTGGACAACATTGCCGGGCGCCTGCTGGAGTGCTTCCGCAAGCCACTCACTGCGACGCCCATGGCCGGCGAACTCATGCAGATGGTAGAGAAACTGCACATCGCCGAACAGCGCCAGGCCGCGCGCTCCTATGCGAACATCACCGCAGTCGCGGCCGCCTAGGCTCACTCGGCGACCTTGCGGGCAACCCAGGAATAGCTTTCGGTCATCAGGCGAATGGGCTTGGCCGCGAGATCGCGCAGGCCCTCGATCGAGGGAAGCACGTTTTTCACCCGCTCCAGTGCCCGGGCCGCCAGACCTTCCTCTTCCTCCGCCGATGCAGGTGCAGGGAGGACTGGACCGAGATCCTCAAGAGCCGGGCTGGTTGCAGTTTCGGGAGACGCCGGCAGGTCAGGGATCTGGCAGACAGCGACCAGCATCGGGTATTCGATCCCCTGCAGTCGGGCCATTTCACGCTCGGATGCCGCATCGCAAAGCTCGATGCTCGTCCAGCGCTGCGGCAGCGTCCGGACCAGTTCGCAATGGCTGGCAGTGTCGTCGCAGCCAAGAATAGTCATCATGATCAACGCAGTTCTCATCGGCCGACTCATCGATTGCTGAACGTGGACAGCGCTTTTCTACGGTCGGAATTATTGCCGGAGAAAGGCCAAACCTTGCGCATGCACAGGAGGTTGCGCCACGCCCGATGCGAAGGATTGATTTTATCCGCGCGACCTCGCACGATCATGGTCTCGCCCTGTCATTTCCAAGGTAAGCCACATGCCCGTCACCATTGCCCTCGAGCCGCCGCGCCAGAGCGCTGTCGTCCGCCTGCTCGAACTCTCCGACGCCTACGTCGCCTCGCTCTATCCGGCGGAAAGCAATCACATGCTCGACCTGTCATCTTTGGAGGAGCCTGAGGTGGCGTTCTTCGTCGCGCGCCATGAAGGCGAGATCGTTGGCTGCTGTGCGCTGGTCGAGGCGGGTGACGGGACGGCGGAGATCAAGCGGATGTTCGTGGATCCCGAGGCGCGAGGGCTGCGCATCGGGCAAAAACTGCTGGAGGCTTTGGAAGTTCATGCCGGGGCGCGTGGATTGACCGCAGTGCGGCTCGAAACCGGCGTCCACCGGCCCGAGGCGATCGGGCTTTACCGCAAATTCGACTACCGGGAGATACCGCCGTTCGGCAGCTATCTGCCCGATCCGTTGAGCCTCTTCATGGAAAAGAGGCTGGGTGGCGCGTGACGCGCCACCTCGCTTAATGATCGGCGTCCTGCTTGGCCGGCAGGATCAGTCCGTGCGCCGAAGTGGCCTCGCGTTCTTCGGTGATCTCGATCTCGCGGATCCATTCGCGCCAGATTGCGACCAGAAGCGCCATAAGTACCGGACCGATGAACAGTCCAAGGAAGCCCATGGTCTTCACGCCGCCGACGAGCCCGAAGAAGGTCGGCAGGAACGGCAGCTTGATCGGGCCGCCGACGAGGCGGGGACGCAGGGTCTTGTCGACGATGAAAAGTTCGACGCTGCCCCAGACGAACAGCGCGACACCGGCGACCGGAGAGCCGCTGGCGACGAGATAGATCGATACCAGGGTGAAGGACAGCGGTGCGCCGCCCGGGATCAGTGCCATGATGCCTGTCAGCACGCCGAAGGTGACCGGCGAGGGAACGCCGGCAATCCAGTAGGCGATGCCGAGCACGATGCCTTCGCCGATGGCAATCAGCGTCATGCCCGTGACCGTCGAATTGATCGTTGCCGGCACCACGCGCGAGATGCGCTCCCAGCGATTGGGCAGGATGCGCTCGCCAAGCAGGTCGATCTGGCGCATGAAAGACTCGCCGTCGCGATAGACGAAGAACAGCGCGATCAGCATGAACAGCAGGGTCAGCAGCAGGTGGAACGCGCCGCCGCCGGCTGCAAGGACCGCGCGGTAGATATTGCCGAGATTGTCACCGCTGACGACCTGGAGCATGTCGCCGATGGCGCCGGGGGTGCCGATATACTGGGCCCACTTTTCTCCGATCCACTCGCCGATCACCGGCAATTCGACCATCCAGTGCGGGACGGGCGCGCCTGCCGTGTTGACGTGGACGGCCCAGCCGATCCAGTCGCGTACCTCGCCGACCGTATAACTGACCGCAATGACGATCGGGACGACGATAAATGCGACGATCAAGATGATGGCGACCGAAGCCGCCATCGTCCGGCTGCCGCCGAGGTGCGCCTTGAGCCTGCTGAAAAGAGGCCAACTGGCAAAGCCAATGACCAGTGCTGCAAGAACGGGAACCAAAAAGCCGTAAAAGAAATAGATGCCAGCCGCAATGATGAGCAGCAACAGCCAGCGGGCCGCAGATATCAGGGGGATCAGGGCCATTT
This sequence comes from Pseudomonadota bacterium, assembly GCA_023399465.1. Classification (GTDB taxonomy): domain Bacteria; phylum Pseudomonadota; class Alphaproteobacteria; order Rhizobiales; family Rhizobiaceae; genus Ferirhizobium. Next base: position 17,731 of record JAEWPB010000129.1, read on the forward strand.
TCGAAGGAGCGACGGAACCGAGCCAACGCGGTTCGGTTCTGTGGCGTTGAGGATCAAGTGCTGTCAAAATATCGTTCTTTGTGCGATTGAAGCTTCCGATAACATATGTGCTATCGGGTAGCCCTATACAAGCGACAAAGGCGATCGCACGAGATCAAAATTCAGTGGGCGGCAACTGTTGTTCACCCGATGCTGGCAGCTAGCTGACGGCAACGGGTGATACGAGATCAGATGTCGAGGTTCTCGGCGAACTCGGCCCGCTCCTGAATGAAGCGGAAACGGGCATCGGCCTTCGTGCCCATCAGATTGTCGACCGCCTCGCGGGTTCCCTCGAAATCGACCTCGTCGATCTCGACCCTGAGGAGAGTACGCTTCTTCGGGTCCATGGTGGTTTCCTTGAGCTGCGCCGGCAGCATCTCACCCAGACCTTTGAAGCGGCTGACCTCGATCTTGCCGCGTCCCTTGAATTCGGTTTCCATCAGTTCGGCGCGATGGTTGTCGTCGCGGGCGTAGATCGATTTCGAACCTTGCGTGATCTTGTAGAGCGGCGGCACCGCCAGGAACAGGTGGCCGCCACGCACCAGTTCCGGCATTTCCTGATAGAAGAAGGTGATCAGCAGCGAGGCGATATGGGCCCCGTCGACGTCGGCGTCGGTCATGACGATGACGCGCTCGTAACGGAGATCTTCCTCGCGATATTTGGAACGGGTACCGCAGCCGAGCGCCTGGATCAGATCGGAGATCTGCTGGTTGGCGCTGAGCTTCTCGCGGCCGGCGCTGGCGACGTTGAGGATCTTGCCGCGCAGCGGAAGGATCGCCTGGTTGGCGCGATTGCGCGCCTGCTTGGCGGAGCCACCGGCCGAATCGCCTTCGACGATGAAGAGTTCGGCGCCTTCGGCGGTGTTCTGCGAGCAGTCGGCGAGCTTGCCCGGCAGGCGAAGCTTGCGCACGGCCGTCTTGCGGTTGACTTCCTTTTCCTTGCGGCGACGGAGCCGCTCCTCGGCGCGCTCGATTACCCAATCGAGCAGCTTGGCCGCTTCCGCCGGGTTGTCGGCGAGATAATGGTCGAACGGATCGCGAAGGGCGTTCTCGACGATGCGCTGGGCTTCGACGGTCGCCAGCTTGTCCTTGGTCTGACCGACGAATTCCGGTTCGCGGATGAAGACCGACAGCATGCCGACGGCCGAAATCATCACGTCGTCGGTGGTGATCTGCGCGGCGCGCTTGTTCTGGGTCAGTTCGGCGTAGTTCTTCAGGCCCTTGGTGAGCGCGATGCGCAGTCCGGCCTCGTGTGTGCCGCCTTCCGGAGTCGGAATGGTGTTGCAATAGGAATGGATCTGCTGGTCACCGCCGTACCAGGTCACTGCCCATTCGAGCGAGCCATGACCGCTGGTCTTCTCCGTCTTGCCGGCGAAAATCTCGCGGGTAACGGTAAAGTCCTTGCCCATCGTCGCCTGCAGATAGTCCTTCAGGCCGCCGGGGAAGTGGAACACCGCCTTTTCGGGCACTTCGGAGCCCTGTGGCAGCATGCCGGCGTCGCAGCTCCAGCGGATCTCGACGCCGCCGAAGAGATAGGCCTTGGAGCGTGCCATGCGGAACACACGCGCCGGATCGAACTTGGCGTGTTCGCCGAAGATCTGCGGATCCGGATGGAAACGCACACGGGTACCGCGACGGTTATGGACGTCGCCGAGCTCCTCGAGCCCGCCCTGCGGGACGCCGCGCGAGAAGCGCTGGCGATACAGTTTGCGGTTGCGGGCGACCTCGACCTCGAGCACATCGGACAGGGCGTTGACCACCGAGACGCCGACACCATGAAGGCCGCCCGAGGTCTCGTAGGCCTTGCCGTCGAACTTGCCGCCGGCATGGAGCTTGGTCATGATCACTTCAAGCGTCGACTTTCCCGGCACCTGCGGATGGTTTTCCACCGGAATGCCGCGGCCGTTGTCGCTGACCGTCAGGAAGCCGCCAGCGTCCAGATGCACTTCGATGAAGTTGGCGTGCCCGGCTACCGCCTCGTCCATCGAGTTGTCGATGACTTCGGCGAAGAGGTGATGCAGGGCCTTCTCGTCGGTCCCGCCGATATACATGCCGGGGCGCATGCGCACGGGCTCGAGCCCTTCGAGCACGCGAATCGCCGACGCGCCATAGGTGTCGCTGGTCGAGGTTTCCGGAGCAGGGCGGAATTCCGGCTCGGCGGCCGGTGCCGGACTTACCGGGGGCGTTGCCGCTGGCGTGCTCGCCGGGACAGATGCAGCCGGCTCGCTTGCTACCGACACCTTGGATGCCTGGGGAATTCCGGAGAAGAGGTCGTTGTTGTCGTCCATCGGGCCGTTTCAAATCTTAACGTCACGCGACCCCGGTCTGGCACGCGCGGAACCGGACCGGAAGTTCGCCACAATTGCGGGCATCTTGCGAATCAGCACTGCTCGGGAAAACCCGTTCGCATGCATAATGCCGCTGAATTCGGGGCTATTGGCCGAAAGGATTGCGTCGCGCCGCGCGCAATGGCAAGGCTGATGGGCCAATGGGAGTCGATCCGTATGCACATGTCCACAGTTCATTTCACGTTGACGCGTCTTTCCGCCTTTTTTCTGGCCGTCCTTGTGGCAGGTGCCGCAAAGGGGGAGCCCCTGAAGCCTTTCAAGGATGAGCTGTTTTCGTCCGCCACCGTGCTTGAAAGCCGCGATGGCGGCGATTTCGAGGCCATCGATTATCAGGAAATGCGCGATATCAACGGACGCGACCAGGTTCCCGAGCGTCGGGTAAAATCCAAATATGTCGCCAAGCTGAAGCAGAAGCCGGTGAACGAAGCGCTCATACTGCAGAGCGGCAATCTCGAGGTCTCGCGCCTTGGTCCGGCGGCGGGAGCGAATTTCACCGTCATCTTCATTCATGGCCGGGGCGGGGACCGTCGCCTCGGATTCAACGACTACACCTTCGGCGGCAATTTCAACCGGCTGAAGAACCTCGTCGTCGAAAACGGCGGCACCTACTATGCGCCGAGCGTGCGCAGTTTCGATGCCAAGGGCGTGGACAGCGTTGCCGCGCTGGTCGACAATGCCGCCAAGTTATCCCCCGGCCGGCCGGTGATTGTTGCCTGCGCCTCGATGGGGAACTTTATCTGCTGGGGCCTGACCCGCAAGCCGGAGACCGTTTCACAGTTGAAGGGAATGGCGATCCTCGGCGGTCCGACGGATCCCGCCTTTGTCGGAAGCGCCGCCCACAAGGCCAAGCTGCCGATCTGGTTCACCCATGGAAGCCGCGACAACGTCTATCCGGCGCCGGATCAGATCGCGTTGTACGACAAGCTGCACAAGGCCAAATATCCGGTGCGGTTCACGCTGTTCGAGACCGGCGGCCACGGTACGCCGATACGCATGACCGACTGGCGAAAGCTGCTCAACTGGTTCGTCACCGACCAGTGACACGATTGAAGGGGGGCGGGAGACGACGTCGGCCGCGGTTGGACGGGGCTGGTGACGGTTTTTCGATCCGCGGCGCCGGTCGCGTCCTTTCCTTCCTCGGCTCGTTTTGCTAGTTCGGACGTGGTCTAACAAGAATGGAAGTCCTCATGACGCCTGATGTTCGTCCGCTCGTCGCGGGTAACTGGAAAATGAATGGAACGCGCGCCTCGCTCGATCAGATCAAGGCGATGGCCGATGGCGTGAAGACGCCGCTTTCCGACAAGATCGAAGCGCTGATCTGCCCGCCGGCCACGCTGCTCTATGTGGCGACGGCGCTGTGCGACGACAGCCCGCTGGCGATCGGTGCCCAGGATTGCCATCAGGACGTATCCGGCGCCCATACCGGCGACATCTCTGCCGAGATGATTGCCGATTGCTTCGGCACCCATGTCATCGTCGGACACTCGGAGCGGCGCACCGATCACAACGAGAGCGATGCGCTGGTTCGCGCAAAGGCAGAAGCGGCGCATGCCGCAGAGCTCGTCGCGATCATCTGCATCGGCGAGACGGCCGAACAGCGCAAGGCGGGCCAGACCCTCGACGTGCTCAAGAGCCAGCTTGCCGGATCGGTACCGGACGGTGCGACCGCAGAAAACACGGTCATCGCCTATGAGCCTGTCTGGGCGATCGGCACCGGGCTGACGCCGACGGTCGCGGATGTCGAGGAAGCACACGCATTCATGCGGGGCGAGCTTTCCAGCCGCTTCGGCGCTGAAGGCGAGGGCATGCGCATCCTCTACGGCGGATCGGTCAAGCCTTCCAATGCCAGGGAACTGATGGCCGTCGCCAATGTCGATGGCGCATTGATCGGCGGCGCGAGCTTGAAAGCGTCGGAATTCCTTGCCATATGGTCGGTTTATGAGGATCTTCTGGCCTGATTTTTTTGAGGGTCGAAGCCACTGACCCTCGAAAAGGCTTGGAATAGGCGGCTGCCTCATGTAAAGAGCCGCCAATTCGTTTTTTGTGCCCGTCCGGGCAGGACTGGAAGCTCATGCAAACCGTATTGATTGTCATACATCTCATGATCGTGCTGGCGCTTGTCGGCGTCGTGCTCATCCAGCGTTCGGAAGGCGGCGGCCTGGGGATCGGTGGCGGCTCGGGCTTCATGTCCGCGCGTGGAACGGCGAATGCGCTGACGCGCACCACGGCGATCCTCGCGACGTTGTTCTTCATCACCTCGATCGGGCTCGGCCTCCTGGCACGTTACGAATCCAAGCCCTCCGACATTCTCGACCGTATCCCGGCCGGGACCTCGCAGGGCAACGGCGTTCTCGACCAGCTCGGCGGTCCGTCAACGCCCGCTCCAGCTCCGGCAACCGAGGCGCAGCCGGCCGCTCCGGCCCCGGCTCCTGCCGAGCAGCCGGCCAACGAGACGGGTGTTCCGACCGGTCAGTAAGCCTGGTCGACACGTTCAACATCCGGCAGGCCGAAACAAGCCTGCCGGTTTTCTTTTGTCCACATTCCGAGTTCCTTAAAAAAGTTCAGCAGATGACTTTTTGGGGCTAGCGGAATCAATTTTGAAACGGTATCCGGTGAATCCCATGGCGCGATATGTATTCATCACCGGCGGCGTGGTTTCCTCCCTTGGTAAGGGAATTGCGGCCGCCGCTCTCGGAGCGTTGTTGCAGGCCCGTGGTTATCGGGTGCGGCTGCGCAAACTCGACCCCTATCTCAATGTCGATCCCGGCACCATGAGCCCGACACAGCACGGCGAAGTGTTTGTGACGGACGACGGTGCCGAGACGGACCTCGATCTCGGCCACTACGAACGCTTTACCGGCCGTTCGGCGACCAAGACCGACAACATCACCACCGGACGTATCTACAAGAACATCATCGACAAGGAGCGCCGCGGCGACTACCTTGGCGCAACCGTTCAGGTCATTCCGCACGTTACCAACGAAATCAAGGACTTCGTTACCGAAGGTAACGACGACTACGATTTCGTGCTGTGCGAAATCGGCGGCACGGTCGGCGATATCGAAGCGATGCCGTTCATGGAGGCGATCCGCCAGCTCGGCAACGACCTGCCGCGCGGCACGGCCGTCTACGTCCACCTGACGCTGATGCCCTACATTCCTGCGGCCGGCGAACTGAAGACCAAGCCTACCCAGCACTCCGTCAAGGAACTGCAGGCGATGGGCATTCACCCGGACATCCTCCTGGTGCGTGCGGACCGGGAAATCCCGGAAGCCGAGCGTCGCAAGCTGTCGCTGTTCTGCAACGTCCGTGAATCCGCCGTCATCCAGGCGCTCGACGTTGCCAACATCTACGACGTTCCGATTGCCTATCACAAGGAAGGCCTCGACAACGAGGTGCTGGCTGCTTTCGGAATAGAGCCTGCGCCGAAGCCTCGGCTTGAGGCATGGGAAGAAGTCGGCCATCGCATCCGTACCCCGGAAGGCGAGGTCACCATTGCCATCGTCGGCAAGTACACGGGCCTCAAGGACGCCTACAAGTCGCTGATCGAGGCGCTGCATCACGGCGGCATCGCCAACCGGGTCAAGGTCAAGCTCGAGTGGATCGAGTCGGAAATCTTCGAGAAGGAAGATCCCGCACCCTACCTCGAAAAGGTTCACGGCATCCTCGTTCCCGGCGGTTTCGGCGAGCGTGGCGCGCAAGGCAAGATCAACGCGGCGCGGTTCGCACGCGAGCGCAAGGTGCCCTATTTCGGCATCTGCTTCGGCATGCAGATGGCGGTGCTCGAGGCGGCGCGCAATCTCGCCGGCGTCGAGAAGGCCTCGTCGACCGAGTTCGGTCCGACCAAGGAGCCGGTCGTCGGCCTGATGACCGAATGGACCAAGGGCAACCAGCTCGAGAAGCGTTCGGCTTCCGGCGACCTGGGTGGCACGATGCGCCTTGGCGCCTACAAGGCGAGCCTCAAGAAGGGCACCAAGATCGCCAAGATCTACGGTTCCACCGATATTTCCGAGCGCCATCGTCACCGTTACGAAGTGAACGTCGACTACCGGTTCCGCCTCGAGAAGAGCGGTCTGGTGTTCTCCGGCATGTCGCCGGACGGTCTGCTTCCGGAAACTGTCGAGTATCCGGATCATCCGTGGTTCATCGGCGTTCAGTACCACCCGGAACTGAAGTCGCGTCCGCTTGAGCCGCATCCGCTGTTTGCGAGCTTTATCGAGGCAGCGCTGGTGCAGAGCCGCCTGGTCTGACAGCTCGACGCAGCAACAACCGGCATCGCTGTCGTGTGGTGCCGTCGTTACAAGCTGAAGATTTCCGACGGGGCTGCCATTCTGGCGGCCCCGTTTTTTCATGGCAGATCAGGTAGAGAATTCGCGGCCAGATCGCGGTCAGGAGGCTGTGCGGCAGCGGCTGGTGTGGTGAAGCCGCTCAGGCTTCGGGGTAGGGCCGCAGTAGCATGATCGGGCAGGGCGCGCCTTCGGCAAGTTCCGGCGCGTGGGGCGGGCGGACGATCAGGCAGTCCGAAATCGCGAAATTCTTCATCAGCGACGAATCCTGCTTGCCGTAGCTGGTCGCCACCCAGTTGCCGTCGCCGTCCCTCGCGAGGGTCGCGCGCAGATAGTCCTGCCGCTGGTCGTTGGCGGAAAGAGTCTTTCCGCAGAGTGCGGTGGCGGCACGCGAAGATGGCGGGAGATGCGCGAGCTTGCGCACCAGTGGTTCCAGGAACAGCAGGCCGCAGACCATGCTCGAGACCGGGTTTCCGGGCAGGCCGACGACATGGATGCCATCGAGGCTGCCGACCATCAGCGGTTTGCCGGGACGCATGGCGATCTTCCAGAAGTCTAACACCATGCCCGACGCGGTCAGCGTCGCCTGCACGAGATCGTGGTCGCCGACAGAAGCGCCACCGAGGGTGACGATAACGTCGGGCCGCGCTGCGCGAGCGCGCTCGACGGCGGCTGTGATTGCGGCGGTACTGTCGGGAACAATACCGAGATCGATGACTTCGGCGCCCGCGTCACGCACAAGCGCGGCGATGCCGAAGCTGTTGGAGGCGATGATCTGCGCCGGTCCGGGGAGGGTCCCGGGGGGCATCAGCTCGTCGCCGGTCGCCAGTATGGCAATACGGGGTCGCCGGAAGACGGGGACCAAAGCGTGGTTCATGGCGGCGGCAACTGTCAGCCGCGAATAGTCCATCACCGAGCCTGCGGGCAGGACGGTCTCGCCCTCAAGGAAATCCTGGCCGCGGGGTCGGATATGCCTGCCTTTCAACGGGATGAGACCGGTGCGGATCCTCCCGGCCCCGAGCACTTCCGCGTCTTCCTGGATCAGTACCGTGTCGGCTCCATCCGGTACCGGTGCGCCGGTAAAGATGCGCACCGCCTGGCCAGCACCGACCGCGCCGTCGAAGGCGTGTCCGGCGGCCGAGCTGCCGATGACATCAAGCACAGTACCGATATCGGCTGCGTCAGCGGCGCGCAGCGCATAACCGTCCATCGCGGAGGCGTCGAAGGGTGGTTGGGTTAGCCTGGCCTGGAGGCCGGCCGCCAGGACCCTACCGTTTGCCTCGTGCAGCGGCTGCTCTTCCACGTCCTCGATCGGCATTGCCTTGTCGAGCAAGCGGTTCTGCGCTTCGGAAACCGGCAGAAGCGCCATTGCCTAACTCCCGGGATGATGAAAATCGCCCGATTTGCCGCCGGACTTGTGCAGCAGCCGGATGCCGCCGATTTCCATGGCCTTGTCGGCGGCCTTGGCCATGTCGTAGATCGTCAGGCAGGCTACGGACACCGCTGTGAGGGCTTCCATCTCGACGCCGGTCTTGCCGGTGAGCTTTGCCGTTGCGGTGACCCGGAGACCGGGAAGCGCGTCGTCCGTGGTAATATCGACGCTGACCTTGGTTAGCATCAACGGATGGCAGAGCGGAATGAGATTGGCGGTCTGCTTGGCGGCCATGATGCCGGCAAGCCGCGCCGTGCCGATGACGTCGCCCTTCTTGGCGTCGCCCTGACGGATGAGGGCCAGCGTCTCGGCCGCCATCCGGACATGGCCCTCGGCAGTGGCCACACGCTGGGTGTCGGCCTTGTCGCCGACATCGACCATGCTGGCTTCGCCGGAAGCGCCGATATGGGTGAGGTGCCGGTCGGTATCCATCATTCTGCGGCCAGGGCGGCGGCGCGGCCGGGGGGCAGCGCCCCGGGTGGGGCCGGCACCGCGTG
>JAEWPB010000130.1 GCA_023399465.1 Pseudomonadota bacterium
GCACGGTCGAGCGCGACCCCCATTATTCCGGCATCATCTACGCCCAGCGGCCGCTGCCGGAGGCGACCGGCGCCGACGCCATTTCGTTGGCGGCGCGGCAGATCGCCGAGACGCTGAAGCTGACGGCGATCGTCTGCTACACCTCGTCGGGCACCACCGGCTTGCGGGCCGCGCGCGAGCGGCCGCAGGTGCCGATCCTGGCGCTGTCGCCGATCCTCAAGACGGCGCGGCGGCTGTCGGTGGTCTGGGGGCTGCACTGCGTCGTCACCGGCGACGCCACCGACCTCGACGACATCGTCAACCGCGCCTGCCGGATCGTCACCTCCGAGGGCTTCGGCAAGCCCGGCGACCGGGTGATCATCTCGGCCGGCGTGCCACTCGGCACCCCCGGCGCCACCAACATGCTCCGGATCGCCTATATCAGCTCCGACGGCCTCAGCGGCGTCTGAACGAACACCACCCTGGAATGACGAAAGCCCGCATGTCGCGGGCTTTTTTCGTGGGGCGAACAGCCATGCCAAAGGCGACGAATCTTCCGCCGCCTCGATCGCTGTCGCGAAACCGTCCAATATGTCGGCGATATTCGTTCACGGGAGATCGCGGGCCAGGGCCGGTGCGAGGCCTGCGTGCAAGCGGCGATGTGGCGGCAACCCCGCACCGAGCGCAGTCGCGACACTTCTGCTGGTAGGAGCCGCTGAGATAAACGGAAGGTGGAGCCATGACCGATAGTCCTTCATCCCTGTCGCTTGACGATATCGAATCGGTGTCGCTGGCCCTCGGCCGATACGCCCGGGAGGATGTGCTGGGGGATCTGTGGCAGCGGCCACAACTCTCCCGGCGGGATCGCAGCATCGTCACGCTGGCCGTGCTGATCGCGCGAAACCAGGCAGCCGAGCTCAAGCACTACATCAACGTCGCTCTCGACAACGGCGTCACGCCGGCGGAGGTCTCCGAGATCATCACCCATCTCGCTTTCTATTCCGGATGGCCGAATGCCATGTCGGCGGTGGCCGCGGCGAAGGATGTGTTTGCCTACAGGAATGTCGGGGTGGACCAGCTTCCCGCCGCGTCTCCGCCGCTTCTGCCACTCGATGTCGAGGCCGAACTGCAGCGTGCGACCAATGTCGACAAGAATGTCGGCCCGATTTCTCCTGGTCTGGTCAAGTTCACGACCGATCCGCTGTTTCTCGATCTCTGGCAGCGGCCCGGCCTCACTCCGCGTGACCGGAGCCTCGTCACCATCAGCTCGTTGATCGCGCTCGGCCAGAGCCCACAGCTTGCCTTCCACCTGAACCGGGCCCTGGAACGCGGGCTCACCGCCGAACAGGCCGGCGAGGTCGTGACGCAGGCGGCTTTCTATGCCGGCTGGCCGAATGCGTTCTCGGCTTCGGCGGTGGTGGGGGAAGTGCTGCGCAATCGCGGCAAGTAGCTGCACTGGATTGCCGGCAGCAGGAAAGCAGTCGACGGCCGATGGGGTTTGTCGGCCGCCGACAGCCCGTCGACGATGCCAGCATCGCCGAAGGGCATTTCGATAGCGTTCTCGCCCGGTCGCGAAAACCGGATGCGGCCTTAATCCGCCGAGCGGATGAACCAGAACTTTTCCAGATCGGTCGGATTGTCCCAGCTGACCGTTGCGCCGGGGCGCACGAGGAAGATGTCGCCGGCGCGGAAGGTGAGACTTCCTTCCTCCGGGTTTGCCAGGGTGACTTCGCCCCGGCGCAACATCATCAGTTCCGAGTAGGAATAGGTGAGCGGGCGGCGGGCATAGGGCGTCGTCGACCAGGTCCCCCAGGATGCGGCGTCTCCGTCATGAAATTCGTGGCGAAGGGTCTGCGGTGCGGGCGTGGTCAGGAGGGCCGGGTTGGGCGAGCCGCCCGGCGCCATCGGGTGGTCGAGGTCGAGTTTCGACAGTGCCAGTTGCGGATTGTCCTGACGCAGCAGCAGAATGACGCAATCGGCTCCATCGGCGCTCCAGGAAAGCCGGCCTGCGGGCAGAGTGGCAATCTCACCCTTTCGAAGCGAGACCGCGTTGCCGGCGGCGTCCTTCAGGGTCAATGCGCCGTCGCGCAGGATGATGATGGACGAGAACGGGATTTCGGCATCTGCGCCTTCGCCAGTCAGGAGCGCGCGGCCGCAGTCGAAGGGGTCGTTTGCCGGTGCGGCGAGGCCGATCGAGCGCAAAGCCTCTTCGAGATCCGAGGCGCAGGACGGGACTGCGCCCAGATCGATAACGTTATTCAGCACGTGGGATTCTCCGGTAAGAGTTGATTATTTGGAGGCGAAGCCAAGGCTGTCCTTGATCCAGTACCAGCGGATGCCGAGATCCATCACCGGCTGGCGGATGGCATGCCAGGCAAGTCTCGGAATTTTGGTCGCCGGATAGACCATGGGACGGCCCTCGGCGATGTGTTCGGCATACATCTTGCCGAATGCGGTGGCCAAGGCGACGCCCCGGCCGTTGTATCCGAGCATGACATGCAGACCCGGTTCGGGGTTGTGCAGATGCGGCAGGCCGTCCATCGTCAGCGCGACGTGGCCGGACCAGGTGTAGTCAAGCCCGATACCCTCGAGTTGCGGGAACAGGCGCACCATGCCCGCCTTGAGGGCGTGCATGAGGGCCGCCTTTTCCTTCATCCCGACCGCGCCGCGGCCGCCGAGAAGGAACCGTCCGTCGGGGGACTGGCGCATGTAGAAGGCCAGCTTGCGCGTTTCGGACAGGACGACCCCGCCGGGCATGATCTCGGCGCGTTGCTTGTCGGAAAGCGGCTTGGTCGCGATCAGCATGCTCTGCACCGGCAGGATGCTCTGGGCCAGCCCGGAGACCAGATTGCCGGTATATGCATTGGTGGCGACCAGGGCTTCGCGGGCGCTGACCCTGCCATCGGCGGTCTTGGCAACCCACACCTTGCCTTCCCGCGTCAGGCTGGTGACGGCGGAATTCTCGAAAATCTCTACACCGAGGGCAGACGCCGCCCGCGCCAGGCCGCGGACATAGTCGAGCGGCTGCAGCGCGCCGGCGCGGGGATCGCGCCAGCCACCGAAATAGCGTTCCGTGCCGGAAAGCTCGGCCACGCGCTTGCGGTCGAGGATCTCGACCTCGACTCCCTGTTTCTGCCACTGGCGGGCGCGCTTGAAGACCGCGGTGGTCGCCAGCTCGGAATGGGCGGCCTGGATCCATCCGGTGCGGATCGGCGCGCAGCGGATGTCGTGCTTGCGTACCAGATCGAAGACCAGATCGGCGACACCGCCAACCAGTTCGATCATGCGCCTGCCGTGTTCCGGGCCGTAGGTCGCCAGCAGGTCCTCGGGGTCGTGCTTGAGGCCGGGAATGACCTGGCCGCCATTGCGGCCGGATGCGCCGAAGCCGACATGGCGTGCTTCCAGAACGGCGACCTTTACGCCCCGTTCGGCAAGAAACAGCGCGCTGGCAAGGCCGGTGAAGCCGCCGCCGATGATGACGACATCTGCCTCATGCGCGCCGCCAAGCTTCGGGTGTTTCGGCTGGGCTTCGCCGCACTGGTTCCACCATAGCGAGCGCGAGAAGCTCTCAGGACTGCTTGCCATTTTCGGTTGCTCTCCGTCGTGTTTGTTTAGGCCCTTCGATTGGGCAGGGGCCGGTCGGGTCGGGCTTGTTCACCCAGATGACGACGGCTTCGGTGTCGCCGCTGTTGAAAAAGCGGTGGCGAATTGTCGAGGGAAGGGCGAAACCGTCCCCGGCCGAAAGCAGATAGAGCGCGTCGTCGATCTGCAGCGTGAAGCTGCCGGAGATGACGTAGCCAAGTTCTTCGCCGGAATGGGTGTAGCACTCCTCGCCCGAGCTTCCCCCGGGGATGATACGCACCACGAAGGACTTGATGGTCTCGATCAGTTCCGGGGAGGCGCGATGCTTGATGACGCCGCCGGCATTGAGGACTTCGGATTGTTCGCCGGCGCGCAGCACATAAGGATTGGCGCGAACGGCGGTTGCGAATCCTTGCGGGTCGATGAGCTGGGCAGGGCTCATCGAGAGCACGTCTGCGATGGTGTAAAGCGTGCGCACGGTCGGCGACACGAGCCCGCGCTCGATCTGCGACAAGGCGCCGGTCGACAGCCCCGACGCTTCGGACAGCTCGCCGAGCGTCATCCCGAGTGCCAGCCTGCGCGCACGGATGCGCGCCCCGATTTCGCCTGCATCATCCTTGGGATCAGCTTCGGTGGCCGGCGAAGTCCGGGTGTTCTCTGCCTTGCTCACTTGGGGGTCCTTTGTTGGCGCTCGCTGCGCGCTGGATTGAATCGGGGTTGATAATGTTTCAGTATTCTGCTTCATAATTTTCCAACGTTCAATAAACTAAATTCAAAAATCCATCCAAACATGGAGCGGAAAATGTCAGGATCACGTCCCAAGGATACACCATTTTGGTGGGAGGCAGCTCCACCGCAAGTTTTGGAAGCGCGTCCGATCGATTCGGATTGCGATGTCGCAATCGTCGGTGCCGGATATGCCGGTCTCTGTGCGGCGCTCTACCTCGCCCGGGCGGGTCGAAAGGTCCAGGTTTTCGAGCGCGAGAAGCTTGGCTTTGGCGCTTCCAGCCGCAATGGCGGCTTCACCAGCGGCAATATCCGCCCTGATAACAAGACGCTCGTGCGCAAGTTCGGCGCGGCCCAGGCGGCCAGGATCGCGGCCGAAGGCCACGAAGCGCGCCGCTTCATGATCGACTTCCTCGCCAATGAAGGCGTCGATGCCGACTTCCGGCTTGTGGGGCGCTTCTACGGCGCGATGACGCGCGCCGAATATGACGAGATGGCGCGCAATGCCGAGGCGCTCCAGCGTGATACCGGGATCGAATCCTATGCGGTTCCGGCCGGCGAAGTTCACCGCCATATCGCCACCGATCTCTATGCCGGCGGAAGCGTGCGCATGGACATAGGCGGGCTTCATCCCGCCAAGTTTCACGCGGAACTCGTCCGTCTCGTGCTTGCCGAGGGCGTGCGCATCCACAGCGAATGCCGCGTGGAGAAGGTCAAGCAAGCATCTGATAAACATACAGTAATTACCGCGCGTGGTCGCACGCAGGCGCGGGATGTGCTCATCTGCACGAACGGCTATACCGATCACTCCGACCGTTGGTTGCGGCAGCGGCTGGTACCGCTGCGCTCGCGAATCATCGCGACCGAGGACCTTGGCGAGGAGCGCGTGCGCTCGCTCGTGCCGGGCCTGAAGATGCTCACGGATACGCGGGCGATGACCTACTATTTCCGCCCGTCTCCGGACGGACGGCGGATCCTGTTCGGCGGTCGCGATGCGACGAGCGGGGACGATTCGATGAGGGCAACGGAAGCGAACTACACCGAAATGTGCCGGGTCTTCCCAGAGCTCAAGGGGGTCGGGATTTCGCACAGCTGGTTCGGATACGTGGCGATGAACCGGGACATGGTGCCGCGGATCTTCAAGCGTGGCGCAGTTCACTACGCGACCGGCTTTTGTGGTTCCGGCGTGGTGTGGGCGCCCTGGCTCGGCTACAAGGCCGCGCAGAAGATTCTCCAGGTGCCGGGGAGTGAAAGCGGCTTCGATTTCCGGCCGCCGCGCTTCGTTCCGACCTGGCGCGGAAATGCATGGTTCATGCCGGTGGTCTTTGCCGGACTGGCGCGAGAGGATCGCAAGCGGGCGGCAATTGCGGCCAGCGAAAGGGCGTCGAGGAGCGCTCAGCGCCCTGCCGGCGGCGCTGGGACGAAGGAATAATCAGCAGAAATATGAAACATGTTGACGGCGGATTTCACTTTGTTAAATTCGTCTTCATCGTTTAACAGTGCGATGTACAGCCATCCGGCTGCGATTAGAAAGGGGAATACCATGCGTCTCAACAAAGTTCTCGGACTCGCTCTCGCGGCAGCCCTTGCGGCGGCAGCGCCCGCAGCCGCCCAGGAAGCAGCCAAAATCGGTTCCTCGCCGACGGGTCTGCCCTTCACCTTCATGAATACCGAGACCAAGGAGATGGATGGTGTTCTGATCGACGTCGTCAAGGCCATCGAGGCCGAAGTCGGCTTCAAGGCCCAGTTCGAGGCCGTACCGTTCTCGGCGCTCGTGCCGTCGCTCACCTCGAACAAGATCGACATGATCGCTTCGGCCATGTTCATCACCGAAGAGCGTGCGAAGGTCGTCGACTTCTCCGAGCCGGTCTACGGTTACGGCGAAGGTGCATTCGTGCCGGTCACCGATGACACCAAGTACGCACGCTATGAAGACCTCAAGGGCAAGACCATCGGCGTGCAGGTCGGCACCACCTTCGTCGATCTGTTCCAGAAGAGCGGTCTCTTCACCGAGGTCAAGGTCTACAAGAGCATTCCCGACATCATCGCCGACGTGAATGCCGGACGTATCGACGCCGGCATCGCCGATGGCCCGATGGCTGCCTACTACATTGCCCAGGGCCAGTTCCCGAAGGTCAAGATGGTCGACAGCTATGCACCGTCGGCTGGCGGCGAATTCGGTATTGCCCTGCGCAAGGGTGACGGCCGCATGGAGAAGATCAACGCAGCGATCGCCCGCATCAAGACGGACGGCACGCTGAAGGAAATCCTCGCGAAGTACGGCCTGAAGTAATTTCGGTCCGGGCACGGGGGCATTTCCCCTCGTGCCCGTATTTGTCGGTGCGCCCCTCCATGGGCCCGTCCCGGGCCTTCCTGCGACCGCTGGCCACAGCGGGCCTGACATCCAGCTTGCCCGCAAATTACAGAGTTAACGCAAATGCAAAACTTTCTCATGGACGCCCGTGAGTTCTTCCCGGTGCTGCTCCAAGGCGTGAAATTCACCCTTCTTGTCACCGCCGGCGCTCTCGCGCTCTCCACCTTGCTGGGCCTTGTCTGGGCACTGATGCGGGTTTCCGGGATTGGCTGGCTGTCAGCCACCGCATCGACGATTATCAACGTCATCCGCGGCATCCCGATCCTGGTACAGCTCTTCTATATCTATTTCGTGCTGCCGGAGTTCGGCATCGCGTTTTCCGCACTCCAGGCCGGCATCATTGGCCTCGGCATCGCCTATTCCGCCTATCAGGCTGAGAATTTCCGTGCCGGCATCGAAGCCATCGACCACGGCCAAACCGAGGCCGCACTTTCGATCGGCATGAGCTGGTTCCAGGCCATGCGCCGGGTGATCCTGCCCCAGGCGGTGCGCGTGATCCTGCCGCCCTATGGCAACATCATGGTGATGTTGCTGAAGGACAGCTCGCAGGCCTCCGCCATCACCGTTGCGGAACTGACCATGCAGGGCCAGCTTCTCGCCTCCTCGACCTTCAAGAACATGAACGTCTATACGCTCGTCGCGATGTTCTACCTTTCTCTCAGCTTGCCGTTGATGCTGGTCGTCGGTCGTCTCGAAAAGCTCTTTGGCAAAAGTAAAGGGCACTGATCCATGGCGATGATTGAAATCAAGAACGTCACCAAATCCTACGGCAAGCTTCAGGTCCTGAAGGGGATTAGTGGCGAAGTACAGAAGGGCGAGGTCGTTTGCCTGATCGGCCCGTCGGGGTCTGGAAAGTCCACGATGTTGCGCTGCCTGAACGGTCTGGAGACCTACCAGAGCGGCGAGATCCTGATCGAAGGCCAGCGCGTCGACGCGCTTCACCCGTCGATCCGCGATATTCGCACGCGCATGGCAATGGTCTTCCAGCGCTTCAACCTCTTCCCGCATCGCACGGCGCTCGAGAATGTCATCGAGGGACCGGTGCATGTCAAAGGTGAAAAGCCGGCAGAGGCCCGCGAATACGGCGCACACCTGCTCCAGCGGGTCGGCCTCGCCGATCGCAAGGATCACTATCCGGCGCAGCTTTCGGGCGGCCAGATGCAGCGCGTGGCAATCGCCCGCGCCCTCGCGATGCGGCCGCAGGCGATCCTCTTCGACGAGCCCACCTCGGCGCTCGACCCGGAACTGGTCGGCGACGTCCTCGATGTCATGCGCAGTCTTGCCGACGAAGGCCTGACGATGCTGGTCGTCACCCACGAGATGGGCTTTGCCCGCGACGTGGCCGACCGCGTGCTGTTCCTTGACGGTGGCGTCATCGTCGAGCAGGGCAAGGCCAAGGACGTGCTCGGGTCGCCGCAGCAGCCGCGGACGCAGGATTTCCTCCGCCGCGTTCTCAATCACTGATTTGCGAAACCCCGCCAGGGCCAGTTCCTTGTGGGGTTTCTTACGACCTAGGGGAGGGCGGTATGGCGTTCTATTGCAGTCTGGATCCAATGCGCAGCGAGCAGATCCGCGAAGTGTTTGCGCGAGAATTGCCCGATGTCGAGTTCCTGTCCGGGGAGATCGATGACGCTGCCGCCTCGCGTGTCAGGCAACTGATGTGCTGGCAGCCGCCGGCCGGGATGACTGCGCGCTTTCCCGCGCTCGAAATCATCTTCTCGAGCGGTGCCGGGGTCGAGCAGTTCACGCAGCTGGATCTGCCGGCGCGGCTGCGCATCGTCCGCATGACCGAGCCGGGGCTTGCGCGGATGATGCAGGAGTACATCACGCTGGCGGTGCTTTCGCTCTTCCGGCAGTTGCCCGCCTATCTCGACCAGAACCGCAAGGAGATGTGGCACATGCTGCCGCAGCCGAGCGCCGCTCGCCGCAGGGTTGGCGTCATGGGGCTTGGCTATCTCGGGCAGGCGGCGCTTTCCGCACTTGCGCCGTTCGGTTTTCCGCTGGCAGGCTGGAGCCGCAGCGAAAAGGTGATCGACGGCGTTACTTGCTACCATGGCGAGGCGGGGCTTGAGGCCTTCGTAGCGCAGACCGATATTCTGGTCTGCCTGCTGCCGCTAACCCCAGAGACCGAAGGCTTGCTGAACGCCGAGTTCTTTGCGCGCCTGCCGGCCGGCGCGAGCGTCGTGCTTGCAGGGCGGGGGCCCCAGACGGATCAGGACGCGTTGCTTGCGGCACTCGACAGCGGACATCTGGCATCGGCGTTCATCGATGTTACCGTCCCGGAGCCGCTGCCTCCCGCCCATCCCCTCTGGTCGCACCCCAAGGTCATCCTGACCCCGCATATCGCCTGCATCACGGATAGTCACGGTGCGGCGGAAGTTCTGGTCGACAATTTCCGTCGGTTCGCCAGCGGAGAGGAACTCGCCGGTGAGATCGATCGGACGCGCGGCTACTAGCCTGGCGCCCGGCCACCGTTCGCATGGGGGTGAGGCGCCAACGACTCTAAGGGGTTGATGACGCCGGGGCGTTTTGCCCGGCCCGCTCTTCCTCGAAGGCGAAGATGCGGTTCCAGTCGTTTTTCATATCGACGACCACCCAGCCCTGGTTGGCGGCCTGGTCCAGCGCCTTGTCGAGCCTGCCGAACTGCGAGTTCCGGTCATAGGCGTATTCCCGGACCCCATCGGTATGGTGGACGATCATTCCGAAGCGCGGCTCTTTCCCGGCCGTCACCCAGCGCAGCATCTCGAAGTCGCCGTCGGAATTGCCGGCGGCGAAGATCGGCCGGTGGCCGATGTGGTTGTTGATGCCGACCGGCTTGCCGGGGCCGTCATCGATGAAGGCGATCTGGCCCTGGCGCAAGAGCACGGGCGTATCGCCCTTCAGTTGATACTTCGTCTCGATGCTGCTGCCGACCACCTGTTCCGGCGGAATGCCATAGGCCTTCTCCGTCATCGGCCGCATGAATTCGACGCCACCGCCGGAGACGATATAGGTCTTGAAGCCGTTGGCCCTGAGGTAGTCGAGCAGTTCGCGCATCGGCAGGAAGGTGATCTGGTCGTAGGGGCGCTTGAAACGCGGGTGCCTGGCGGTGGCGAACCAGTTGGTCACGATCTTTTCGAAGTCGTTCGTGGTCATGCCCGCATGGGTCTGCATGACCAGTTCGACGGCGCCCTTTTCTCCGGATTTGGCGATCTCGGCGAGATTGCCGTTAAGGGCGGACTTGAACGGCTCGGTATTCCTCCATTCCGGATGGGAAGGCGCGAGCGTCTTCACCCGGTCGAGCGCGAAGGCAAGCTGGAAGTAATAGGGCTGCTCGGTCCACAGCGTGCCGTCATTGTCGAAGACGGCGATCCGCTCGGGCACCGGGACGAATTCATCGCCGCCCTCGGTCGTTACCCTGGTGACGAAGTCGATGATGGATTGCCGGGCGTGGCCGTCGTTCCACGACGGCAGGATTTGCTGAGCCCTGGCTAGCGGCGCGACAAGCAGCAGCGCAAATAGAAGCAGGAGAAGGGATGCAGCATGATGATAGGGCCTGGCAGGGCCCCTCATGCGATCGCGTTGCAAATTCGGCATGGCCGTTTCCTCAAGCAGAGCCCTGCGGACGTTTGACGCAACGGAAACCCACATGGCTGGTGGAGGTGTCGTCCGGTTCCGCATGCCGGGCGGCCGGGCGGTAGCGACGGCAATAGTTGGGTGCGCAGAGGTGCGAACCGCCCTTGAGGACACGGCGCGTGATGCGGATCTGCGGCTGGTTGGGGTCGAAGCTCTGATCAGCGGGGCCGCCGCGCGGGTTTTTCGGAATGCAGCAGGCCTTGTTGGCCGGTTCGGGATGCCGGGTAGTCCAGTAGTCGCTGGTCCATTCCCAGACATTGCCGATCATGTCGTACAGGCCGTATCCGTTCGGCGGGAAGCTGGCGACAGCCGTCGTCCGCTCCTGGCCTTTCGGCTTCAGGCTCTGGTGCGGGAACATGCCCTGCCAGGTATTGGCCATGATCCTGCCGCCGGGCACCAGTTCATCGCCCCAGGCAAATTCGGCCTCATCCAGACCGCCGCGCGCGGCAAGCTCCCATTCCGCTTCCGTCGGCAGGTCGAGGCCGGCCCAATCGGCATAGGCCCTGGCGTCGCTATAGGCGACATGCACGACGGGATGGTCGAGCTTGCCGCGTATATCGCTTCGCGGTCCGAGCGGGTGGCGCCAGTCGGCGCCGAACTTGTAGGTCCACCACTGGCAGATGTCCGGTGTGGCGACGGGGTGGCGCGGCGGGGTGAAGACCAGAGAGCCCGGCCGCAGCATTTCCGGGAGAGCACCGGGATAGTCGGCTGCGTCGGGTGTCTTCTCCGCCATGGTGATGTGGCCGGTCGCCTTCACGAATGCGGAGAATTGCCGATTCGTCACCGGCGTGGCATCGATCCAGAATCCGTCGACGGTCACTGGATGTGCCGGCGCCTCTTCGGGGTAATGCCGGTTAGATCCCATGAGATAGGTGCGTCCGGGGGTCCAGACGAGTTTGTGATCGTCATGGCCCGCGAGCATCGGCGGCTGGTCCGCTGTTTCCCCCTGCTGTTCCGATACCGACATCGTCATCCGTTCTCTCCTGACAAGGTTCAGGGGACAGTGATGTTTCGCATCTGCGCATGGTCGCGGCTTCTATGAGCGAAGGGTAACATGGTCCGCGTTTCCGGGCCAGTCCGCCGAGCAAGCAGAACCCCGCCGGCAATTCGCGCACATGACCGGACGCCCGGATTCTCCGCGGCACGCGGCAGCCCGTCTGCATGATGCGATGACCGCGTCAGCGGTGTTTCGGTGCTTTCTGGGCGTTGGCTTCGAGTTCCTGCCGGGTGGCGAAGCGCCCGAAGAGGCGCGTGAGCTTGTGCTCCTCCTGCTGGGTAAGCTTATGCTGGCGGCAGTAGTCAGCGACGTCGATCTCTCGTTTGGCGCCCGGAATGCGGACCTGCCGATTGTTGATTTGGCGAGCCATCTGATCCTCCCGATGTGTCGCGCCTGCCCTTCCCAGCTTCTCACGCCAAGGCGTGGGCGCTTGGATCGCTGGCTGCTGGATCACGCGCGCACGGGCAACCCCTGGGCCTCCCGGCCCAGCAGCAGATCGGCACGCTCCGGGCGCGACCTCCAGGCATCCGTACTGCCCAGCTGCCGCCCCGGAGGCAATGCCCAATCATATTTACGCGGCAAACATACGCCACATCCGCGCGAACAACCCCGGCCGCTTTTCGACGAGCAGTGCGCGGACACAATGCGCGGCGGTAGCCGAACTCACCGTCGAGCCGAAATGGCAGTAGCAAATCACGTCGTGCAGTTCCCGATCAGTGAGGTCGAAGAACTGCCGCGCATCCCCGTAGGTATCGCCGGCCAACCCGGCGGCGCGCAGGCCGGGGTCGTAATAGGCAACGGAGATCGGTGAATTGTCGGCACGCAAGGCATTGCGGGCGCTTGCCAGCTGATGCTCGGTCTGATGCAGCGTGGTCAGCAAGTGATGCGGGTTGCGTTCGAGAACCTCGGCCCAGCGTTCCAGACGTTCGCGGCGCGACATCACTGGGTACCCTTGGTTCACCTCGGCGACGGATTGCAATTGGTCGAGTGCATAGTACTTCATTTCGATCTCCTACGCTCAAGATGTGGCCCCCGCTCTCCGGCCCCACAGTACAAGCCTGACTCAAACAGATTCCGGAGTCCAATCACGAAGACACACCAAACGGGCTGTCTTTCGCGCCTCAAGGCATTTTTCAACTACAGGTCAGTGTCGGTGCCATCCTTCGCCGCGAGTGAGCCCGGCCCAGCGCACCAGCAGCCTGTTGCAGACATAGCCGGTGCCGGCGATCTCCGAGGCCACCGCGACCGCGCGGTCGGCATCGCATTGTTCCTCCACCTGACCGTCGAGAACCACGAACCTGCCAAGGATGGTGACCTGCACTTTCGATGCGTCGAGCCCTTCGCACTCTGCCAGGGCGCGCTCGATCGCGGCAATCATGTTGACCCGGCAATGGCTTTGCCGGGCATCGAAAACGGCATCCTTGTAGGGAAAGATCTGAACCATCGCACGCCTCCCATTTCGACAAGACAGCGCTAGCAAGTGGATCACGAACCGGACGGCTACAAAGCTCGACTGCCGTTTCGTTGGCCGCCGGAAGAAAGCGGAAAAATTCCGACGTTCTCCGTCTCCGTCACGTCCGCTTGGCACGGCTCGCGACCCGCTTTATCAATGTCCAGCATGCCTGAAAGTTCCGGTCGGTTTCAAGAAATTTATCGCTCCGCAATACATTGTGCGCCCGCGTCGCGGTCCGGTGGGCGGGCCGCCCGTCACGGCTTTTCGATCGGCATCAATGTCGCGCTCGAAATCTGGCGCAGGCTGGATTCGTACTCGGCTCGCAGTGCGAGGAATGTCTCGCGGCATTTTTCCTTGTCGGTAGAGATGCTTGCGCCGCTTTGCGCGAGCTTGTCGTAGAGCTTGTCGAAGGCGGCCGACATTTGTTGCGGGAGATCCGGCACCATTTCCAAGGGGGCGTCCTCCTTCAGCGAGTCGCCCAGCAGCTTAACGGTGCGCACACCACAGAGGCGGCACATGCGGGCGGGATGCGCCGGCGTCGGCTCGATGACGCTCATCACGAACGACGCCAGGTCGAGGATCGCGGCCGAAGCGCCGACCCAGTTCGTCCCGCGATAGATCGAGGGCACGTAGGCGAGTATCGGCGCGGTGGCATGGGTTTCGTAGATCCCGCGGAACCAGGTTTCCCAGTCCTCCCATACGCCGGCGTCAGCGATGTTCCCAGAGGCGGCGAGGGCGTCGTAAAGGCTGACGCAGGTCGGATGACGGCCGGTGCGATTGTAGAGCCAGCCGACCTTGCGCTCACGTACCTGGATGGCGGCGAGGTAGCCGGGCACGAAACTGAACAGCAGGACGACGATGGCCAGTCCCATGCCGCCTTCGAAGATTGCCAGCAACTCGCCCAGCCAGCTCGGGGGTGTCTTGAAGCCGAGCGTGCTGAGCGCCGATCCGCTTGCGGTGAAGGCGGTAGCGAGGTTCGCCTCGGCATTCACGCCCCACAGAATGAGCGTGAAGGCGACCTGCACGAGAAGGAACCAGGAGACGACCGACAGGATCACGAAGAGCGGGAATATCCAGGCGTGCGTTCGCTGGACCTGTTCATATGGTACGCCGGGCGTGGTGAACCGCCGCACGATGCGGACTGCGGTGCGCCCGGCCGAATAGGAGATGACATCGCGCTCATGCCAGTTGAGCAGCATGACCCGAATGACCGAACGGAAATATATGAACAGCCCGATGACGCCGATGATCACGGCGATGATATGAAGAAACGTGTTCATCTCAATCCTCCAGCAAATGCCATGGCACTGTCGAATGATGTGAACTGGTTACAATCGGCGATTTTCGGTTGGGCAGGCCCGGATTGCGGGCTGAACGTCAGGCAGGAACTCCCGAGCGGTCGAGAAGTTCCATTGTCGCGCCGAGGGAAGGCGCAACTGGGCCCTCGGGGCGCCATTTCCACGCGATACCGTGGATGAGCCGTATATGTCCACGCGGCATCAAAGTGTGCAGATCTTGCGCAGTTCGCGGGCGGCGGCGCTTTCGCGGCGTTCCTTGTGCCTGACCGCCATGAAGGCGCGGGTGGGCAGGGCGATGTCGATGACCCTGAGCTTGCCGCTGTCGATCATCGCCGCGGCGGCGATGCGCGAAACCGCGGCAGCCGAACGGCTGTCTTCGAGGGCATGAAGAACGGCTTCGTTCGACGGCAGGTCGAAGGCGATGCTGAGAGCGGCCGGATCGCACGACAGCGACGCCAGTGCCGCCTCGAATTCCGAGCGCGTGCCAGATCCCTTTTCACGCATCACCCACGAGGTCTCGGCGATGAACTGGCCGATGTCGGTGATGCGCCTGTCGGCGATCGGATTGTCGGCGGCGACGACGACCACCATCTGGTCATCGGCCAGATGCGTCGTCGTCAGCGCCGGTTCGTCGATGGTGCCCTCGACGAAGCCGATTTCCGCCGATCCCTCAAGCACCGATTGCGTGGCGATCCTGGTGTTGCCGAGGGCAAGGCGCAGTTCGACATCGGGATAGATCTCATGGAAGCGCATCAGTCGCTGCGGCAGCCAGTAGCTGGCGATCGTCTGGCTGGCGCAGATTTCCAGCACGCCGCGCTTCAGCGCGCCGAGCTCGCTGAGCACGATCGCGGCCGCATTGGCACGCGCCAGGGTGGCTTTGGCCTCGGGGAGGAACAGCCGCCCGGCCTGGGTGAGTTCGATCCCCCGGCCGACGCGTTCGAACAGCCTGACGCCGTAGAAGGCCTCGAGCGCCTTGATCGACGCGCTGACCGCCGAGGGGGTGAGGCCGATGGCCTGCGCGGCGCGGGTCAGATGCTGGCGCTCGGCGACCGCAACGAAAATCGACAATTGTTCGAACGTCATGAACCGTTCTCTTTTTCCGAATGGAACGTCCTATATTATTCCATTTTAATAAAAGAGCGGGGGTGAGATAAGGCCCCCGATCGAAATTTCGCTCCTGAACGGGAGCCATATTCAAGCTGGCAGCCGGCGCATCGCCCGGCCTGCACGACCCGGAGCGCGGAAGCATGCTTGCCCGGTGCAAGTCATGCCCCGCTTGAGCCGCAAAGGACGGACCAATGAAATATGCGCGTCATGCCGCGATCCTCGCCCTCGGAGTTGCCTTGGGCGTCGGATCATTGTTCATTCCCGAAAGCGTCACGGCAAATACCTCCCTGATGTCGCCCGCCGGGATCGAAGACCAGTTCCTCGGCGAAAGCGCCGCACCGGCGACCCTGATCGTCTATTCCTCGCCGACCTGCAGTTACTGCATCGACTTCGAGAAGAACGTCCTGCCGCAACTGCAGGAAAAATACGTGGAGACCGGCAAGCTTCGTGTTTCGGTCCGGCCCTTCATCCGCAATGCGGTCGATGCGGTCGTCTTCCAGGTGGCAAACAAGACCGGCAGCGAGAAATACCGCCAGACCACGGAAGCCTTCACGAATGGTTTCGACAGGCTTGCCGAAGCTGATGACGTGGAAGCCGTTCTGCGCGAAATCGCTGCGTCGCAGGGCGTCGAGGGCGATGCCTTCGACCAGGCCGTGGCCGATGACGATTACTTCAGCAAGCTCAATGCAATGCGTGAGCAGGCAATCGAGAAATTCGGGGTGAAAGGCACTCCGACCTTCTTCCTCAATGGTGAGAGCTTCGAATTCGACGGCAGCCTTGCGTCGATCGAAGCGGCTCTGGAGAAGGTCGGCTGACCATCCGGCCCGCCCGAAGACGAAATGTTTCGGGTCTGACCGCTCGTCCGTCGGGAGTGTCTTTCCGACCGACGGGCGGTTTTCTCTCCTCAGGCCTGCGATCCCGATCGCGAATGTCCCGGTGTCATTGGACAATGGCGCCGGTTTTCTGTTAGACGCGCCGCAAGTCGCGCGCCTATCTTCTGAGTCGCGCCAAGAGTGCGCCAGATATGACAGTCATTACCAGTGCCCCCGCACGCAACCATCTGGCGCTAGCCGCCTTGATCGTCGGGGGGATCGCCATCGGCGGCTCGCCGATCTTCGTCAAGTTCTCGGAGGTCGGCCCGATTGCCACGGCCTTCTGGCGCGTCGGCCTGGCTTTCCTGCCATTCTTCATCCTGTCGCAGGTCGGCAGCAAGGCCCCCGCCGACGCCGCGCCAGCAGGGTTCCGTGATCGGGCATTGCTGGTGTTGCCGGGCATATTCCTGGCGATCGACCTCGTCGCCTGGCATCTGGCCCTGGACATGACCTCAGTCGCCAACGCGACGCTGCTGTCCAACCTGGCGCCGATCTTCGTCACGCTCGGCTCCTGGATCCTGTTCCGCACTGCGGTCAGCCGGATATTCATCACCGGCCTGATGACCGCACTGGTCGGCGTGATCGTTCTCAAGGGCGGGCCGCTTTCGCTGGCCGACGGCCATCTCGCCGGTGATGCGACCTCGATCCTCGCATCGATGTTCTATGCCGGCTACATCCTGGCGCTCGGGCAGTTGCGAGCGAAGTTCTCCACCAGCCGGATCATGATCTGGTCGACCTTTTCCGCGGCCGTCTGCGTCCTACCCGCGGCCCTGCTTCTCGAAAGCAACGTGCTGCCGGTGACGCTCTTCGGCTGGGCAATGGTGGTCGGGCTGGCGATGATCAGCCATGCCTCCGGACAGGCGATGATCGTCTATGCGCTGGCCTATCTGCCGCCGGCACTGTCCTCGCTGACCCTGCTGCTGCAACCGGTCGTCGCCGCCGTCCTCGCATGGGCATTGCTCAACGAGCCGGTCGGCGTGATGCAGGCAATCGGCGGCGCTATCGTTCTGCTCGGCATTCTCATCGCGCGCCGGGGCTGAGCGTCCCGGTCCCGCGATTGATACCGATTATCCGGCGGGCGTGGCGGACTTCGCCGCGGCCTCGTTTGCCGCCATGAAGCGCTCGACGAATTTTCGATAGGGCGCGATTTCACTTTCCGACGGCTCGACGCCGGTGAATGTCAGCAGGTAGGAGCGCAGGTGCGACATGCGCGTCGCGAGACTTTCCTGAACGTCGAGAGTGTAGTGGCCGACCTGGGTGAAATAGAGCACGCGCGCACGTGTGAAGGCTTCCTCGTCGGCGTAGTCATAGCGCATGAACATGCGGGTCAGCGCCTCGATTCGCTGACTGTCGGCCTGGTCGACAACCGAGCGGACCCGCGGATCACGCCTGGCCCAGTAACGCACGGCGGTGTCGAGATGCGGATCATAGAGGCTCTCATCGACCCAGCACTCGAAAACACTGCAGAGCGCTCGGTTGATCGAGGGTGCGGGGCGCATGGCGCGCTCGATGATCGGGCCGGTGTTCTTGCGCAGCCAGTGCTCGAGCAACTGGTCCTGGAGATCCTGGACACTGTCGAACAGCCAGTAGAAGCTCGATCGTGATACGCCGAGCTTCTTCGCCATCACCTGGACCTTGACCTGATCGATACCCTCCGACACGAGGGCCGCGATCGCCAGGTTGATCCAGTCTTCCCTGGATGTGCGGTTGCCGGTCTCGCTCGCAGCCCCGGCATCGTCCTCACGAAGTCCCATCGATTTTTCTCCAGCCGGTTGACCCTTAGCTGTTCCGTGTCCGGGCGACAAGCAGCGGCTTTCAGCCGATCTCTGGACATGTTTGTCCAGAAGTCCTGGCGCCATATGAGGGACGGACTCGCCATTGAGCCATTCCTGCGATGGCTCCCGATCCCAGAAATGCCACGTTTCGCCGTTCATCTGTAGCTCAAAGCTCCGTATATATCCTTGGAGCAGCTGTGATCTCCGGCGCAGAAAATCGATTGTTTCTGGACATATGTGTCTATATGCTCTACGCGAATCCCTAAAATGAGACCCGCCTGCAACGGGCGTGGTTGACCGGAGGCGGCGGCGAGTCCGCCGTCTCCGGTCAACCTGTAAGAATCAACGGCTGCCGATATCGGAATGACCACATGACCCGCCACTATTCCGCGTTTTCCGTCTTCAAGGAGGGGCTCGCCAACCAGCAGGGCTGGCAGAAGGCCTGGCGCTCGCCGGAACCGAAATCGCGCTACGACGTGGTGATCATAGGCGGTGGCGGTCATGGTCTGGCAACGGCCTACTATCTCGCGAAAACCCACGGCATCACAAATGTGGCAGTGATCGAGAAGGGCTGGCTGGGGGGCGGCAATACCGGCCGTAACACCACGGCCATCCGTTCGAACTATTTCTTCCCGGAAAGTGCTGCTCTCTACGAGATGGCGCTGAAGCTCTACGAGAAGCTTTCGCGTGAACTGAACTACAACATCATGCTGTCGCAACGCGGCGTTCTCACTCTTGCCCATAGCCCGGCGGAGATGGAAATTGCCGCGCGCACCGTCAATGCGATGCAGATCAACGGTGTCGATGCCGAGATTTTCTCGCTCGATGACGTCAAACGGGTCGTGCCGATCTACAATTTCGCCCCCGATGCCCGCTATCCCGTCTATGGCGGCGTGTGGCAGGGGCGGGCCGGCACGGCGCGCCACGACGCGATCGCCTGGGGTTATGCGCGCGCCGCCGATCGCCTCGGCGTCGACATCATCCAGAGCTGCGAGGTCAAGGACTTCATCATCGAAGGCGGGCGTTGCCGCGGGGTGGAAACCACGAAGGGCACCATTCGCGCCGACCGCATCGGCATGGCGGTTGCAGGGCATTCTTCGGTGCTGGGACAGAAGGCAGGGTTCCGCCTGCCGATCACCTCATATGCTCTGCAAGCCTGCGTTTCCGAGCCGGTCAAGCCGGTGCTCGATACCATCGTGCTCTCGCCAGCAGCCGGCACCTATCTCAGCCAGTCGGACAAGGGGGAGATGGTGATCGGGGGTGGTCTCGACCGTGTGCCTTCCTATGGCCAGCGCGGCAACCTGCCGACGCTCGAAACGGTGATTTCGGGAATGCTCGAGATGTTCCCGTCTTTCCGCCAGTTGCGGTTGATGCGGCAGTGGGGCGGCATCGTCGATGTCACACCTGATTCCTCGCCGATCATCGGCGAAAGCCCGCTGCCGAACCTGTTCCTCGATTGCGGCTGGGGCACGGGCGGGTTCAAGGCAATCCCCGCCGGCGGTACGCTGCTGGCCCATCTGCTGGCGACCGGCAAGCACCATGACGTCAGCCGTCCCTTCGACCTCGACCGTTTCGTCACCGGACGCCTCATCGACGAGGCAGCCGGATCCGGCATCGCCCACTGAAGGATCAAACGATGCAGCTCTTTCCCTGTCCCTTCTGTGGCCCGCGGGCCGAAACCGAGTTCCACTTCGGCGGAGATCTGGGCAATGTCCGGCCGGAAGGGTTTGATGCCGTCAGCGCCGAGCGCTGGTCCGATTATCTCTACATGCGCAACAACCCCAAGGGGGCGGCCAACGAGATCTGGATGCACATGACCTGCGGCGAGGTCTTCCGCATGGAACGCGATACCGTCAATCACAGCATAGCGCTTTCGGCGGCGCTCGCGCCGGAGGGCGAGGCATGACATCCTGGCGATTGAAAGAAGGCGGCGAGATCGATCGGTCGCGGCCGCTGCGCTTCACGTTCGACGGCTTGGCCGTGGAAGGTTTTGCCGGCGACACCATCGCATCGGCCCTGCTTGCGAGCGGCGTTTCGATCGTCGGGCGCAGCTTCAAGTATCACCGTCCGCGCGGCCTTTGGGGCGCGGGCGTCGAGGAGCCGAATGCCCTGGTCGACGTCGGTGGCGCGACGTTCATGCCGAACACGCGGGCGACCACGGAGGCGGCCGCCGAGGGCCTGCGCGTGCGCAGCGTCAACAGCGTTCCCTCGGCGCAAAATGATCGCAATGCCATTCTCGATCGGTTCGCCCGCTTCATTCCGGCGGCGTTCTACTACAAGACCTTCATGTTCCCGGACTGGCACCTGTTCGAGCCGCGCATTCGCGCCATGGCCGGGCTTGGCCGCCTCGATCCCGAGGTGACTGGCCCAGACCATGCCGAGCAGATCAACCACCATTGCGACCTGCTCGTCGTCGGCGCCGGTCCGGCCGGTCTTTCGGCCGCGCTGAAGGCCGCCGAAGCCGGGCTCAAGGTCGTGATCTGCGACGAGAAGGAGCGGACGGGCGGCAGCCTGCTGCATCGCGCTGCCTCGATCGATGGCATGGACGGCGTGGCGTGGGCGCTGGCGGCGACCGAAAGGCTTGTCGCGCTCGGCGCCAGGGTCCTGACTGCGACCACTGCGTTCGGTGTCTACGATCATCTCCTCGTCGCGCTTAACCAGCGGCAGGGCGAGGGCAAGGCCGACCGGCTGTGGCGGGTGCGGCCAAAGCGGGTGGTGCTTGCCACCGGCGCGCTGGAACGGCCACTGCCGTTCGCCAACAACGATCTTCCCGGGGTGATGTCTGCCGAAGCAGCACTCGTCTATCTCAAGCGTTACGGCGTGGTCGCCGGCCGCAGGATCGTGGTCGCCACCAACAACGGCCTGGCGCATGAGACGGCGGTCGCGCTCGCGGCTGCCGGTGCCGAAGTGACGCTGGTGGACTACCGCCCGCAGGTCGACGCGCATCTGCCCGGCGTCTCGGTGCTCGTCGGGCGTAGCGTGGCGCGGGCCGAGGGGCGCAATGGCGTCGAGGCCGTGCATCTTTCCGACGGCACGGTGCTGCCCGCCGATGCGCTGCTGGTCTCGGGCGGTTTCACGCCCACCGTCCATCTCTATTGCCAGGCGCAGGGCAAGCTGGAATGGCGCGACGACCTGCTGGCCTTCGTGCCCGGACGCCCGGTCGAAGGGGTCGCGGTCGTAGGTGCGGCAGCCGGGTATTTCACGCTTTCGGCAGTTCTGAAGAGCAGCGCCGAAGCGGCTAGCGCCACCGGGGTGCGGACTGACGAATTCGCATCGGCGACCGGCGACGACCGTACCGTCGGTATCGTGGCCGCCTGGCCGCGCCCGAAGATGAAGGGTCGGGTGTGGATCGACCTCCAGAACGACGTTACCGCCAAGGACGTCGAACTGGCAGCGCGGGAAAATTTCGTCTCGGTCGAGCATTTGAAGCGCTACACCACGCTTGGCATGGCGACCGACCAGGGCAAGACCTCCAATGTCAACGGCCTGGCGCTGATGGCCGAGATCACCGGCAAGCGCATTCCCGAGGTCGGCACCACCACCTATCGCCCGCCGTTCACGCCGGTGCCGTTCACGTCGCTGGCAGGCGCCCGCTCGGGCATCCTGATGAACCCGGTGCGCCGGTTGCCGCTCGAGGCGGAACACCGTGCCGACGGGGCGGTGTTCCGCGAATATGGCGGCTGGCTGCGTCCGGCCTGGTACGGTGCCGGCGATCCCGACACCCGGATCGCCGAAGAGGCGCTTCGGGCGCGTCAGGGCGTGGCGCTGTTCGACGGCACGCCGCTCGGCAAGATCGAGGTGATCGGTCCGCAGGCAGCGGAGTTCATGGACTTCGTCCACTACAACACCATGTCGACCCTGAAGCCGGGCCGTTGCCGCTACGGCCTCATTCTCACCGAAGGCGGGATCGTCTATGACGACGGCGTGCTGGTGCGGCTCGACGACAATCGCTTCGTCGTGTCCTGCTCGTCGTCGCATGTCGCCGGCGTGCATGGTTTGCTGGAGGAGTGGCGGCAGGACCGCTTCGACCGGAGCAAGGTGTTCATCCACAATGCCACGGCCGAAACGGCGACACTGACGGTCAGCGGCCCGAAATCGAAGGCGCTCCTGGAGAAGGTCGATCTCGGCCTGTCGCTCGATGATGCGGCGCTGCCGCATATGGCGACCGCCTATGGCCGCTTCGGCGATCTGCCGATCCGCGTCACCCGCGTGAGCTTCACCGGTGATCGCTCCTACGAGATTTCCGTCCGCGCCGACCGTGCCGGGGAACTCTGGGCGCGGCTCAAGGAGGAGGGGCGGAGCTTCAACGCGGTGCTGCTCGGCGCCGAGGCGTTGATGATCCTGCGCGCGGAAAAGGGCTATATCGTCGTCGGCAAGGATAGCGACGGCACCAGCCGCCCGATGGATTTCGGGCTGACCGCGCCGCTCGCCCGGAAGAAGGCGGAGTTCATCGGAAAACGCTCGCTGCTGATGGCGGAGGCTCAAGACGAGGACCGCAAGCAGTTCGTCGGGCTCGAGGTGGTCGACGGCGGTGAGCCGCTTACGACCGGCGCGCACGGCGTGGAGCGAACTGCGGCCGGGGTGCGCAGCATCGGCTATGTCACGTCGAGCTATGCAAGCCCGACGCTCAAGCGGCCGATCGCGCTTGGCCTGATCGAACGCGGCCTGTCGCGCCACGGCGATATCATCGATATCCAGCATCTCGGGAAGATAAGGCAGGCGCGGATCGTTGCCCCTTGCGCCCTCGATCCGGAAGGAGCCCGCCTCAATGGCTGACCTTGCACTTGACCATGCGAAGAAATGGCCGCCGCTGCCGGACTGGGAAAACGCGGTGCTGGCCGGGGACGGCATCACCTTGCGCAGCGTAACCGGGTTGAGCCAGCACCTCGTGAGCGGCGATCTCAAGGCCTTCGCCTCGGCCCACGGAACGGGTGAAGGCGTGGGTGCACTCGGGCTTGCATCGGGAACGCCCTATGCCGCCCGCATGGCGCGTGACCGGATGGTCGTGATCGGCATCGATGATGCCGCCTTGCGTCCCGGCTGGGACGACGCCGGATTCGCGGTGACGCCGATGGGCGGGGCGCTACATGTCTTCGAATTCAGCGGGCCGCAAGTAATGGATCTCGTGGCCCGTGCCGCGGTCATCGATCCACAAAATCCGGGCCCTTGCGCCGCGGTCAGCTTTGCCGGAGTGACAAGCTGCCTCTACCGTTTCGAGAACGAAGACACGCTTCGACTGCATCTCGACCGGGGCCTTGCTGGCTACATCTGGTCATGGTGCGAGGCGCAACCGCTGTTTCAGGAAAAATGACCAGTTTCCGAGCGGATCGCATGCGGTCCGCTCAGGTTTTCAGCTTTTTCGCCAGGATGCGCGGCGAGGTCGCCTCCACGGTGATCTCATAGTGATCGGTCTGGGTAACGTCGAGGATCCGGCTCGGCCGGTAGGCGACGATACTGGTTCCGCCAGCATGGCGGATACTGTCATAGATGAGCCCGCTGCGGCCATTCGCGCGCAGCTCTTCCCCGAATTGTTGCGATGCTGCGTAGTTCGTCGGATCGTAGAGATCCGGACGCACCTTTGACTGGCCGCGGATGTCGGCAAAGCTGCCGGCGAGCGTCGCGGTGTTGGTGCGGAAGGTCCGCGTCAGGCCGGGTTGTGCCGTGGCGACCGCTTCGCGGCGCATGTGGTGGGCGACTTCGGCAATCGATGTCGTCAGCGCGGCCGCGGCGTACCAGGCGCCGAGATCGCCGTTGTTGAAGCGCATGCCTCCCGGTGCGACGTGCAGGTACGACGCCATGACGATGCTTGCATTGGCGCGGCCATAGACCCACTCCTCGCGCGGCAGGCGGTCACGGCGCTCGGCGACCAACCGATCGTTGGTCCAGCCGACGAGATCCATGACGGCGGCAAGATCGGCGGCAGTCGATACGGTATCGAACAGCCCGATTGGCGGAAACCGCGAGGGCACCAGGCGATAGGTCGGCGTCGGGGCAGGCTTTTCGTTCAAGACAGCACGATATCCGCGTCGGTATAGGGGCGGAAATCATGGTCGAGTTCGTTCGGCGCCATGTAGATGCCGCCGCGCGCGGCATCCAGGAAGCGGCGCACGGTCAGGAGCCCGTCCTGCGTTCCCGAGGTGACGAGATCGAGCGGCGGATGGCCGCCGAACACCACGGCACGATGCGGCGTCCTGAGCCATTCGATGCCGGCGACTTCGCTCGGATAGAGCACGCCGAGCGCCTGATGGATGCCGAGCACCGCCGAGATGCGCATCAGCACGTCGATGTCGAGGGTGATGTCGCGATGCTCGCGCACCGCCTTGACCCAGCCGTAATAGGTGGAACGCGACGGCAGGCCGAGCACCATCAGGCGCTGGCGCTCGTCGAGGCGCCACAGGTCGGCGATCGCCAGGAAGGTCCTCAGCCCCGGCGCGCTGAGCCGACGGCGGTTTGCCGGTGCGAAGCGGCTGGCATCAAGAACGACCGGTCCTTCGCCCGGCATGCTGCTGGCTGATATCGCCGACATTGGAATGCTCCTTGGTCCAAATCGGAATATAGTCCGGATCTGGACTTGTTGCAATGCCGCCTGCGCCTCAAGCCTTCAGGAGATGTTTCATCCGCGCGGCTGTCCGTGCCACGCCCTCGACGATGCGGCTTCGCGGGATCGAGGAATAGCCCATGCGAAAGAACCGGCACGGCCGGTCGTCGGCGGCGAAGAACGGCGAACCGGATTCGATCAGCACGCCATCCTCGCGCAGTTCCTCCATCAGCCGGTCGGCGTCGAGGCCCTCCGGTCCCTCGATCCAGAAGGAAGTGCCACCGAAAGCCGACGCGCCGGCGATGGTCAGGCCCTCGCGGCGGAGCGCGTCGGCCATGATGATGTGCCGGCGATGATACTCCTCCCGCATGCGGTGCAGCACCGCGTCGTGATGGCCGAGCCCGAGGAAATAGGCGGCGGTGCGCTGGAGATGCCCCGGCGGATGGCGCAGCATCAGCGCCCGCAGCGCGCGAGCCTCGCGGATGACCGGGGCGGGCGCAACGAGATAGCCGAGGCGCAGGCCGGGAAACAGCGATTTCGAGAAGCTGCCGATATAGAGGACGCGGCCGCTATGATCGAATGCCTTCAACGCCGGCGATGGCGGCGCGAGGAAGCTCATCTCGAATTCATAATCGTCCTCGACGATCAGGAAATCGCGCTCGGCGGCGGCCTTCAGCAGTGCCGCGCGGCGGTCAAGCGGCATGGTTGCACTGGTCGGCGAATGGTGGCTGGGCGTGACGAAGACGGCATCGACGTCCGCCGGCAGGGCGTCCGGCGGCAAGCCTTCCTTGTCGACGTCGATGGCGGTTACGCGAGCGCCGCTCAAGCCCAGCGACGCGCTCATGTCGGGGTGGCAGGGGTTTTCGCAGACGGCGTGAGTGCCATCGCGCAACAGCAGCCGGGTGACGATCCAGAGCGCATTCTGCGCCCCGACGGTCACCAGAATTTCGTCGGGATTGGCACGGATGCCGCGGCTCGGCAGTGTCCGCGAACAGATGTAGTTGACCAGTTGCACGTCGTCGGCGGCGGCAAAATCGCCGGCCATGAGTTCGAAGTCCTCCCGTCCCAGCGCCCGCCGCGCGCAGTCGCGCCAGGCCGAAAGGTCGAACAGCGACGGATCCATCTGGCCGTAGAGAAAGGGGTAGGGATAGCGCCGCCAGTCGAGCGGCTTGCGCATCGGCTTGGCGACGATGAAGGTCGAGCGGATCTTCGCCGACCAGTCGACGACATCGTCGGCCATCGACGGTGCGCCCGTTTCGATCGCCCGGGTCGGCGGATCGACCGCCACCCGGTAGGCGCTGCGGTTGCCGGCCTCGAGATAGCCCTGCGACGTCAGTTCCTGGTAGGCGAGCGTCACGGTGATGCGGGAAATGTTGAGATATTCGGCCAGTCTGCGGGTCGAGGGCAATTGCGCTCCGCGCGGCAGGCGCCCGCCAAGCACCGCGGAAACCACGGTCTCGCGGATCTGTGCCTGCAGCCCGAGCCTGCTGGCCCGGTCGAGGAAGAAGATCGATTCCGATACGGTCGCATTGGTCATCAGGGGCCCCGGACACAGACTGGAGTCATTCAACTTTCAATCTGGCTATAAGGCAATCCCGCGGCCTCCATTATCCCTTGGTATAGAACGAAGATCGGCGAGAAGTCGGCAAGTTCCCGGGCCACCCGGCGACATATAACCAAAGAGGGAAACAATGAAAAAAATCAAATATGTTACGACCGCAATAGCCTTTACTGCCAGTTTGTTTGCGGCCGGCCTCGCCCACGCCGAGCAGACAGCCGTCGTCGGCTACCAGCAGATCGTCGGCCCGTTCATCACCGCGATCGCCGACGGCCGCTTCGACGCCGCCGCCAAGGAAGCCGGCTACACCATCGACTGGCGCCAGTTCTCGTCCGGCGGCGATATCTCCACGGCACTCGCATCCGGCAATGTGCCGATCGGCGTCATCGGCTCGACCGGCATGACGGCGGCCGCGACCCGCGGCGTCGATCTCGAGCTGTTCTGGATCCTCGACAATATCGGCAAGTCGGAAGCGCTCGCCGTGCGCAACGGTTCGGGCATCGAAAAGCCCGAGGATCTCAAGGGCAAGAATGTCGGCGTGCCCTTCGTATCCACCTCGCACTTCCACCTGCTGGTGGGCATGGAGCAGGTCTGGAAGATCGATCCGCGCGAGGTCAACATCCTCAACATGAAGCCGCCGCAGATCATCGCTGCCTGGCAGCGTGGCGATATCGATGCCGCCTATGTCTGGCCGCCGGCACTGTCGGAACTGCTCAAGGACGGCAAGGTGATCTCCGATTCCGAGGTGATCGGCGCGGCGAGCGTTCCGACCTTCGACGGTCTGGTCGCCGACAAGAAGTGGGCGGCGGAAAACCCGAAGTTCATGGCCGCCTTCACCAAGGTGCTGGCCGAAGCTTATGCCGACTACAACCAGAACAAGGCGGCATGGACGGCGGATTCGCCCCAGGTCGCGGGGATCGTCAAGATGATCGGCGGTGACGGTGCCGGTACCGTCGAGGCGCTCAACATGCTGGTGTTCCCGAATGCCGACGAACAGGCGTCGGATACCTGGCTCGGCGGCGGCGCCGTTCGCGCCATGGCGGCCAGCGCCAAGTTCCTCGTCGACCAGAAGCAGATCGACAACGCGCTCGGCGACTACGCGCCTCACGTCAACAGTGCCTACGCGAAAGAAGCATCCAAGTAACGAGCAGGGCCGCCGGACCGCGCCACGTGCCGGCGGCCCCCGCTTCCTGCTTCGATACCTGTTTCATGAAAGGCAAGCGAGATGCAAACCCTTAGCGTCAGCG
The DNA here is from genome assembly GCA_023399465.1 of Pseudomonadota bacterium. Classification (GTDB taxonomy): domain Bacteria; phylum Pseudomonadota; class Alphaproteobacteria; order Rhizobiales; family Rhizobiaceae; genus Ferirhizobium. Next base: position 27,122 of record JAEWPB010000130.1, read on the forward strand.
ACGTCAGTCTGACCTATCCCGGACTCTATTCAGACCAGGCGATCATCGCCCTCAAGGGCGTCAACCTCGAAATCAAGAGCGGCGACTTCGTCGTGGCGCTCGGTGCGTCGGGCTGCGGCAAGACCACGCTGCTCAATCTTCTTGCAGGGTTCATGGCGCCGACCGCCGGCGATATCACCCTTGGCGGACGCCAGATTACCGGTCCGGGCGCCGATCGTGGTGTCGTTTTCCAGAAGCACGCGCTGCTGCCCTGGCTGAACGTCATCGATAACACCGAATTCGGCCTGAAGCTGCGCGGCGTCGACAAGGCGACGCGACGCGAGATCGCCACAAGGAACCTTGCCCTCGTCGGGCTTCAGGATTTTCATCGCCACATGATCTACCACCTGTCGGGCGGCATGCAGCAACGCGTCGGCATCGCCCGCGCTCTGACCTGCGACCCGGCGATGCTGCTGATGGACGAACCGATGGCGGCGCTCGACGCGCTGACGCGCGAAACCATCCAGGAACTGCTGCTCAAGGTCTGGCAGCTCACCAACAAGATGTTCTTCTTCATCACCCATAGCGTCGAGGAAGCGCTGTTCCTCGGTTCGCGGCTGATCGTCATGTCGCCGCGGCCGGGCCGCATCACCCATACCTACGAACTCGATTTCAACCGGCGATTCCTGGAAAACGGCAATGCGCGTGCAATCAAGTCCAGCCGCGATTTCATCGAAATGCGCGAGCAGATCCTCGGCATCATCTATGGCGACGAACGCGGCGCCGATAACCCGGAATACGCCCATGCTTGAACGTGTCGCGAAAAGCAAGCCGGCACGTCCCGGCCGGATCTACGGCGCGCCGGGCGCGGGCATGAGCGGCCACATCAGCCTTGTGACGGCACTGGTGCTCGTCGGCCTGTGGCTGCTGGTTGCGGAGATGGGCTGGGTCAGGCCGTTGTTCCTGCCGTCGCCGCTCGCCGTGTGGAACAAGTTCGTCATCGCCATGACCGAGGGCGTCTCCAACTCGACGCTGACCCAGCATACGCTGGCGAGCCTCGGTCGCGTGCTCGGCGCATTCGTGCTGGCGCTCGTCACCGCCGTCCCGGTCGGGATCATGATGGGCGTCAACCGGGTGTTCCGCGGCGTCTTCGACCCGATCATCGAGTTCTACCGGCCGCTGCCGCCGCTCGCCTACCTGCCGCTGATCATCATCTGGCTCGGGATCGACGAGTTCCCGAAGGTGTTCCTGATCTACCTGGCGATCTTCGCGCCGATGGCGATCGCAGCCCGCGCCGGCGTGCGATCGGTGTCGACGGAACAGATCCATGCGGCCTATGCCATGGGCGCGACCCGCTTCCAGGTGATCACCCAGGTGATCCTGAAGGCGGCGATGCCGGAGATCTTCACCGGCATGCGGATCGGTATCGGCGTCGGCTGGACGACACTGGTTGCTGCCGAGATGGTCGCCGCCCATCGCGGCCTCGGCTTCATGGTGCTGAATGCCGCCGAGTATCTCGCCAGCGACACGGTCATCATGGGCATCGTCGTCATCGGCGTCTTCGCCTTCGCCTTCGATCTCCTGATCCGCTACCTCGAAAAGGTGATGATCCCCTGGAAGGGCAGGATCTGACGCTCTCAGGCCAGGGGCCCGCCCAGTAAGGCGCCGGCCCCGGCCGACCACCCCGAACTACCGACATGCAATCGGCCGGCTCGCCCGGCAACGGCGAAGCTCACCCGAAAAGCACAGCCGCAAGCAAAAAAGGACCACGGAAATGCCGATCACCGATGCAGACCTTGCCAATCTCTTCGATGCCTTCAACCGGCACGACATCGCCGGCATCATGGCGTATTTCGCCGACGACTGCGTCTTCAACACCATCGCCGGCAACGAGGCGCATGGAACCCGCATCGAAGGGGCCGAGGCGATCGCGGCTGCCTTCGCCGGCGTGTGGAAGGCGATGCCGGATGCGCACTGGGCGCATCACGGCCACTTCGTCCACGGCGACCGCGCCGTTTCCGAATGGACCTTTTCGGGCACCAATGCCGACGGCAGCAGGGTCGAGGCCGAAGGCTGCGACCTCTTCACCCTCAGGGACGGCAAGATCATCAGCAAGCAGGCATTCCGCAAGAACCGGCCGCTGATCGCGGCGGCGCCCAGCGCCTGAGCGGTGCGGGAGGAGGACAGACCACATGGAACACCAGTCCATCAGAGCGGCGCGACCGGGCAAGCCTTTCGATCCGGCCTATGACCCGGTTCACGCCGAGCATCCCGGTGACGGCAAGGACTACGCGCCGACCTACTGGATCGGGACGGCTGGCGCGCCGCCCGCCGATGACGGCCCCGTCACCGGCGACATCGATGCCGACGTCGTCATCGTCGGCTCCGGCTATACCGGGCTCTCCTGCGCCATCCATCTTGCCAGGGAGCACGGCATCAAGGCCACGGTCCTCGAGGCCAACGGCGTCGCCTGGGGCTGCAGCACCCGCAATGGTGGCCAGGCGCAGATTTCCGCCGGGCGGCTGAAGCGTTCGCAGTGGATCGAGCGCTGGGGCGTCGACGTGGCGAAGAAGCTGCATGCCGAGATCGCCGAGGCTTTCGATCTCTTCCGCGACCTGATCCGCGAGCCGGAAATCGACTGTGAACCGCAGGATGGCGGCCATCTCTACATTGCCCACCGCGACAAGATGATGCCGGTGCTGGAAAAAGAATCGCAATTGCTCAACGAGGTCTTCGGCTATCGCACGCGGATCATCGGGCGCGACGAGATCCATCGCGATTTTGTCCGCGACGCGGAAGCCAAGGGAGCGATGCTGGAGCCGGACGGCATGGGCGTTCATGCCGGCAAGCTCGCCTTCGGCTACCTCAAGCTGGCGCGCAAGCTCGGCGCCAGGGTGCACACCGCAAGCCCCGTCCTCGAATGCCGGCTGGTGAACGGCGTCCATCACCTACGCACGCCCGGCGGCACGGTCCGGGCGCGGGCGGTCTGCTTCGCCACGGCCGGCTACACGTCCCCGGGGCTGCACCCGCTGACGAAGCATCGGCTGATGCCGATCCTGTCGAACTCCATCGTCACCCGTCCGTTGAGCGCTGCCGAGGCCGACGAACTGAACTTCAGGACCCGGATCCCGCTGACCGACACCCGGACGCTCCGCCACTACTACCGGATGCTGCCGGACAACCGGGTGCAGATCGGCAGCCGCAGCGCCATTACCGGCCGCGATGCGGTCAACCCCAAGCATCTCGCCCTGCTTCTCGAAGGGCTTTACCGCAAGTTCCCGATCCTGCGCGGCATAGAGGTCGATTACTCCTGGTGGGGCTGGGTCGACGTCAGTCACGACATGATGCCGCGCATCTTCCGGCCCGATCCGAAGCAGACCCTGTTCTACGCCATGGGCTACGGCGGAAACGGCGTCATGTACTCGGCCCAGGCCGGCCGCCGGGCGGCGCAGATGATTGCCGGCAAGGGCGGCGGCCTCGATCTGCCGATCTTCACCTCGCAACTCCCGGGTCACGGGGTCCTCACGCCGTTCCGGCGTCTGGGCCAGTGGGGCATGTACCGCTGGTACTACCTCAAGGACGAAATCCTCTGACCGCTTTTGCGAACGAACGAACCTGACAAGAATGAAAGGAAACACCCTATGAAGATGACGACCGAAGAAGCGTTTGTAAAAGTTCTGCAGATGCATGGCATCGAGCAGGCATTCGGGATCATCGGCTCTGCCATGATGCCGGTATCGGATCTCTTTCCCAAGGCCGGCATCACGTTCTGGGATTGCGCCCACGAGACCAACGCGGCGCTGATGTGCGACGGCTTCAGCCGCGCCACCGGGCAGATGGCGATGGCGATCGGGCAGAACGGCCCCGGCGTCACCGGCTTCATCACCGCCATCAAGACCGCCTACTGGAATCATACGCCGATGCTGCTGGTCACCCCGCAGGCGGCCAACAAGACCATCGGCCAGGGCGGTTTCCAGGAAGTCGACCAGATGGCGATGTTCGAGGAGATGGTGTGCTACCAGGAGGAAGTCCGCGATCCCTCCCGCATGGCCGAGGTGCTGAACCGCGTCATCGAGAAGGCCTGGCG
>JAEWPB010000146.1 GCA_023399465.1 Pseudomonadota bacterium
TCGCCAACAGGTGCGGTCATTCGCGATATCCTTCACCGCATTTCCGATCGCTTTCCGGTGCATGTGGTCGTCTGGCCGGTCAAGGTGCAGGGCGAGGGCTCGGGCGAGGAGGTGGCGGCGGCCATCCGCGGGTTCAACGCGCTTGGACCGCAGGATAGCATCGCCCGGCCGGACGTGCTGATCGTCGCGCGCGGCGGCGGCAGTCTCGAGGATCTCTGGAGCTTCAACGATGAGATCGTGGTGCGGGCAGCGGCGGAAAGCGAGATCCCGCTGATATCCGCCGTCGGCCACGAGACCGACTGGACGCTCATAGACTATGCCGCCGATGTCCGCGCTCCGACGCCGACGGGGGCTGCGGAAATGGCGGTTCCCGTGAAGGCCGACCTCGAGGCGCAGGTGAAGAACCTTGCGGCTCGTCTGGGCGGGGCCATGACCCGGCAGATGGACAATCGCCGCCAGGCGACGAGGGCGCTGGTCCGCGCCCTGCCGTCGCTCGACCAGCTCCTGGCTCTGCCGCGGCGCCGGTTCGACGAAGCGGCCACAGGGCTTGGTCGCGGGCTCGAGTTCAACACCATGGCCAAGCGGCGCGGCTTCGAGCGGATCGCCGCCCATCTTCGCCCCGACGTGCTGGCGTCGCGCATCGTCGAGCGGCGGCAGATCCTCAATGACCGGCTGCTTCGGGCGGGCCGGATCGTCGAGCGCCTCATCGACCGCTCGAAGGCCCGGGTCGAGCGCGCGGACGCGGTATTGTCCGGCATTCCCACGCGGCTGAAGGCCCAGACCGACCGGTCGCGGGATCTGCTGCTCAATCTCTCGCGGCATGCCGATACCGCCATCGCCCATCAGATGGTCCGCCGTCGCGCCGAAGTTGCCGCGCACGATCGCGTGCTGGAGTCCTTGTCCTACAAGAACGTGCTGAAGCGCGGCTATGCGGTGATCCGTGACGGCGAGGGCCGTCCGGTATCGGCGGCGGCGGCGCTTGCGCCGAATACCGCCGTTTCCATCGAGTTTGCCGATGGCCGCGTCGATGCCGTGACGCTGGACGGTGATACGCCCACCCCACCGTCAGCACCGCGCAAGCGCCCGGCAAAAGCCGCCGAACTGCAGGACAAGCCGAAGCAGGGAAGCCTCTTCTGAGGATCGTCCTTTGTGCGGCTTTCACCACCGGGTTGCTTTTGCTATCCGGAGGACAAGGTTCAACGACGTTCGAGAAGGCATAGCGCATGGCGACCACGATCTTCGGCATTAAGAATTGCGACACCATGAAGAAGGCGAGAACCTGGCTGGACGACAAGGGGATCGCTTATGGTTTTCATGATTACAAGGCCGAAGGCATCGACCGCGCACATCTCGAGAAATGGACGGCCGAGGCGGGATGGGAAACGGTGCTTAATCGCGCCGGCACGACGTTCCGCAAGCTGCCGGACGAGGCAAAGCAGGGGCTCGACGCCGAAAAGGCGATCGCACTGATGCTCGAGCAGCCGTCGATGATCAAGCGCCCGGTGCTTGAGGCCGACGGCAAGCTCGTGATCGGCTTCAAGCCCGAGATCTACGAGCAGGCATTCACCGGTCGAAGCTGACGGAGACCCAAATGTCGAAGAGCACCCGCGCCACCCAGTTCCTGTCGAAGGCAGGCGTCAACTTCACGGTGCATGCCTACGACTACGATCCGTCGGCCGAGCGTATCGGCCTGCAGGCGGCCGAGGCGATCGGCGAGGACCCGCGCCGGGTGCTGAAGACGCTGATGGCGGAGGTCGATGGCAAGGCGGTCTGCGTGGTCGTTCCCTCCGACCGGGAGGTGAGCATGAAGAAGCTGGCGAGTGCCTTCGGCGGCAAATCGGCCAACATGATGAAGCCCGCCGATGCCGAGCGGGCGACCGGCTATCACGTCGGCGGCATCAGCCCCTTCGGCCAGAAGAAACAGGTGCCGACGGCGATCGAGATCGAGGCGCTGTCGGAACCGCACGTGTTCATCAATGGCGGGCAGCGCGGTCTGCAGGTCAGGCTCAGCCCCGCCGATGCCCGGGACGCCCTCAAGGCCATTGCCGCATCGCTGATTGCCTGACCGGCGGATGCCTTGCTGACGCTGCCGGCCGGTTTGCCGAAAAAGGCGTTCTCCAGGGCGCGCAATCGTCGCATCCGCCTTCTGTTTTGCGCGAAGCCGTCCTAAATAGGTAGCAACGCAACCAAAGACAGCAGGACATGCGATGAACGCACCTCTTCATCTCGCAACCAATCCCGTCGATCCCGTCAAGCTGGAGAAACTCGCCGAAGTGGCGGTCAAGGTCGGCCTGCGCCTGGAAAAGGGCCAGGATCTGGTGATGACCGCGCCGATCGCGGCGTTGCCGCTGGTGCGGCTGATCACCAAGCACGCCTATATGGCCGGTGCGGGCCTCGTCAGCACCTTCTATGCCGACGAGGAAGCGACGCTCGCCCGCTATCGCCATGCGCCGGACGAAAGCTTCGACCGCGCGACGGACTGGCTCTACGAGGGCATGGCGAAGGCCTATGCCAACGGTGCGGCGCGCCTTGCCATTGCCGGCGACAACCCGATGCTGCTGTCGGCCGAGGACCCGGCCAAGGTCGCCCGCGCCAACAAGGCCAATTCGATCGCCTACCAGCCGGCGCTGGAGAAGATCGCCGGCTTCG
>JAEWPB010000156.1 GCA_023399465.1 Pseudomonadota bacterium
GAACTGGGACATCGCGTCTTCTTTCTATGGCCGCGGCGAGCGATGCCGCCGCGGCAAGACAGGGGTAATCAGTTGGCCGGAACCGTGCCGATGACGACCGGCGCGCCGTCCTTGACCTGAACCATGAAGCTCGGACGGGACATCTCGCCCCGGTCATCCCAGCAGGTGTCGAGCAGGATCTTCGGATAGTCCGCCGCCTTAAGGCAGAGCCCCTGCATCTTCGCGGAGAAAGCCTCGCCATCGAGTTCGCCGACCATTTCGGTGACGTACTTGGTGGTCCAGGCACCGACATAGCCCTTGATCGCGTCATGCGTCGGCTTGCGCTTGAAGGTCTCTTCGAACTTCTTCGTGAACGCGGCGATGCCCGGCACTTCGGTCGCGGTCGCGGTGACGCCGACGTGGGCGATCGCGCCTTCGGCCGCGGCACCCGCCAGTTCCACGACCTTGGCTTCCGTCAGGGTGACTTCGCCGACCAGCGGCATGGCGAGACCCTGCTTCTTCGCCTCGATCAGGAAGCGTGCGGACTCTTCCTGGTTCATGTAGACGAACACGGCTTCGGGATTGGCTTCCTTGAGCTTGGCAACGTCGGCGGCATAGTCGGTCTGCGCCTGCTCGGAAGCGACGTCGACGATAATCTCGATGCCGGCCTTCTTCATTTCCTCAACAAAAACATCGTGGCCGCCCTTGCCGAACTCGTTATTGAGCCAGGCGACGCCGACCTTCTTTGCCTTCAGCGTATCGGTGAAGTAGCTGGTCAGCGCCGGAACGCCCTTCTGCGCGCCCGAGGAGGTGCGGAAGACGAAGGGGTTGCCCTTTTCGACGATGCTCGGAGCTTCCGAACCGACGAACTGGGGAATGCTGTTCTGCTGGGCAACCAGCATGTTGACCATCGTCGAGCCCGAATAGATGGTCCCGAGGATCGCGAAGGCGCCATCGTCGATCGCCTTCTGGACCATGGCGCGCGAAACCTGCGGATCGGTCTGGGTGTCGTATTCGCCGACTTCGATCTGCTTTCCGAGGATGCCGCCGTCGGCGTTGATCTCCTCGGCGGCGATCTTGATGCCGTCGCGCCAGTTCGTGCCGGCGGGCGCCCCCGGCCCGGAAAGCTCGGCGACCATGCCAAGCTTGATCGTTTCCTGCGCATGCGCTCCGCTGACGGCCGTCAGAAATGCGGTCGATGCTGCGAACAAGTATTTGCGGTACATGAAAATCCTCCCCTCAAAATGAATGCGGTCTGGGCCTGCTGCGGCCCCGCTCTCCGATCGGAGCCACCATCGCTTTGAAAATACGGGAAGACAAAAGTCAAACCAATCATCCCCCATCCGCGACTTTATTGGCGGTTTCCAGAGGAAAATCCAGCAAAGACTGGAGGGGGGCATCGAAGGTTCGGGAACCGGTCATCGCCCTCAGCGCCCGGAGGCGTTCGAAACAGCAACCGCGGCCCCGCAATGGCAAGCAGGACCGGCCGCCGGCGAGACTGTCGCGGCGGCCGGTCAGAAACTCAGACGGCGTCTGCGCCGATTGCCTTCAGCGCCGCACGCGCGACTTCGAAATCCTGGTCGCCGGTCCCCGAGCCGACCCCGATCGCGCCGGCAAGCTCGCCGTCAAAACGGATGGGAAGGCCGCCCGGAAGATGGGTGACGCCGCCTTGCGAGGCGATCCCGGCGGCGACGCCGAATTCGGGCGGCATCGCACCGGTTGCAGCATTGATCGAGGCGGCCGTGCGCGCCTTGGACCGTGCCGTGTGCATGCTGAGATACTTCGCGCCATCCATGCGGATGCTGGCGAGGGTCTCGCCGCTGCGGTCGACGACGAAAATGCACTGCGGCACGTTCATCGTCTTGGCATGGGCGACGCCCGCCGTCAGCGCTTCCAGCGCGGCATCTGCAGTGAGGGTGATGGTGTTGCGGAACTTCGACATCGGCGTCTCCTTCTTTTCCGGGATGACCTAGCCGAGTGGCGACCGGGTTTTAAGGGCGCGCGTCAGCGAATGATTTTTTCCAGAATGGAACGAATAATTTTCCGCTTGATCCCCACGGGAAATGCGGTTCGCCAGCCCGCACCTACTCCGCGGCCCGCTGCTCGCTGCGAAGCGTCGAGACGACCGTCGACAGCCTTTGCGGATAATCAGGGGTGAAGGTCCAGTAGTGCGATCCCGAGGTGCCGACATTGTCGGCAAGGCCGCGATCGGAGGGCCGCAGGCGAAAGAGCAGCGTGATCAGAACATCACTGCTGACCCAGGGATCGTCGTACCAGAAGGTGTGCGAGTGCCGGGAAAGACCGGGGATGTTTTCCGGCCGGACCTTCACCAGGTCGAGATCGTAGGCCCGCGTCGCATCGAGCAGCCAGCGCGTCTCGTCCTCGTTCAGCTCCCGCATATCTGGGCGTCCGGCGCGCGATGCACGGTTGATCACCTGGGACAGCCGCAGTGCGCTGTCGTTCAGGTTGACCGAGACCGTGGTCCGCTCGGCCTCGGCGGCGTATTTGTGCAAATCGTTGACGAAGGTGCGGAAATCGGCATCCGGCGCGGCGTGATAGACCTCGCCGAGCCGAACGGGCGTGGCTCCGGGCTGGCGCCCCTCCTCGACGACGAGGGCGAGCGCGTCGCTCCCGACGGTTGCGCCGGCGCTGTAGGTGAGCACGCTGATGCTCTGCGCGCTCGTGTGCTGCGACAGCAGGCTGACGAGATGGGCGAGATGCGGCGCGGCCCCGAATGCCGTCACCATATCGCGGGAATAGCGCAGGAAATTTTCCGCCGTCGGCCAGGCGAACAGCACGACGGTGGAATTGCGCCCGGTGAAATGCAGCAGTTGCGCCGCCTGCCCGGCTGCGCGCTCGACCGTGGTGTTGGCGCCGTGGACATAGACGATGATGTCCCGGCTGCGGTTCGCCCGGATCGCCCCGTCGAGCGCGGCGAACCAGGCCTCGAGCTCGGGCCCCGGCGCACTCCCCGGCTCGAGCTTGGCCTGCTCGTTCATGTTTACGAGGCGCAGGAAGGGACGGTTGTCGCCGCCGGCCATGGTCGACCATTCATAGATCCGCTCCCATGTGGTCGCCTCGTCGCCGATGCGCACCGTCGCCTCGCCGAAATGCAGGTCGCGGGTAGGCGCAATGGTATAGACCCTGTTCGAAGCGGGGCCGACCGGCAGCCGGTTGGTTGCGTAGAACAGCCGGATGTCGGGATCGGTCAGGCGCGTTTCCCCGCCGAAGATGTTGCCCTCGCCATCCAGGAAAACTGCGGGTGCGGGCATCAGCCGCATCGGCGGCTGGTAGAACGAGACAGCCACGACGCCGCCCACCAGCAGCAGCAGAACGATGATTGCAATTTTTCGCTTCCGCATCCCCTCTCCCCCGACGCTATGCGGCCACCCGCCGTCACTGATCCTTCTTCGCGCTGCCGAGAGCCCGACGGAAAAGTTCCTTCAGGGTGAGGGCATGATCGAAGCTGCCGTGCTGCAGGAAATGGAGTGTCTCGGCAATCACCAGCGGATTGTTCATCATGAAGGTGTGCGATGTCGGCAGCACGATGTGGTCGGCCATACCTTCGAGCCTGGTGCTTTCGACCGAAACCTTGCCGTCGTTGGGGCCATCGAAGAAGGCCGACAGGAAAGGATTGATCGAGACGTTCCCGGCGATGATGCCGACCTCGAATTCGGCCGGTCCCAGCCGTTTCGGCAATTCGGCAGCCCCGGTTCCAAGCTGCATGCCGGCCGGACCGGTCAGCACCTCGTAGAGCGCCAGGTCGGCGAAATTATCGACGATTTCGGAGCCGCCGTTCGGTGGCCCGAGCATGACGACGCGGCCGAGATTGGACGGCCGGTTGTTCGCGAGCCACGCCCTTGCCAGGATGCCGCCAAGCGAATGCGTGACGAAATGCAGCTTTTCCGCATCACCGCATTCGGCGACCAGATCATCGATGTGATGCTTCAGCTGCTCGACCGGGGCATCGGTCGAGGGATAGCTCCTGTTGACCACGGCATAGTCGAAACTGCGCAACGCCTCTTCCATCAGCAGGAAGGAGGAATCGCTGCGTGACAGTCCGTGCAGCAGCACCACGCATTCCTTCGCCCATGCCGCCGGAGACACCAGCAGCAGGCCCGACAGGCAAATCGCACGCAGCCCGGATACAGCCACACCCGCCCCTCTTCCCTCAATCGTCCGGCCGGCATGCCGATATCACGGCGATGGTCGCAGTCGGGATTGCAGGCGTTTTCGGATCTTCTCTTCAGGCACTCTGAACTTGCATCATGCGCAGCCCGGCAAGCCAGGGCCGGATATCGCCGCCGGCAAGCCGGCGGAACAGGCGTTCAAGGTACAATTTTTGATGCCGTATCGCAACGTTGCCCCGCGAGGGGCAAAATGCAAGACGGCATTGCGCGTCGAAGTGCGGAAAGAAGGTGGAGATGGACCCCGCCCATCTGGACGGGCAACCGCCGGACAAGATGGCGCGCCCGGACGTTCCCGGCGATGGTGCCGAGCGGGACAACCGCGATGAAGCGGTCCGGTCTCCTTGCAGTCGGAAAGCGAGTGTGTTTCGGTTGCATACATGCCCTTTGCAGCCGGTTGGGCGAACCGTTCATGCCGGGCGTTTTTGCGGACGGGCATGGGCTAACCTTGGAGTGACGTAATCAAATTTGAGGTCGGAGATAGAGTTGAGCTGAAGTCGGAGGGACTAACGATGACAATTGCCTCGGAAGGGACCGAGAAGGGAGTTTTGAGGTGCATTTGGTTCAACAGCAACGGCGGCACCTACGAGCTTAAAGAGTCTGATGGCAACTTTCTCCGACTAAGGGCTTTGACACGACAAAATTAACAGTAGAGATACCATGGTAATCGATGACAGCGCGGTCGAAGCCGCAAATCTTAAACACATTCGCAGTTCACCAATTGCGACAACCAACCTCGAGATGGCAACCATTGCTGTCATGACACTCAAACGTTACCTTGACGAAACTGGGTTCACCTCAGACGACGAAACAACTCTCCTCCGCCTGGCTGTGCGGCTGATCAATGATGCCGGAGCTTGCGGAAAATGCGCCGCGGCTGGTTATTATCAGCAGGCCGTCGCTCATATCCGGGATCTTATCGAGGTAGCTTTCTTACTAGATCTGTTCCGCCGTAAGCCGGAGAAAATTGCAGAATGGCGGACAGCGAGCGAAAAGGACCGAAAACGAAACTTCAAGCCTATCAAAATCAGAGAGGAGTTGAACGCCCTGGATGGTTCCGAAAATGAAAACCGCAAGGAAGCGTATGAATTCTACTCTGGGCACGGCACACATGTGACCCCTGACATGTCTCTCATCTCGCCGGAAGCCAACACCATTATAGGGCCGTTCGCAGATGAGAAACGCGTCGTGCTGATCACCTACGATCTGACAAAATGGTTATGCATCGCGACAAGTTACTTCTTGAAATCCATGGAAACCTCAAGAGCCTCTTCATCCGAGAATGGTTTGGAACTCGCAATGCAAATGTTCAACTTTTCAACCAGCATGACAAGGTGGTTGTCTAAATCGCGTTAGATTGTAACATTCCGGGGCTCGAAGCTACCCGTCTTTCCTTGGCGCGTATCTTTGTCGCCGTGCGTTTTTGAGTATTGGCCTTCGGGTCGACTGTCGCCTCAGATTCTTCGTCTATCGTGCTTAATCGCAACCCATTCGATCGCTTTCATTGGGCAGCGGCGATTCGCCCCTTTTGGAGCTTGCCTTTCGCCGGCATCTGGGCAAACGTCTCAGACCTTGCATTTTTCAGGACTGGCATTCGAAACCGATGAAAGACAAATCCCACGACACTCTGACCGGCATGTACTTCACGGTCGACGATCTAGACGGCACTTACGCCACCGGACAGGTTATCCGGCTTGCTTCCGATGAGGTCTATTTCGTCCGCTTCGACGGCAACGAGGTGACGCTTCCACTGGAACTGGTCTCCCTGGGCGAGATGTTGGAGACCACTGACGAAGAGTACAAGCTGTGGCGGTTCTTCGATACGCTGGAAGAGCGGGACAAGTGGATCGAATGGCTCGATGCTCCGTCCAAGCCTCGCGTTGTTTCCCTTGTAAAACCGACCAAGTGACAGGGTACTGAGGACCGGGCAATGAAGCCCGGCCCCGTTTCAGATAAGCGGGATCGCCAACGCCCCAGAGTTCGCTAACGGCCGCGGCTCGGAATCTGCCGCAGTCAGGATTGATTTTCTGCGGGCAAATCGGCCACCCGGCATCGGATGCCGCCTCTTCGCATCCCTGGAAGAGGCGGCAGCGCGGTGATCAGTTCACCGCATCGAGAGTGACAGAAGTTGCGGTGGCGGCGAGATTGAGGCCGACCTGACCGGTGAGGCTGACCGGTTGCAAGTGGATGGAGCGGGACGTTCCGCCGTAGAGGATATTGGTGCCGACGCCGATGCCGACCGTCGCCTCGGCGGTCGCTCCCTGGTAGAGGCCGCCCAGCGAACCCTGGTGGTAGCCCGCCGTCGGCGCGAATACCGCCCAGATCAACCGGCTTCCCGTGGTGAAGCCGAGGTCGACACCGACCTTGCGGACCGTGCCGCTATAGTTCTCCGCGATCTTTTCCCCGATCGTGGGCTGGAAGGTGCAATTCATGGTCTTGGCCGATCCGAAGACATAGCCGACGCCACCGTCGATAGTGCAATCGAGATAGCCGATCTTGGCACCGTCGCTCGCGCCTGCTGGAGCCGGCGCCTCATAGGTGGCCGCCGGCATGTCTGCGGCAGTGGCAAATTGCCCACCACCGACAGCGAGTACAACAGACGAAATCGCGGTAATCAGAGTCTTTTTCATCACTTTCTCCTTTCGATCGTCACCGATGGTCAACGATCCGTCGTCGCGCGGAAACGCCCGACAGGACGACAGCGGCGATCGTAGTAAAAGCCGGATCGGGACGATTGACTCATGTCAACGAGTGATATGAATCGCTATGAACGGCGCTACCTTTCCCCGGTAATACGACATTTCCACGGCATCCTTTCGCTAGCGAAACAACTATTCGGGACCGTGACGCCCGTCGAACCCGGGTTGTCGACAAATTGCCTACATCCGACGTATGTATCTGCAGTGCGTCCCGGGCGGCCCTAGCGCCGGAACGACCCGAACCCTTTCAGGAGCCGACATGTCTCTTCCCCTTCCCCCCGCCCCCATTTCCGACGCCGAACGCGAGAGCCGTCTTGCGCGCTTGCGCACGGCAATGGAGGCGGCCGGCTATGCCGCGGTACTGCTTGGATCGACGGAAAGCCTTCACTATTTCACCGGACTCGTCTGGCATCAGAGCGAGCGCCTGCTCGGCGCGGTCGTGACCGCGGACGGCCTCACCTACGTCGTTCCCGAATTCGAACGCAGCCGGGTCGAGACCCTGCCGCACCTGCCGGGCGACATTGCCACCTGGGCGGAGGAGCAAAGTCCGGCGGCGCTGGTCGCCTCGCTCGTCGGCCCCGTCGGCCGGGTCGCGCTCGACGATGCCCTGCCGCTCTTCGTCTATCACCAGCTTGGCGGCAGCCTCGGCGTGGACCGCCTCGGCGATGGCGCCCGCCTCATCCGCGATCTCAGGCTGCGCAAGTCGGCGGCTGAAATCGCGCTGATCCAGTATGCCATGGACCTGACGCTGGAAGTGCACAGGCGCGCCCATGCCATGATGGCGCCGGGCGTGCGGGCCTCCGACGTCGTGCGCTACATCGACGAGCAACACCGCACGCTGGGCGAGGAAGGCTCGACCTTCTGCATCGTCTCCTTCGGCACCGCGACCTCGCTGCCGCACGGCGCCGATGGCGAGCAGGTGCTGCAGAAGGGACAGGCGATCCTGGTCGATACCGGAACGCGCATCGACGGCTATCATTCCGACCTGACCCGCACCTACATGCTCGAGGAGGGCGACGCCGAATTTTCCCGCATCTGGGCGATCGAGCGCGAGGCACAGCAGGCGGTGTTCGACGCGGCGCGGATAGGCGCGCCCTGCCAGAGCCTCGACGATGCGGCCCGCGCCGTGCTTGTCCGCCACGGCCTCGGTCCTGATTACCGGTTGCCCGGCCTTCCCCATCGTGCCGGTCACGGCCTCGGGCTGGAAATCCACGAGGAGCCCTATATCGTGCGCGGCAACACCACGCCGCTTGCCGCCGGAATGTGCTTCTCCAACGAGCCGATGATCGTCGTGCCCGACCGTTTCGGCATCCGGCTGGAGGACCATATCTACATGAGCGACGAGGGACCGCGCTGGTTCACCCAGCCGGCGAAGGGGCCGACCGAACCCTTTGCCTGACTGGAACCCGGCCTCCCAGGCACGGCCCGTCGCGGCCGTGCCATCAGTGCCCGTTGTTCACCAGCCCGAGGACCAGCTGGTGGACGTTACCGCCGGAGCCGAGCTCGACCTTGTCGAATTCGCGGCTTTTCTGCTGTTGCGCGCGCGACAGCTCGCCGAGACGTTCCGTCAGTTCCGTCCTGATCTTGCGACACTTGGGATCGTCGGCCACCGTCAGGCCGACGCTCACCTTTTCGATGGCCTTCACCATGTCCACGATCAGGTCGCCGTGCACCCGCTCGTGGCGCATGACCCCGTCGATGAACGTCTGCCAGGACGCCTGCGTCGCCGGCGGCAGCGCGGTGGCCGGTTTCGGCAGCGTGTAGGTGATGATGAGCTTCGGTCGTGCCGTGACCAGCACGCAGGCCTTGCCCTGCGGCTCGTACTTGCGCGTCCAGGTCAGCTTGAAATTGGTGTGGGCGATGGCGCGCCCGATGCCGGCGGTGGGGCCGCGCTCGCCGATCGAGGCATAGAGCTCGAGGCCGGTCTTGCCTGAAATGGCATAGGTCACCACCTTTTCCACCGGTTGCCACTCGGCACTGGCAACGACTGGCGGCGATGCGATGCACGCCGCCAGAACACAAATACGTACGCCTGTCTTCACACGCTCCCCCGCAAGCCCGATGTCGCGCCGAACCTAGCGATCGACGCTCCCGCTTGCAATTGCCGCGATGCCAGTTCTCACGCCGACGCCGCGCCCGTGACGCTTCCCGGGTGACGATCACTCGATGATGAGCCCCGGGAAAAATCCCGATCAGCCGCCCTTCTCCCGGGGCAGCCTTGCCTCAGCTGCGCAGGCCCGGCGCCTCCTGGCCGGTGCGCTCGACATATTCGCTATAACCGCCGCCATACTGGTGGATGCCGTCGGACGTCAGTTCCAGCACCCGGTTGGAGAGTGCTGCGAGGAAGTGGCGGTCGTGCGAGACGAACAGCATCGTGCCCTCATATTGTGACAGCGCCTGGATCAGCATCTCCTTGGTGTCGAGATCGAGGTGGTTGGTCGGCTCGTCGAGCACCAGCAGGTTCGGCGGATCGAACAGCATCGCCGCCATCACCAGACGGGCCTTCTCGCCGCCCGACAGGACCCGGCACTTCTTCTCGACATCGTCGCCGGAAAAGCCGAAGCAGCCCGACAGCGCCCGAAGCGGCGCCTGCCCCGCCTTCGGGAACCGTTCTTCCAGCCACTGCAGGATCGTCAGGTCGCCGTCGAGCAGATCCATCGCATGCTGGGCGAAATAGCCCATCTTGACGCTGGCGCCGATGGTGACGCTGCCTTCATCCGGCGCGGTCGATCCGGCAACCAGCTTAAGGAGCGTCGACTTGCCGGCGCCGTTGATGCCCATGATGCACCAGCGCTCCTTGCGCCGGACCATGAAGTCCAGCCCCTCATAGATGCGGCGGCTGCCATAGCTCTTGTGGACGTTCTTCAGGTTGATGACGTCTTCGCCCGAGCGCGGCGCCGGCAGGAAATCGAAAGCCACCGTCTGGCGGCGCCGCGGCGGCTCGACCCGGTCGATCTTGTCCAGCTTCTTCACCCGGCTCTGCACCTGCGCTGCGTGGGAGGCGCGCGCCTTGAACCGCTCGATGAATTTGATCTCCTTGGCGAGCATCGCCTGCTGGCGCTCGAACTGCGCCTGCTGCTGCTTCTCGTTCTGCGCCCGCTGCTGCTCGTAGAAGCCGTAGTCCCCGGAATAGGTGGTCAGCGCACCGCCATCGATCTCGATGATCTTGTTGACGATGCGGTTCATGAACTCGCGGTCGTGCGAGGTCATCAGCAGCGCGCCCTCATAGCCCTTCAAGAACTCCTCGAGCCAGATCAGGCTTTCGAGATCGAGGTGGTTGCTCGGCTCGTCGAGCAGCATGACATCGGGGCGCATCAGCAGGATGCGGGCGAGCGCCACGCGCATCTTCCAGCCGCCGGAAAGCGCGCCGACATCGCCGTCCATCATCTCCTCGCTGAAGCTCAGGCCGGCCAGCACCTCGCGGGCGCGGCCCTCGAGCGCATAGCCGTCGAGTTCCTCGTAGCGCGCCTGCACCTCGCCATAGCGCTCGATGATCACGTCCATTTCGTCCATGCGCTCGGGATCGACCATCGCCGCCTCGAGTTCGCGCAGTTCCGCCGCGATGACGCTCACCGGACCGGCTCCCTCCATCACCTCGGCGACGGCGCTGCGCCCGTCCATCTCGCCGACATCCTGGTTGAAGTAGCCGATGGTCACGCCCTTCTCGACCGACACCTGACCTTCATCCGGCTGCTCGTCCTGGGTGATCATGCGGAAGAGCGTGGTCTTGCCGGCGCCGTTCGGTCCGACGAGGCCGATCTTCTCGCCCTTGTTGAGGACGGCGGAGGCTTCGATATAGAGCAGCCGGTGGCTGTTCTGCTTGCTGATGTTCTCGATA
This sequence comes from Pseudomonadota bacterium, assembly GCA_023399465.1. Classification (GTDB taxonomy): domain Bacteria; phylum Pseudomonadota; class Alphaproteobacteria; order Rhizobiales; family Rhizobiaceae; genus Ferirhizobium. The sequence continues at coordinate 10,704 of JAEWPB010000156.1, forward strand.
CGAATCATGTGCTGAGGGGACCCGGGTGTCGTTTTTCGGCGCCCTTATGCCACGCGCGGCCGCGACTGTCCCGGCCTTTCCGCAGTTCCTGGCTCGAACGCCGCCCTCCGCCCCCCGATCGGTGGGAAGCACGACGTACCGGCGGACCGGGATGGGTGAAGCGGGCTGCCGAAGCAATGGGAGTACCGCCCGGAACCGACGGGCTGTTTCAGATCGGGCTTTATCAGGCGTTGCCGTCCACGAAGGCAGTCAGGATCGCCGTGCTCCCTGAGCGGAAGGGCTGACCGTTGTTTGCTTCGAGCGGTCACCGGCCCGATCATCTGCCGGCGCTTTTGGTACCAAAAACAAGCAAAAGCGCCGCGGTCGTCTTGGCGCAATAATGTCTGATAATTGAGTATTATCGGACATCCTGCAGGGATCCCCGATTGCCGACCCGGACATCATCGCCAAAAGCTCCTAAATCCTCCTTAATCGCGCCCCTCCCCCGCATTTTTTCACTGGACGATCTTCTTGATCGCGACGCCAGCCTCGACGCAGCCCTGCCGTTCATTGCCTGCCGTCGGCTGTTTTGTTAATGCTTGCGCGACGGCCGAGCACCGGAGCGAGAAAGGCGTCGGAGAAATCGGCACATGGACAGCGGCAGCGACGACCATACTGCACCTTCCCCGCAGACCCGCACGCTGGCATCGGGCGAGCGGGACGAAGCCGCGACCATGCAAGCATTCCCCGAGGAGAACGGCGAGGAAGGCTCGCCCGCAGGAGACGGCCGAGCGGAACGCCTCCCCTCGCCGTCCGGACCAACGTCGCCTAGCCCATCGCCGTCCGGACCATCGTCGCCCAATACCCGCCGCGCCTATGCCGCGGACTGGAAGCACTATTCCGCCTGGTGCCGCCGCCATCAACTTCCTGCCCTGCCGCCGCAGGCCGACACCATAGGCAGCTACGTCGCCGCGCTCGCCGACGGCAGCAGCGATGCCAGCGGCCGGCCCGCGAGCCGCGCCACCATCGAACGTCGCCTTTCGGCGCTGGTCTGGAACTGCGCCCAGCGCGGCCTTGTCCTCGACCGGTACGCGCGCCCGATTGCCACGGCACTTGCCGACATGCGCCGCCGCCCGCCGCGGCTGGCAAGGCCGAAGCAGATGCTGCAGCCGGCCGACATCGCCGCCATGCTCGAGACCCTCGACCGCGCCACCCTTCGCGGCCTTCGCGATCGCGCCATTCTGCTGCTCGGTTTCGCCGGCAGCCTGCGCCGTTGCGATATCGTCGGGCTCGATTGCGGCCGCGACCAGAGCACAGACGGTACCGGCTGGATCGAGATCGATGCGCGCGGGCTGCGGCTGATGCTTGCCGCCCGGGAGGGGTGGCACGAGACCCGCATCGCCCGCGGTCCCGCGGAGCATGCCTGCCCGGTCGCGGCAATCGAAACCTGGCTGAAATTCGCCCGCATCACCCGCGGCCCGCTGTTCCGCCGGGTGATCGGACAGGGCCGCACCGCCGATGTCACCCGCCTCAACGATCGCCACATCGCGCGACTGGTCAAGCAAACCGCGCAGGCCGCCGGCATCCGCAGCGAGCTTTCCGCCCGCGAGCGCATGCAGCTTTTTTCCAGCCGCTCGCTGCGTCCGCGCCGACCGACATATCCGCCCGCTGCCTCTCCCCTGCCCGCCGCCATCGCGCGGCATCCTGGCGAGCCGCCGGCAGACTGACCCCCATCGCCCTGGCGAAGGCGAGGGTGCATCGGGGAAGCGACCTGGGCTCGGCGAGGGCAACTGTCTTGCCGCGGCCGGAACCGGGACAGCAAGGTCAGGCGGCACCCACTTGCCCGATCCCCAAAGGCCGGCTCACCCCCTCGCTGGAGATAGCCCGCCCCCTGCGCGGCGGAACAGCACCGGTTTTAGCGGCGGGTCTGGACCGCAGCGCCAACTGACATTCTCGCATGATCGGTTTCGGTCAAAGGCCGCTGGCGCTCAAGGCACGGCCAGTTCCACAGTGCAAATCCCCAACTGCATCAGAGGCACGCGACACGACACGAACCGGCAGGATGCTCCCATCCCCGCGCACCGCCGCCCCGGGGCGGTGTGGCGGCTACCCTCGCGAAACCAGTCCGGATGTGACAATGCCGAGGGGCGCGATTGGCCAACGGGTTTTCGCGCGAAACAGATGCGACGCCTCCAGCAGACGCTACCGGATTGCCACGGGCACACGCTCCCGCAATTACCCGGCGCGCGGCCGCGCAACTCCGGCCGAGGCTCCGGTCCTTCGGAAGCACCCCGCGCGTTCGTCACGTGGGCCCGGAGCCCCGTTGACAGCTGTCAACCGGCGCCGTCAACAGTCGTTCCCCCAGCACCTTCCGTCCGCTTTTTGCCCGTCTCCTGCCGGCTTTTTTTACCATTCTGCCGCGCCGCCGGCACTCTTGCGCCACCCGCAGCGCCGGCGCTTGTCGGCGCGCTGTGATGCCCGCGACCACCCGCGCGATAGTTGACGAGCCGCAGTTCTGCAGCTGCTGGCAAGGGCTGCCCTGACGTTGACAGCTGTCAACCGCCACCGCACCGCCGGAGCTGGGAGCTGGGAGCTGGGAGCTGGGAGCGGGAGCGGGAGCGGGAGCGGGAGCGGGAGCGGGAGCGGGAGCGGGAGCGGGAGCGGGAGCGGGAGCGGGAGCGGGAGCGGGAGCGGGAGCGGG
>JAEWPB010000150.1 GCA_023399465.1 Pseudomonadota bacterium
TCGGCGCGGCGATGAAGAACATCATCGAAAACCCCGATGACCTTCTTACCCCGCGCGACCGCGCGCTCAGCAATGCGGCGCGGCTCGTGGCCGAGGAAGTCCTGCGCGCCCCCGATCCGGCCATTCTGCCCACAAGCACATTGGCTGCAGACGGTGCCGATGGTGGGGACCAGGATCCGACTGCGGGACTGCCGGCCGCTGTTGCGCCGGACGTCGCGGATGACGGCAAGGCGGAGCCTGCCGTGGCAGATGCCGACGCCTTGGGCGAGGAACACAAGTCCTTCGTGACGAGCGGCAGAAGCAAGCTCGACGAGATCGATAAATTACTGGAAAAAGAAGGCGTATTGCCATGATGGACGCAGGTGTTGTCGGCCTTGGGGCCGGAGTGGATACGGCATCGTCATCTCGGGCCGCAGCGAAGTCTTCAGGTGGCGAAGGTGGCAATGCCGGCTTCTCCGACGTGCTTTCCAGCCAGGAGGGCGGAAAGCAGCAAGCAAGCAAGCCCGGGCAGGAGAGCGGCAATCTCGACGAACAAGGTGCCGATACGGCGCGCCGGAAGATGAAGCGCGACCCGTGGCAGCACGAACACGCGCTTGCCGGGCGCGAGCCGCGACAGGCCGTTGCAAACGGCAAGGGCAAGGAAGCATCCGAGGCGATCCAGGGGAAGCTGGAGCAGCGGGACGAGGGCAATGACGCGCTGGCCGAACTGTCGGCAAAGCCGGGGAAGGGCAAGGCGGCCAAGGCCGATGGCGCATCGGTTGCGGACAAGTCGGATGAAGGCAATGCCGGGGAAGAGGCCGCAGACATAGCTGCAAAGACCGCCGCCGGCAAGGGTGAGGGGAACGTCAGCGACGTGCTCTCGCTGCTCGATGGCAATGTCGCTGCCGCCGTTGCCGGCCAACAGGGCGATCGCCGCACCGATGGGCGGCGCGACCCTGCGACAATTCGCGCAGATGGTGCCGATAGTCGCGATCAATTGGCAAAAAAGAGCGACGGTGACAGCCTGCTTCCCGGCGACGATGCCGCGGGCGAAACTGCAGCCGATAGCAGCAGGACCTTCCGCTTTTCTCGCTCCGATGGTCGTGGCCAGGCCATGGATATGACAATTTCAGGTGGCAGGGGCGAGCGCTCGGAAGTGACCGCCCGTTCTGCCGGGACGGGCCAGGCGGAGACAGTAACCGTCCTCGAGGCGCGCCGCTACCTGGGCTTCGAGGCAGCCGCGAACTCGGCCTCCGTCGTCAGCAACCTCTCCTCCGATCCGGAGTGGAAAGCGGCCCTGCAGCCGAGTTCGGCGCTCAGCAATGCTGCGGCGTGGACCAGCACAGGCAAGGTCGTCAATACACTGAAAATCCAGATGAATCCGATCGAGCTCGGCCTCGTGACCGCGACGATGCGGCTGCGCGGCGAGGAGCTGACGGTGGAACTGACCGTGGAGACGCGGGCGGCTTATCAGCAGCTTGCGGACGACCAGCGCAAGATCGTCGAGGCGTTGCGGGCACAGGGCTTTGCCGTCGATCAGGTAACGATCGCGCTGGCAAGTGCCGAGCGCGCGGACACGGGCAACCAGAACGGTTCGCAGGGCCAGGCCTTTGGCCAGCAGGCATCGCAAGGTGGAGAGGGCAACGGTTCGTCGGGTGGGCGTGCCGGTGACGCCAATGGCGAGCGTGGACGCAACGGGGAAACGGCAGCAGATGACAAGGTCGCGGAACATCAGGCTGATGCAGGTGGTGGCGGCGCTCGCCCTGGCCACGTGTATATCTGATCAGGCCTCAGCTTCGGCAGGGTTGTGCGAACGGGAAATCCAGTCTGCAGCCGCCAAATACGGGATCCCGGAAGGGATCCTGTATTCCGTTGGACTGACCGAAACCGGGCGAAAAGGCTCGCTGTCGCCCTATGCCCTCAACATCGAGGGCAAGGCGGTTTTCGCGACGTCGGCCAAGGATGCGCTCCAGCATTTCCAGTCGGCGCGGCAGGGCGGGGCAAAGCTGATCGACATGGGCTGCATGCAGATCAATCACCACTTCCACGGCGAGAATTTCGCTTCGCCGCAAGAGATGCTGAACCCGCGGCGCAATGTCGAATATGCGGCGAGCTTCCTGCGCAGGCTGCATGACCGGCACGAGACCTGGACGATGGCGGTCGCGCGCTATCATGCCGGGCCCCACAATGATCCCGCGCAGAAGAAGTACGTCTGCCGGGTGATCTCGAATCTGGTTGCGACCGGCTACGGCAGATGGACCGCAAACGCGAAGACCTTCTGCGCCGAGTGATTTACCTAAGGTTGCAATACCTGAAATTCCGGGTGTTCGCCGATTGTGGCGACAAAGCGCTGAAAAAATGATTGGCAAGCCGGGGTTAACCCTTCGTTAACCTTTCCACCAAAAATTAGTGTGGAGATCGGCGGGTGGCCACAACATCTAGTCCAAATCATCGGTCAAATCTTAATCAATTATTAATTTAACTCCCTCAGTTCCGATAGTTGTGCCGGAATCCCTCGATTCGTACCCATTCGCCATCGATTAACACCACAACTGATTCGGAGGCGGACGAATGATCGTAGTGGTTGATGAGCGCGAGCTCGTTAAGGACGGCTATACATCCCTGTTTGGGCGCGAGGGCATTTCCTCCACGGGTTTCGACCCGGCGGAGTTCGAGGAATGGGTGCAGACGGCTGCCGATTCCGACATCGCGGCCGTGGAGGCCTTTCTCCTGGGCCAGGGTCAGCAGTCGCTGGAACTGCCGCGCGCGATCCGCGATCGCTCTTTGGCTCCGGTGATCGCGGTCAGCGACCAGCCGTCGCTGGAACTGACGCTGGCGCTGTTTGACAGCGGCGTCGACGATGTCGTTCGCAAGCCGATCCATCCCCGCGAGATCCTGGCACGTGCCGCGGCCATCCGCCGCCGCCTGAAGGCGATTTCCAACTACACCGACATCGGTCCGATCCGGGTCTTTTCCGATGGTCGCGATCCCGAGATCAATGGCGACGTGTTCCCCCTGCCGCGCCGCGAGCGCCGCATTCTGGAATACTTGGTCGCCAATCGCGGTCGCCGCGTATCGAAGACGCAGATCTTCAATGCCATCTACGGGATTTTCGACGAGGAAGTCGAAGAAAACGTCGTCGAAAGCCACATCAGCAAGCTGCGCAAGAAGCTGCGCAAGAAGCTCGGTTTCGATCCGGTGGATTCCAAGCGCTTCCTTGGCTACTGCATCGACTGGAACTGATCGATCACGTCCCGGGCCGCAGCGGCCCGGGCCTCGGGCGCCCCGTGCAGACGACGAAAAAGATTCTCGTCTCAGACAGCTTCACGCAAGGCCCGTCACCTACTCTCAGTGTTAAATTCGCACAACGAGGACTATCCATGAGCCTTTACGGAACCATGAGAACCGGCGTATCTGGCATGAACGCACAGGCCAACCGCCTGAGCACCGTGGCTGACAACATCGCCAACGCCAATACGACGGGCTACAAGAAGGCTTCGACCCAGTTCTCCTCGCTGATCCTGCCGACGACCGGCGGTGCCTACAATTCGGGTGGCGTCACCACCGATGTTCGTTACTCGATCTCGGCCCAGGGCACCTTCACCTACACCACCTCGGCCACCGATCTCGCGATCAACGGCCCGGGCTTCTTCATCGTGCAGGGAGCTGACGGCGTCGAGTATCTGACCCGCGCCGGCGCCTTCACCGTGATGGACGACGGCACGATGATGAACTCGGCCGGCTTCACGCTGATGGGCTATGAATATTCCTCGACCGAGGACCCGACCATCGTCGTCAACGGCTTCGACGGCCTGTCTGCCATCAACCTGCAGTCCGCCTCGCTTTCGGCTACCGGCTCGACCTCCGGCGCGCTCGACGTCAACCTGCCGTCGAACGAAGCGGTGGGCTACACCAAGTCTACGTCGCTGGTCGCCTACGACAGCCAGGGCAATACCCGCCTGCTCGAGTTCACCTACGAAAAGACCGCCGACAACGAGTGGGACGTCACGGTCACCTATTCCGATGACAGCACCGCCCCGCCGACGGTCACGACGCTGGCAACGGATTCGCTCGAGTTTGATGCCAACGGCAAGCTGACCGCCGCCAGCGCCCAGGAGCTGACGACGACCCCGCTGACGA
>JAEWPB010000075.1 GCA_023399465.1 Pseudomonadota bacterium
GGTGCGCCCTATACCTACGTGACAACGCCCGAATTTCTCGCAGCTTTCGGGTTTGCCACGCTGCGCGACCTGCCCGACATCGAAATGCTCGAAGATGCCGGTCTGCTTGGCCGTGAAGGAATTGCGCAGGGCGACATGCCGGTTGCGCGCGCCGACGACGAGGACGAAGTGGATGCGGTCCTGGCGAGCGATGCCTGACGGACGAAAGGCTGTCTTACCTTTCGGCTGTGCTGACATATATTCGCAAGAGGTGGTTTTCGACCGGAGGAAATAGTCTCAAGGGATTTGATGGCTGATGTCCCGAATCCTCGCCCTGCTGTTCATGCTGTTTTCGGCGCTGACGTTCACTGGCACTTCGACGCTTGCCGCCGAACGCGTGGCTCTGGTGCTGCAACTGAACGGCGCCGTCAGCCCGGCGACGGCGGAATATGTGATCCGCGGCCTGCAACGCGCCAATGAACGCGGCGCCAGCCTGGTGATCCTGCAGATGGACACGCCGGGCGGCCTCGATACCTCCATGCGGGAGATCATCCGGGCCATCCTCGCCTCTCCGGTTCCGGTCGCGACCTTTGTGGCGCCGAGCGGGGCGCGAGCGGCGAGCGCCGGCACCTATATCCTTTATGCCAGTCACGTGGCGGCCATGGCGCCCGGAACCAATCTCGGCGCCGCCACCCCGATCGCGCTTGGCGGCGGCGGGCTGGGTGGCGAAAAGAAACCGGGGGAAGACAAGCCGGTCGCCGAGCCGGGAGGAGCGCCGCCGCCCTATCCGGCCGACGCCGAGAAGGCGAAGGTGGTCAATGACGCCGTCGCCTATATCCGCGGGCTCGCCGAACTGCGTGGCCGCAATGCCGACTGGGCGGAAAAGGCGGTACGCGAGGCCTCCAGCCTTTCGGCCAATGAGGCCGCCAGCCAGAAGGTCGTCGATTTCACCGCCAACGATGTCAACGATCTGATGAACAAGGCCAACGGTCGAACGGTGCGGCTCGGTTCCGGCGACAGCAGACTCGATACCCTCAATCTGGTGGTCGAGGAATACAAGCCGGACTGGCGCACGCGGCTGCTCCAGGTGATCGCCGATCCCAACGTGGCGCTGATCCTGATGGTGGTCGGCATCTATGGACTGATCTTCGAGTTCCTGACGCCGGGAGCGGTCATCCCCGGAACGGTCGGTGGCATCTGCCTGCTGCTCGGTCTCTATGCCCTGGCGATGCTGCCGGTGAACTATGCCGGTATCGGGCTGATCGTGCTGGCCGTCGGGCTGCTGGTTGCCGAGGTGCATTCGCCGTCCTTTGGCGTACTGGCGCTGGCGAGCGCGATCTCGATGGCGCTCGGCGCCACCATCCTCTTCAATGGCGATGCTTCCGGCATGCGGGTGTCGTGGTCGGTATTGGCGGGTATCGTCGCGGCAAGCCTGATCTTCGGGCTGCTGGTGGCGCGCCTTGCTCTCACCACCCGGCGGCGCGCGGTCGTCACCGGCTCGGAGCAGATGATCGGCATTCCCGGCACCGTCGACAGCTGGTCGGGGAAATCGGGTTTCGTCATCGCCCATGGCGAACGCTGGCAGGCGGTGTCCGACGAGCCGCTGAATGCCGGTGATGCAGTATCGGTGAAGGGCCGGACCGGCCTCACCCTCGATGTAACCCGCAAGTAACGAAAACACACCTCGGCAGCGCGGTGAGGAGTAGCGACATGAGCACAATCGGAAGTCTCGGCTCCGCGCTGGTTGCGGTCATCCTGCTGCTGGTCATCCTTGGCTATGCAGTCAGGATCCTCAGGGAGTATGAACGCGGCGTGGTCTTCACCCTCGGGCGTTTCGCGGGCGTGAGGGGGCCGGGCCTGATCCTGCTTGTTCCCTATGCCCAGCAGATGGTTCGCGTCGATCTCCGGACCCGGGTACTCGACGTGCCGAGCCAGGACGTCATCTCCCATGACAACGTGTCGGTGCGGGTCAGCGCGGTGATCTATTTCCGGGTGATGGATCCGGAAAAGGCGACGATCCAGGTCGAGGACTTCATGGCCGCGACCAGCCAGCTCGCCCAGACGACGCTGCGCTCGGTTCTCGGCAAGCACGACCTCGACGAGATGCTGGCGGAACGCGACAGGCTGAACGAGGACATCCAGCGCATGCTCGATCTCCAGACCGACGCCTGGGGCATCAAGGTGGCCAATGTCGAGATCAAGCATGTCGACATCAACGAGTCGATGATCCGCGCCATCGCCCGGCAGGCCGAGGCCGAACGCGAGCGGCGGGCCAAGGTCATCAATGCAGAGGGCGAACAGCAGGCCGCATCCAAACTGCTCGAGGCGGCCGAGATCCTCGCCCGTGAGCCGCAGGCGATGCAATTGCGCTATCTCAACACCCTGAACGTCATCGCCGGGGAAAGGAATTCGACGATCATCTTCCCGTTCCCGATCGAACTCGCCAGCATGCTGCCGCCGAAGCCCGAATCTCCGGCGAAGTGACAGCCGGCCTGTCAGCGATTGCCCGGATCGACGAAATCGCTGCGGCTGATGCCGTGGCGCTGGAGCTTGTCGTAGAAGGTCTTGCGCGGGATGCCCAGCGCCTCGATCGTCGCCTTCACCTCGCCGCCATGGGCCGCGAGCGTGTCGCGGATGATGTCGGCCTCGTATTGCTCGACCCGCTCCGGCAGGGAGCCGAGGGTGGGGACCGGGAGGGGCGTCACCGGCTCGGGTCCTTCCTCCACGCCGAGGGCGCAACGTTCGGCGAAATGGGAGAGCTCGCGGACATTGCCGGGCCAGTTGTGGCTCAGCAGATGGCGCTCCACCCCGGCCGTCAGCTTGGGAACCTCGCGCTCGAAGCGGTCTGCCGCTTTCTTGAGGAAGTGCGCGAACAGCAGCGGGATATCGTCGCGACGCTCGCGCAGCGGCGGGATAGACAGCGTCACCACGTTGAGACGATAGTAGAGATCCTCGCGAAACTCGCCGCGCTGGCCGGGATCGCCGAGATCGATCTTCGCGGCCGCCACCACGCGGATATCGACGGAACGGGTCTCGTTGATGCCGAGCGGGGTGATCTCGCGCGCTTCCAGCACGCGGAGCATCTTCACCTGCGTCGCCGGCGGCATGGCCTCGATCTCGTCGAGAAACAGCGTGCCGCCGCTCGCATGTTCGATGCGGCCGATGCGCTTCTTGAGCGCGCCCGTAAAGGCGCCGGCCTCATGGCCGAAGAGCTCGCTTTCAATCACGGTTTCCGGAAGCGCTCCGCAGTTCAAGGCAACGAAATTGCCGTCGCGGCGGCGGCTCCAGCGGTGGAGCAGGGTCGCGACCACTTCCTTGCCGCTACCGGTCTCGCCGGCGACAAGGACGTCGACATCGGTGTCGGCGATGTGGCGCAGCGTCCGGCGCAGCCGCTCCATCACCGGGGTCTGGCCGATCAGCGGCAGGCCGTCGTCGGCGGCCTCCGCAGCAAGCCGCAGCCGGCGGTTTTCCATGACGAGGCGGCGCAGTTCACAGGCGCGGCGGGCGCTCTGCACCAGCCTGTCGGCAGCGAAGGGCTTGGAGATGAAGTCATAGGCGCCTTGCTGGATTGCCTGCACCGCCATCGGGATATCGCCGTGACCGGTAATGAGGATCGCAGGCAGTTCGGCATCGATCTGCGATAGCCGGCGGAAAAGCTCTAGCCCGTCCATTCCCGGCATGCGGATATCGCTGATGACGATACCGGGAAAATCCGCCGAGAGCTGTTGCAGCGCTGCCGGGGCGGCGGGAAATGCGGTGACTGCGAAGCCCGCGAGCTCGAGGGTCTGTTGCATCGCCTTGCGCAGTTCGTGGTCGTCGTCGATCAGGAACACGGGTGCGTTGTCGGTCATCGCGCGTCAGGCCTTCTTCAGGTGGATGGTGAAAGTGGTGCCCGCCGGACCGGTGTCGACATCGACATGGCCGCCATAGTCGATGACGATCTCCTTGGAAATCGCCAGTCCGAGGCCGAGCCCGGTTTCCTTCGATGTGTTGAAGGGCGTGAACAATTGCTCGCGAACCTCCGGCGCGATGCCGGGGCCATTGTCGGCGACCGACAGCAGAACCTCGCCGTTTGCCGCCTCGACGCACTTGACCGCGATCCGCCCGTCGGAACGGTTTCCGAGCGCTTCGAGTGCATTCTGCAGCAGATTGATCAGCACCTGCTCGAGGCGGATGCGGTTGCCGAGCACCTTGAGCCCGTCCGCTGGAAGCGTGATGTCGATGCAATCCATGCGGCCGGAGAAGCGGCTGCGCAACAGCATGACGGCCCCTTCGATGACGCCCCTCATGTCGGTGGGGCCGGTCTGCAGCCGGCCCTTGCGGGCAAAGCTTCGAAGCTCCTCGGTGATCGTACCGATACGCTCGGTCAGGGCTGCGATGGTTGCCATGTTCTCGGAAGCGGTTTCGGGCTTGCCGCGCTCGATGAAGGTCCGGGCATTGTCGGCATAGGCCCTGATTGTGGCGACCGGCTGGTTGATCTCGTGCGCAACGCCGGCTGCCACCTGGCCGAGGATCGACAGGCGGTTGGCCTGCACCAGTTCCTCCTGGACGATCTGCAGCTTTTCGGCAGTCTGGCGGTGATCGGCGATTTCGTTCTGCAACTGGTCACGGGCGAAGCGGAGGTCGCGGGTGCGTTCAAGGACGCGGATCTCCAGTTCCTCGCGCTCGATCTGTTCGTGGAGCGAGTTGAGTTCGACCAGCTGGCGGCGGCGCAGCAGGAAGCCGAACAGCGCCAGCAGCGGCACGAGGACGGCTAGTGCGATCAGCCGCATTTCCACCTTCGCGGCCAGGATTGGCGCGGTGACGGGCGTCAGTTGATCGATCCGCCAGGTCGTCGTCGGAACCGCGGTCTCGACCCTGAGATAGTCTGCGGGGCGACCGGAGAGAGCGACGCGAAGGACCGAATTGCCGTTTTCCGAGGTTTCGCGAGGTTCGAACGGCAGCGGCAGCAGGGGTGCGTCGCCGAACTGCAGGCTTTCGCGAAGCGCGGTGAGGCGGTCTTCAGGGATGGGGTCGGTGGTCATGAAACGCCAGGCCGGCTGGCTGGTGATCAGGACGACCCCGCGCTGGTCGATCACGAAGGCGGGGCTGCCGGACGCGTTCCAGTCGGCTTCGACGTCGTCGAACTGCAGCTTGGCGACGACCACGCCAAGCGGACCGTCGGGGCCGTCGACGCGGCGCGAGATGTAGAGGCCCGGGAGATGACTGACATTGCCCATGCCGAAATGCTCGGCGCGGCCGTCCTTCATCCCGAGGCGGAAATAGTCGCGAAAGCCGAAGTTGTTGCCGACGAAGCTTTTCGGCTCGCGCCAGTTGCTGGCGGCGACCGCGACGCCATCGGTGCCGACGACATAGATCACCGCGGCGCGGGTACGCGTGGCGAGATCCTCGAGCTTGCGGTTGAGATGGTCGAGGGCGGCAGCGTCCTTCGTGAGGAGCGTGCGTTGCAGTTCGGTGTCGCCGGACAGGACGAGTGGAACGGCGCGCTGCTTTTCCAGCACCGCCCGCAGGAGCGCCGACTTGATGCCGACGTCGTTCAGGGCGCGCTCCTGCGCGGCGGCGATTGCACGGCCCTCAGCATATTCGCCGGCAGAAAACATCGCGGCGGAGAGAAGCAGGAGCGAAATGGCAGCGAAGGCAAGCCAGCCCCGACGCATTCGGCGCCGAACCGCGGCGAGACCAAGGGCAGTAGCTGAGTGTGGATACATGCGCGGCAATGTGCATATATCCACACGGAATTCCAGTGAAAATGTGCGGAAAACCGCTCAAACTTCATCCGGGGAGACTGGGGTGCAAAAAATAACCACGTAATATCAATTGGATGATGCCTCCACCCCAAACTGGCACGGCCATTGCAAACCATTGCGCCGACAGCCGCGCTGTCAGAGCTTTGGAAAACATGGCCCGGGAGGCCGACGGATGTCGGGCTGGGCTTCGTGGAGGATCACATGATCATTGAGCAAGCTGCCGCACCTCGCGGCAAGACGCCGTTTTACGGCCACCTTTACGTCCAGGTGCTGGTAGCGATCGCCGCCGGTATCCTCCTCGGACATTTCTATCCTCAACTCGGCACGGACCTGAAGCCGCTGGGCGACGCCTTCATCAAGCTGGTGAAGATGATCATCGCGCCCGTGATCTTCCTGACGGTCGCCACCGGCATTGCCGGCATGACGGATCTCGCCAAGGTCGGCCGCGTCGCCGGCAAGGCGATGATCTACTTCCTGACATTCTCGACCCTGGCGCTGGTCATCGGCCTCATTGTCGCTAACGTCGTCCAGCCGGGCGCCGGCATGCACATCGATCCGGCCTCGCTCGACATGAACGCGGTCGCCAGCTACACCGCAAAGGCGCACGAGCAGAGCATCACCGCCTTCCTGATGAACATCATCCCGACGACGCTCGTCGGCGCATTCGCCGAAGGCGACATCCTGCAGGTGCTGTTCATCTCGGTCCTGTTCGGCATCGCGCTCGCGTTGGTCGGCGAAAAGGGCGAGCCGGTCGTCGACTTCCTGCAGGCGCTGACCTCGCCGATCTTCCGGCTGGTGGCCATCCTGATGAAGGCTGCGCCGATCGGTGCATTCGGGGCAATGGCCTTCACCATCGGCAAGTACGGGGTCGGCTCCATCGCCAATCTCGCGATGCTGATCGGTACCTTCTACATCACCTCGCTGCTGTTCGTCTTCGTCGTGCTCGGTGCGGTTGCGCGCTACAACGGCTTCTCGATCATGGCGCTGATCCGCTACATCAAGGAGGAACTGCTGCTGGTTCTCGGCACCTCGTCCTCGGAAGCGGCGCTGCCGGGCCTCATGAACAAGATGGAGCAGGCCGGCTGCAAGCGCTCGGTCGTCGGCCTCGTCGTGCCGACCGGCTATTCCTTCAACCTTGATGGCACCAACATCTACATGACGCTGGCGGCGCTGTTCATCGCACAGGCGACCGACATCCCGCTGTCGCTCGGCGACCAGATCCTGCTTCTGCTCGTGGCGATGCTGAGTTCCAAGGGTGCAGCCGGTATCACCGGTGCCGGCTTCATCACCCTTGCGGCGACGCTTTCGGTCGTTCCGGCCGTGCCGGTCGCCGGCATGGCGCTGATCCTCGGCATCGACCGCTTCATGTCGGAATGCCGCGCGCTCACCAATTTCGTCGGCAATGCGGTCGCGACCATCGTCGTCGCCCGCTGGGAAGGCGAACTGGACAAGGAACAGCTGGCCGCTACTCTCGGCGGCCAGGCGCAGCAGCCCGCTGCCGCGGTTCCGGCCGCCCTGCAGCCGGCCGAATAAACTACCCTCCCAGGGCAGGACCCGCGTGAGCGGTTTCGGGGCGGTCCGTTTCGGCGGGCCGCCCTTTTTTCGTCGCCTCAGCGCGAGATCCGCGTCGACAGTATGATCGATGACAGGGTGCGCTCGACCCCTTCGAGTTCGCCGATCCGGTCGATGAGTCGGTCGAGTTCGGAAATCGAATCGGCGGCGACGATGGCGATCAGGTCGAACGAACCGTTGATCGAGTGCAGCGTGCGCACCTCGCGGATGGCCGAGAGTTCAGCCGTCACCCGGGTCAGCGACTTAGGCATGATGGTGATCAGGATATGCGCCTTCACCAGCCCGCTCTCGTAGTCGTCGGAGAGCCGGACGCTGTAGCCGGCGATGACGCCTTCGCGCTCCAGCCGCTCGATCCGCGCCTGCACGGTGGTGCGTGAAAGGCCGAGTTCGCGGGCCAGCGAGGCGACCGGCATGCGGGCGTTTTCGCCGAGCAGCGACAGCAACTGGCGGTCCTTGTCCGTAATTGTCATTGTGCAAATTCCGATCGTCGTTATGCCGATATGGTACCTATAAAATGCGCAAAACAAAGCTATTAATTGTAAAAACTTGTCGGCATTTTGCATGCATCAAACAGTTATTGCAGAGGGGCTTTTCATGAAAGATATCGTTGTCATCGGTGCAGGTAAGATCGGTTCGGCCATCGCGCGCCTGCTGACGGAATGCGGCGACTACCGCGTCACCGTCGCCGATCATTCGCGCGAGCAGCTCGACCGTATCGAGGCGCATCCGGCGCTTTCGACCGCCGTCGTCAACATCGAGGACAGCGCCGATCTGGAAAAGCTGCTTGCTGGCAAGTTCGCGGTGCTGAGCGCCGCACCGTTCCAGCTGACGATTCGCATCGCCGAAGCCGCCGCCCGGATGGACGTGCACTACATGGACCTCACCGAAGACGTCGAATCCACCCGCAAGGTGAAGGCGCTGGCCGAAAAGGCTAATGTCGCCCTCATCCCGCAGTGCGGGCTCGCCCCGGGCTTCATCTCGATCGTCGCCAATGATCTGGCCTCGCGCTTCGAGAAGATCGATAGCATCCGCATGCGCGTAGGCGCCCTGCCGCAGTTCCCGTCCAACGCTCTGAACTACAACCTGACCTGGAGCACTGACGGCCTGATCAACGAGTACATCCAGCCCTGCGAGGCGATCGTCGAGGGCGACCTGATCGAGGTGCCGGCGCTCGAAGAACGCGAGGAATTCTCGCTCGATGGCGTCACCTACGAAGCTTTCAACACCTCGGGCGGCCTCGGCACCCTTTGCGAAACCCTCAAGGGCAAGGTGCGCACGCTCAACTACCGTACCATCCGCTATCCAGGCCACGTATCGATCATCAAGGCACTGCTGAACGACCTCGGCCTGCGCCATCGCCGGGAAGTCCTGAAGGACATCTTCGAGAATGCCCTGCCGGCAACGATGCAGGACGTGGTGGTGATCTTCGTCACCGTCAGCGGCTACAACAACGGCCGTCTGATTCAGGAAACCTATGCCAACAAGGTCTACAGCGCCAAGATCGCCGGCGCCATGCTGAGCGCCATCCAGATCACCACGGCCGCCGGCATCTGCACCGTTCTCGACCTGCTGGCCGCCGGCGAAATCCCGACCAAGGGCTTCGTCCGGCAGGAAGAAATCAGCCTTGAGAAGTTCCTGGCCAACCGCTTCGGCGGCTTCTACGCGCCTGAAGTCAGGGCATCGCCGCGCGCGGCCTGATCGCCGAGACCAGGCACAACAGTTGAAGGGCCGCGCAGTTGCACTGCGCGGCCCTTTTTTTACCGCTTCTTGAACTCCCGGTACAACTCGTCGGCCATGTTGCGCAGCGCCCGCCCGATCTGGGCGTACTGGTACTCGTTGAGATTGGCGAGCGAGGCGCGGCCGGCGGGCTCAAGGGTGCCGAAGCCGCTTCCGGGCAGGAGCACGATCCCGGTTTCATCGGCTATCCGGAACAGGAGGTCGCCGGCGCTGAATTTCTTCGTCACCCATTTCGAGAACTCCGCGCCATAGAGTTTTTCCGAGAGGCTCTCCAGGTCGAGCAGGGTATAGTAGTCGACGGAATTGTCGTCGTGCTCCGGGGCAATGCCGAGTTCACGATAGAGTGCGGCCTTGCGCCGGCGGATAATCGTCGTCAGCGTCTGCTTGTAGGCGTCGTTTTCGTCCATCAGGGCGAACAGCGAGAACAGCACGAGTTGCACCTGCTGCGGGGTCGATAGCCCGGCGGTGTGATTGAGCGCAACCGTGCGGCTGTCGGCCACCAGGCGGTCGATGAATTTCAGGGCCCGCACATCCGGCGCCAGCCAGCCGTAGCGGCGGTCGAGCGCGACCTTGGCCTTCTCAGGCAGTTCCGCGAGCTTGCGGTCGAGCACGCTGTCCTGGTGGAGGGCGATGACGCCGAGGCGCCATCCGGTGGCGCCGAAATACTTGGAGTAGGAATAGACGAGGATGGTGTTGTTCGGGCAGGTGGCGAACAGCGAACGGAAGCCGTCGGCAAAGGTGCCGTAGACATCGTCCGTCAGGATGATGAGGTCGGGGCGGTCGTTGCCGACGATCTCGCCGATCCTGGCGAGGCTGCGGCTGTCGAGCTTTACCGAAGGCGGATTGCTCGGATTGACGCAGAAGAACACCTTGATGGCGGGGTCCCTGAGCTTGTCCAGTTCTGCGTCCGGATACTGCCACCCCGCCGCCGGTTCTGCATGGATCTCCACCTCCTCGAGGGCGTACTCGTCCAGTTCCGGGATTTCGATGTAGGGGGCAAAAACCGGGACGCCGATCGCCACCTTGTCGCCCTTCCTGATGATCGCGTTCTGCCTGAGGCTGTTGAAGACATAGCTGATCGCCGCCGTGCCGCCCTCGGTGGCGAAAAGGTCGAGACTGGAGGGCGGCTGGAAGCTGCCGATCAACTCCTTGACGATATAGTGTTTGGCGATTTCATCGGCTGTCTTCAGCATCCGCGGCGGGTCGGGATAATAACAGCCGAGAATGCCCTCGACCATTTCGTGCAGGAAACCCGAGGCCGACAGCCCGAGCTGGTCGCGGACATAGCTGACCGCCCGTGAAAGGAAGGCCACGCCCTCCATGTCGCGATGGTCGCTGGTGAAGCGTTCGAAGCGGCCTTCGATGCCGTCGATGCCGGGCAGGCCGCCGAGCCCGGTCTTGAGATAGGAATAGGTGAGCTCCGATTCCGCTGCGGCGAACAGGCCGAGGCGGAAGAAAGCGCGACGGGGTGTGGTCGCAAGGAAGTTGGGATTGCCGCGCCCGGCATTCAGCATCGTCCGGTTCTGCCGGGCGGAGGCGAGCTTGATCAGTTCATCCTTGAGTTCGAAGGGGCTCAGTTTTGCATAGCGGCTGTAGTCCGACTTCATCGCAATGCTCCCTGAAAAAGAGTTCAGGCTCCGATCCAGTCGTTGCCGGCAATGGAAAGAGAAAACGCGATCTCGGGCGATTGATGAAAGAGACCCGACGAATGCCTGAGGCGCCTCGAGGTCGCCGGTCGGACCTGCTCCACCTCATCATTGCCCGGGCGAGTGTAATTGACGCGCGGGTGCGGGTGCGAATCATATCTTGTGACAAATGTCGGGATGACGTGGTGGTCGCGGCAATGGAACCAGCATAGCGCCCGGAGTTCGCCGTTCTCGCCCGGGCAATAACCCGGTCCTTGAAAGGCGGCGATTGCAGGCATAAGCCAGCGGTTGGCCGGAAGATTCGCCGGACCTCAACGTCATGAGAAGCGCCGTTTTCTGCGTTTCCGGGGCCGTGCGTGGCAGCCGGTCGTGGTTTGTTTGACTTTTGTCAGCGCGTATGAATAATGTCAAAAAACCATTCAGTCCGATGAGTTTCCATGCCCGTCCGCGCCACCGACCAGATCATGCACAAAGCCGCCTGGCTCTATTACACCCACGGGATGCGCCAGGATGAAGTGGCCAAGCAACTCGACATCTCGCGTGCTTCGGTCGCGACCTATCTGCGCCGCGCCCGCGAGACCGGCATCGTCACCATCACCACATCGACCGAGCTTTTCACCGACGACGTGCTCGCGCGCGAGCTCGAGGATGCGACCGGCCTGAAGGCAGTGTGGATCGTGCCGGAGGACCGCCAGGCGCTCGACCCGGCGGCGGAAATGCCGGTGGTCGCGGCCTCGGTTTTTCTCGAGCTGATCAACAAGGGCGACCGGGTCGGCGTGGCCTGGGGGCGTACGGTCTATCACATCGCCGACGTCATGCCGTTTGCCGACCTGCAGGGCGTAACCGTGGTCCAACTCTGCGGCAACCTCGGCGCGCCATATTCCTACAGGCCTGACCAGTGCACCACCGAAATCGCCCGGCGCCTCAACGCTCAAGGCATCAACTTCTACGCGCCGCTGGTACTGAGTTCGGAACGGCTGGCCGATGAATTGCGCTGCGAACCGGTTATTCGCGAGCAACTGGCGACGATTTCCACCTGCGACCTGGCGCTCTACTCGGTCGGGGGCATCGAGGACGACAGCCATCTCGTCCTATGCGGCGCACTGACCGCGTCGGAGATGCATGCGCTCGGCGAGGCCGGAGCTGCCGGGGTGATCGCCGGGCAACTGATCGATGCCGACGGCCAATGGATGGATTGCGCCCACAACCGCCGCTGCATTTCCGCCGATCTCGGCTCCATCCGGGCGATCGGCAAGCGGATGATGGTTGTCCAGGAAGACAGCAAGTTCGAGCCGCTGGTGGCGGCGATCAAGGGCGGCTTCGCCTCGCATCTGGTGGTCACGACCTCCATGGCGAAGCGGCTGCTGGCGCGCTGGGCCAAGGGGAAGGCTGGCGCGAAGTAAGCTTGAAACGGGACCAAGTTTTTCGCCCGGCACTTGCCGGGAGTGTCTGTATTGGGAGGAATGACAATGGAGAACCTGTGGAGCGATTCCGATGCCGAGGCCATGGTGGCGACCTATGCCGCCAGGGGCATCAATCGCGATCTGGCGCTGAGGACCTACACCACGCGCCTTCTCGGCGGCGAGCCGCGCCTCGTGCTGCATGGCGGCGGCAATACCTCGGTAAAGACGACCGTCAGCGACCTCGTCGGTGACACCTGGAATGTGCTCTGCGTCAAGGGCAGCGGCTGGGACATGGGCACCATAGAGCCGGCCGGCTTGCCGGCGGTGAAGATCGAGCCACTGCTGAAGGCGCGCAAACTGGCAAAGCTGTCGGATGAGGACATGGTGATGCTGCAGCGGGCCAACCTGATCGATCCGGCGTCGCCCAATCCTTCGGTCGAGGCGCTGCTGCACGCCTTTATCCCGCACAAGTTTGTCGACCACACCCATTCCACCGCCATCCTCGCTATCGCCGATCTTGCGGACAGCGAAGCGCGGAGCCGCGAAGTGTTCGGTTCGAAGATGGGCTTCGTGCCCTACATCATGCCGGGCTTCGATCTCGCCAAGGCGGCCGCCGAGGTATTCGACCGCGACCCGACCGTCGACGGTCTCATCCTCGACAAACACGGCATCTTCACCTTCGGCGATACGGCGAAGCAGGCCTATGACCGGATGATCCACTATGTGACGGTCGCCGAGGACTACGTCCGCGAACACGGCCGCAATCCCTTCACCCCGGCGAAGCTCCCGGACAAGCTTGCAGCACCGGCCGCAATCGCAGCGATGCTGCGCGGTGCGGTTGCGGTCGACAAGGGCGAAGGGCGCTATGACCGGATGGTCAGCGAATTCCGCACGTCGCCTGAGATCCTCGCCTTCGTCAATGCGGCGGAGGTTCAGGACATGGCGCGTCGCGGTGTCTCCACGCCCGATCTTTCGATCCGCATCAAGACCGGCCCCATGGTGCTGACCGCGCCGGAACAGGGCAAGCTCGCGGACTACCGAAAGGTGATCGACGAGCGGGTTGCCGCCTTCGCGGCCGACTACACCGAATATTTCAGGACCAACGATGCCCGCGACGACGTCAAGCGCATCATGCTCGATCCGATGCCGCGACTGACGCTGGTGCCGGGGCTCGGCATGTTCGGCCATGGCCGGACGCTGAAGGACGCGAAGATCGCCGCCGACGTCGGCGAGATGTGGATCGAGGCGGCGCGTGATGCCGAATCCGTCGGCCGCTTCCAGCCGGTGAGCCGCCCCGATCTCTTCGACCTCGAATACTGGTCGCTGGAACAGGCGAAACTGGCGGGCGCCAAGGCCAAGCCGTTTACCGGACAGGTGGCGCTGGTCACCGGTGGTGCGGGCGCCATCGGTGCCGCGATCGCCAAGGCGTTTGCAGGCGAGGGCGCGCATGTGGTGGTACTCGATCTCGACGCGGCCAAGGCGGCTGACGAGGCGAAAGCCGTCGGCAACCAGTCGATCGGTCTCGGCTGCGACGTCACCGACCCGGTCTCGGTCCGTGCGGCCTTCGACAAGGCGGTCGAAACCTTTGGCGGCGTCGATATCGTCATTTCCAATGCCGGCGCGGCGTGGGAAGGCGCGATCGCGACCCTCGACGACGCGCTGCTGCGCAAGAGCTTCGAGCTCAACTTCTTCGCCCACCAGACGGTGGCGCAGAATGCCGTGCGGATCATGAAGGAGCAGGGGACCGGCGGCGTGCTCCTGTTCAATGCCAGCAAGCAAGCCGTCAATCCGGGGGCGAAATTCGGTGCCTACGGACTTCCGAAAGCGGCGACGCTGTTCCTCTCGCGCCAATATGCGCTGGAGCATGGTGCCGACCGCATCCGCGTCAATGCCGTCAATGCCGACCGTATCCGCTCGGGGCTGCTGAACGAGGAGATGATCGCCAATCGCGCCGCCGCTCGCGGCCTTTCGGTCAGCGACTACATGGGCGGCAACCTGCTCGGCCTCGAGGTCACGGCGGAAGACGTCGCCCGCGCTTTCGTGCACCACGCGCTTGCCGAACGGACCACCGCTGATGTCACAACCGTCGATGGCGGCAATATCGCGGCGGCGATGCGATAGGCGTCCTGGCTATGGGTTCGGAGCGGAGCTATCCTGCTCCGGCCCGACCGGCAGGGCAGGACAACCTGAACGGGGTCAGTCGCATGGAAATCAGACAAAGCAATGCCGGGGACGCCCTTCAGGTCGAAGCTCTGCTTGGCCGATCCTATCCGGTGACGATGGCGGCGGCTTACGACGACAGCATCCTGTCGGTCGCCCTGCCGCTGATGACAAAAGCGCAACCCGACCTGCTGACATCCGGTACATTCTTTGTCGTGGAAGACGCTGGCCTCGTAGTTGGATGCGGCGGATGGACGTTTGCCGAGCCCGGATCCGGGCGGATCGTTGAAGGCCTGGCGCATCTGCGTCATTTCGCCGTCGACCCGACCCGCTCGCGACAGGGCATCGGGCGGCTGATTTTCGACGAATGCAGCCGGTCCGCAGCGCAGCAGGGCGCATTGCGCTTCCAGGTCTTCTCCAGCCTCAATGCGGAAGCCTTCTATGCGGGCATGGGTCTCTCACGGATCGATGTCGGGAGAGTTCCGATGGGCGCGGACCTGGCATTTCCCGTGGTACTGATGGAAGGGCCGATCACGGCGGGGCCATAAGTTCCGGGAGGTGATGCCGCCAGAACGAACTCGCACGAACCCTCAGCCCCGTTGGCGCTCCCGCACGGCGAAATCGACGTGACAGCACCGTCAATTATGTATACTATATGTATATATAATGTAAACAATGCGTTGTCGCATTGTTGCCGATGGCGGAGGTGTTGAGTTGAGCTTGCGGGTTGCGCGGGATGAGGTCGTCCTCTCGGTCGAGGAGGTATTCGATCTCTCGATGAAGGTGCTGACGCGGCATGGGCTGTCCGATGCACAGGCCCGACCATTGGCCCGGGCCATGGCGGCCGCCGAACGCGATGAGTGCCACTCGCACGGTCTCCAGCGGCTGCCCGGCTGTCTGGACACCATGGGGCATCCCAGGTTCAACAAAAACGCGGACCCGCAGGCGAAGGATGTTTCGGCTGCGGTGACAAGCATCGACGCCGATTTCGGCTATTCGCTGCTCGCCTTCGAGCGCGGGCTGGAACCTCTGGTGGCCAAGGCCAAGGTGTTGGGCATTTCCATTCTGGCGATCAACAACTGCTTTCATTCGACGGCGCTTTGGCCGGAAGTCGAAGCCATCACCGCCCACGGTATTGCGGCACTGGTGATGAACCCGAGCCACAGTTGGGTTGCACCTGCGGGCGGTTCCGGTCCGGTCCTTGGCACCAATCCGATCGCCTTTGGCTGGCCGCGCAAGGATCGGGCGCCTTACGTCTTCGATTTCGCCACAAGCGCCGCGGCACGCGCCGAAATCGCCCTGCATCGCAGGGAGGGGAAGCCGATACCGCCGGGCTGGGGTATCGACAGCGCCGGCAGGCCGACTACCGATCCGGGCGCTGTATTATCCGGGGCGATGCTGACGTTCGGAGGGCACAAGGGCTCTGCGCTTGCCACGATGGTGGAATTGCTGGCCGGACCGCTGATCGGCGGCATGACCAGCATGCAGTCGATGGCATTCGATGAGGATGCCAAAGCCGCGCCTTGCCACGGCGAACTTGTCATCGCGTTCAACCCCGCCCTGCTGGGCGGTGAGAGCGTCGAAAACAATCACGAGGCGGCGGAGGCGCTCTTTGCCGCGATCGAAAATCAGGGGGCGAGGCTGCCATCCGAGAGGCGGTATCTCGCCCGCGAGCGAAGCGCAGACAATGGCGTCAGCGTATCGCGCGAGCTTTATGACCGCATTCTCACCCTCATCGCGGACTGAACCGGGCGCATAGGTTTTTCGGGCCGCCGAGCGGGACGATGGACACGGACGGTCGCTGACAACAAAAAAGGGCGGTCCGGAGACCGCCCAGTTTCTCGCTGGGAATGGTTACTTGGCGTTCGGGTTCGGCATCCATGCCGGCATGGCGACATCGGCATGGGCGAACTGCGGCAGCTTGGCGCCGAGTTCTTCCATGTTCTTGATGTCGTTGTCGGTCAGATCCTTCTGGGTGATCAGCGTCGGCGGCACGATCACGCTCTTGCCCGGGTCCTCACCAGCCAGCATCATCGCCAGCGCGCGCACCGAGACCTGTCCGACCACGGCCGGATTGGTAGCGGCGGTTGCGGCCCAGGCACTGCCCGGTTCGCGCATCGCGGCGATGTCGGAGGTGGAGATGTCGGCCGAGTAGATCTTGACGTTCGAGGACAGGCCGGCCTCGTCGACGGCAATCTTCACGCCCTTGGCGAACTCGTCATAAGGCGCGAACATCACGGTGATGTCGGGATTGGCCGAAATGACCGAGCGGGCCTGGTTGGCGACCGAATTGGCAATCGGATTGTCCATGGTGCCGAACATCGCCGCTTCGTTGATACCCGGATACTTGGCCTTGAACTCCTTCCAGGTCTCGTCGCGACGGTCGAGCGGTGCGATGCCGGCGACATAGACGTAACCGGCCTTCCAGCTTTCGCCGTTGTCCTTGATCGCCTGCTCGAGCGCGAGGCGGGCAAGGTCGCGGTCGGACTGCTCGATCTGCGGGATCTTCTCGTTTTCGACGTTGACGTCGAAGGCCACGACCTTGATGCCGGCATCGACGGCACGCTGGGCGGCCTCCTTCATCGATTCGGTCAGGCCGTGCTGGATGATGATGCCGTTGACGCCGAGTGCGATTGCCTGGTCGACCATGTCGGCCTGCAGGGCGGCATCCTGGCGGCTGTCGAGCACGCGCAGGTCGACGCCGAGCGCCTTTGCCTGGGATTCAACGCCGGAAAGGTAGGACTGGAAGAAGTCGCCGGTCGAGAGATAGCGCACCAGTGCGATCTTGACGTCGGCAGGCTTGTCGAACGGGGCCGGCATGCTGTCGGCGAGCGCGGCGGTACCGAAGGCGGTCGCGCCGAGAAGGCCAAGCGTCAGCTTGCCAAGGGTTCTGCGGGTAATCGTCATAAATGTCTCCTCCACATTTGGATTTTTGCTTCTGTGTTCATTGCCGCCTCGAGCCCTCCAGCTCTCAGCGCTTGCCCCTCCTCGAGAGCGCAAAGGTGAATACGAGCGCGACGACAAGCACTGCGCCCTTGACGAAATCCTGGGTGTAATAGGGCGCGTTCATCATCGTCAGGCCCTGCAGCAGCACGCCGACGAAGAGCGCGCCGATAGCGGTGCCGAAGGCGTTCGGCTTGGCCGCGCCCAGTACCGCGAAACCGATCAGCGCCGCCGCAACGGAGTCGAGCAGCAGATTGTTGCCGGAGGCGATGTCGCCACGGCCGAGGCGGGCGGCGAGCAGGATGCCGCCGATCGAGGCGAAGACGCCCGAGATCATGTAGGCGCTGATCTTGTAGGCATTGACGGGGGCACCGGCGAGACCGGCGGCGCGCTCGTTCGAACCGACCGCATACATCATCCGTCCGAAGCGGGTGTATTCGAGAAAGAACCAGATGACGATCGCCAGCACGATCAGCACCACGACCGATACCGGCAGCAGGTTCGGCAGGACGAGGTCGAAACGGTGGCGGCCAAGGGCCAGGAAGGCAGGGCTGAAGACCCCTTCGGCGACCGTGCCGTCGGGCATGGTCATGCCGGTGGCGATCGAGCGGCCCTCGGTCGGTATCCGCTGCAGGCCGACGAGCAGGAACATCATGCCGAGTGTTGCCAGCAGGTCGGGCACGCGCATGTAGACGATCAGCACGCCGTTGATGAGGCCGACCACGATGCCAATGGCGAGGCACACAAGCGTCGCGCTCATGGCATCGCCGCCCATCACCACCATCACATAGGACGATGCCATCATCGCGGTGGTGGCGACCGAGCCGATCGACAGGTCGAAGCCGCCGACAACAAGCGTGGCGGTAACGCCAAGCGCGAGGATTCCGGTGATCGCCACCGACTGCAGGATGAAGACGGCGCTCTGCGGCGAGGCAAAGCCGCTGGTGACGACGCTGAAATAGAGGATCAGGCCGAGCAGCAGGACGAGAAAACCGTACTTGATCGCAAGATCGCGAAGCGAAGCGGCCTGCTGCATGGGGGCGAGGGCCGGCGTCGAGGACTTTGTCTGTTCCGTGCTCATTCAGATAACCATTTCGTGTTGACCGGCGATCTCCGAGAGCAGCCGCTCCACGTTGATGCCTGCATTGCGGTGCTCGCCCACGAGCGTGTGCTCCGACATGACCAGGATGCGGTCGGCGATTTCGAAGGCTTCGTCGAGTTCGGTCAGGAAGACGACGGTCGCACGTCCATTGGCGGATGCGCGTAGCTTCGCGGCAATGTCGCGCCTCGCGGCAATGTCGACGCCCTGGAAAGGCTCGTCCAGGATCAGCAGCCGTGAGGCCTGGCTGAGCCAGCGGCCGACCATGACCTTCTGCTGGTTGCCGCCGGAAAGCGTGTTCATCTCGTCGCGTTCCGTCCGGCAAACGACGCCGAGTGCGGCGATCTGCGCGCGTGCTGCGGCGCGTTCTGCCCGGCGGTTGGAAATGCCGAACCGCGAAAGCCGCCTGAGGAACGGCAGGCTCATGTTCTCGTAAATGTTGAAGTCCGGGACTATGCCGCTTTCGGCACGATCTTTGGCGACCAAAAAGACGCCGCGTTCGATCGCCTGGCGGGTGGTTTTCGGCCGGTATGCCTTGCCGTCGAGGGTCATGCGTCCGGCGAGCGGTTCGCGTGCGCCGAAAATCGTTTCCGCAAGCGCCGTCTTGCCGACGCCGACAAGCCCGGTGATGACGACGACTTCGCCGTCGCCGAGGCTCAGTGAAAACGGCCGCGCACCTTCGGCAATCTTGAGGTTCTCGGCGGCGAAGACAGGCGAGCCGGCGTCCCGCACGGTGATTTCGTCGCTGGTGATCTTCTGGCCGAGCATGGCATTGACCGCGCCTTCGTAGTCGAGGTTCGGACCTTCGAAAACGCCGGTGATGCGGCCGTCGCGCAGGCTGACGATGGTATCGGCGAGCCGGCGGATGTCGGACATGCGATGCGAGATATAGAGTATGGCGACGCCGCGCGCGCGGAGCCGCTCCACCACCTCGAAGAGGCGGTCTGCCTCGGCGCTCGAAAGCGACGACGTCGGTTCGTCGAGGATGAGCACCTTCGGTTCATGCGCCATGGCGCGGGCAATCGCCACCATCTGCCGGTCGGCGAGCGACAGGTCGGCGACATTGGCGGCAAGATCGATGGCAAGCCCCATGCGATCGGCAACGGCCTGTGCCTCGCGGCGCACCCGGCGGGGATTGAAGACCAGCTTGGCGCCGCGTCCGTTCAGCCGGTCGAGCGTCAGGTTGGTGGCGACGTCGAGATCGGCAACCACACCGTCGTTGATGTTCTGGTGAACGGTGACGACACCGGCGCGGATGGCTTCGGCGGGCGAGGCGGGCGCATAGGGTTCTCCGGCCAGCGTGATGCGGCCGGCATCGCGGCTGTAGACACCGCTGATGATACGCACGAGGGTCGATTTTCCCGCACCGTTCGCGCCCATGAGCACGGTCACGGCGCCCGGGCGCAAGTCGAGATCGACGCCGCCCAGAACCTGGATCGGCCCGAACGATTTGCGCACGCCCTCGACACGGAACACAGCTTGCTGGTCCATTCATTCCTCCCAATGACAGCAGGTTAGGATGCGCGATCGTCAAATGTCAAGGCCATTGACATTTGACAGAATGCTGCCGTACCAAATGGAGCATGGAGGCGCGCAGGCGGTTGGAGGCTACCCCTTCGCGTTGGAAGGAGGAGAAACCATGGACGCACATGTCTTTGAAGCATTGGACGTGGCTACGCTGCCGGCAAGGCTCGGCGCCAACCCGGCGCTGCAAGCTCGAATCGGTGAGGAGAGCAGCCGCTGGAAGGTGCGCGAGGTCGGCGACGGCAATCTCAATCTCGTCTTCATCGTCGACGGCGACAAGGGGAGCGCCATCGTCAAGCAGGCGCTGCCCTATGTGCGGCTGGTCGGCGAAAGCTGGCCGCTGCCGTTGAAGCGCTCCTTCTTCGAGTATCACGCGCTGACGCGCCAGGCCGTCCATCATCCGGGCATGGTGCCGGAGATCTTTCATTTCGACAGCGCGCAGGCGATCATCGTCATGGAGTTCCTGTCGCCGCATGTCATCCTGCGTCGTGCCCTGATCGAGGGGCAGCAGTTGCCGCTGATCGGCCGCGACCTCGGGCTTTTCCTCGCCCGCACCCTGTTTCGCGGTTCCGATCTGTCGATGGATACCCGCCAGCGCAAGGCCGACATGGCGATGTTCGCCGACAATGTCGAGCTCTGCGACATCACCGAGAATCTGGTTTTCTCCGATCCCTATTTCGAGGCGGAGATGAACCGGCATACGTCGCCGCAGCTCGACGTCATGGTTGCTGAACTGCGCGCCGACCGCGACCTGAAAGTCGAGGCGCAGCGGTTGAAGCATTTATTTGCGGCGAACGCCGAGACCTTGCTGCATGGCGACCTCCACACCGGCTCCGTGATGGTCACTTCGGCGGAAACCCGGGTGATCGATCCGGAGTTCGCCTTCTACGGGCCGATGGCCTTCGATGTCGGCATGCTGCTTGCCAATTTCTGGATGAGCTATTTCTCCCAGAGCGGCCACGAACAGTCCGGCAGCCGCGAAACGATGCGCAGCTATCTGCTCGGCGTCGTCGACGAGATCTGGGAGACCTTCCGCGCCGAGTTTTCACTGCTCTGGCGCACCGAGCGCAACGGCATTCTCTACCAGCGTTCGCTGTTCGAGGACCGCGGCGACAGCCTCGGCTCCGAACAGGCGCTGAATGCCGTGCTGCAGAACATCTGGACCGACATGCTGGGTTTTGCCGGCGTCGAAATGCACCGCCGCATCCTCGGTCTTGCCCACAATGCCGATTTTGAAAGCATCGCGGACACCGACGTCAGGGCGCGCTGCGAAACCAAGGCGCTCAAGCTCGGGCGCCATCTCGCCGTCAACCGGCAACGAATTCATGGCATTGCCGACGTCAATGCGCTTGCCGAAAGGCTTGAAAAGGAGACAGTCTATTGAAAGTCGGAGATCGTCACTATCACACCATCTGGCTGAATGAGGACGGCCGGTCCGTAGACATCATCGACCAGCGCTGGCTGCCGCATGAATTTCGCATCGTGACGCTGAAGACTGTCGAGGAAGTCGCTGTTGCGATCCGTGACATGTGGGTTCGCGGTGCGCCGCTGATCGGCGTGACCGCCGCTTATGGCGTCGCCATTGCCATGCAGTCCGATGCCAGCGATGCATCGCTCGATGCGACATGGGAAACGCTGCACGAAACGCGCCCGACCGCGATCAACTTGCGCTGGGCGCTCGACGAGATGCGCGGATACCTGCGCAAGCTTCCTATAGGCGAACGCGTGGCGGCGGCCTATGTCCGCGCGGCCGAGATCGCCGAGGAGGATGTCCAGCTCAACCGCGGCATCGGCATGAACGGCCTGAAGGTGATTCGCGAGATTGCTGCGCGCAAGAAGCCGGGCGAGCCGGTCAACATTCTCACCCACTGCAATGCCGGATGGCTGGCGACCGTCGATTACGGCACCGCGACCGCGCCGGTCTATCTCGCGACGGAGGAGGGAATTCCTGTTCATGTCTATGTCGACGAAACCAGGCCGCGCAACCAGGGAGCGCAGCTGACCGCCTGGGAGTTGAACGGCCACGGTGTGCCCCACACTCTGATCGTCGACAATGCCGGGGGGCATCTCATGCAGCATGGCGCGGTCGACATGGTGATCGTCGGCACCGACCGGACCACCGCCAATGGCGATGTCTGCAACAAGATCGGTACCTACCTGAAGGCGCTCGCGGCCAGGGACAACGGCGTTCCTTTCTATGTTGCGCTGCCGTCGCCGACGATCGACTGGACGGTGCATGATGGCGTCAAGGAGATCCCGATCGAGGAACGCGACGGCAACGAGGTGAGTTTCGTCCAGGGACGGGCAGCCGACGGCTCGATTGCCCTCGTGCGCATTTCGCCGGAGGGAAGTCCGGCTGCAAACCCCGCCTTCGACGTCACGCCGGCACGCCTGATCACCGGATTGATCACCGAACGCGGCATTGCCGAA
This sequence comes from Pseudomonadota bacterium, assembly GCA_023399465.1. Classification (GTDB taxonomy): domain Bacteria; phylum Pseudomonadota; class Alphaproteobacteria; order Rhizobiales; family Rhizobiaceae; genus Ferirhizobium. The sequence goes on from JAEWPB010000075.1 coordinate 22,241, forward strand.
GCCTCGCCCGAGGGGTTGAAGGCGCTCTTCCCGGAACGGAGCTGAGACATGAGCATTCCCAACCAGCAGACGACGGCGGATATCGCAGCCGGCATCCGCAAGCGGGTGTTCGTGCACACGATGCGCAACGACGGCGGCTATCTCAGCCAGGCCTGTTCGGCGGCGGAGAGCCTGGCGTTTCTCTACAACGAAGCGCTGACGCTCGGCGAACCGACGCTGCCGAAGGTGCCGTTGCCGTTTGCCGGCGTTCCTTCGGCGACCAACCCGGATGCCTTCACCGGCGCCGGTTATCACGGCCCCTTCGCGCCTGAGTATGACCGGTTCATCATCTCGCCTGCCCACTACGCGCTCGTCATCTATTCGGCGCTGATCGAGGTCGGCCGCATGGACGAACACGCGCTTGATCATTTCAACGTCGACGGCGGTTCCGTCGAAATGATCGGCGCCGAGCATAGCCCGGGCATGGAAGTGACCACCGGATCGCTGGCGCAGGGGCTTTCGATGGCGGCCGGCGTTGCCTGGGCGCGCAAGCGCAAGGGCGAACCGGGCAAGGTCTGGGTCTACATGTCCGACGGCGAATTCCAGGAGGGCCAGACCTGGGAATGCCTGGCGGCGATGAGCTACCACGGCATCGACAACATCCGCGTCATCGTCGACGTCAACCGCCAGCAATGCGACGGCGCGATGTCGTCGGTGCTCGACCTCGGTGATCTTCCGGCTCGCGTCTCCTCTTTTGGCGTCACCTGCCGTTCGATCGACGGGCACGATCTCGATGCCTTCCGCAAGGCGGCCGACAGCGCCGAGCCCGGCAAGCCGCTTGTCATCCTCGCCAACACTTCGCCCTTCCAGGGCATGGAATTCCTCAGGAAGCGTTTCCCCCGGCTGCACTATGTGCGTTTCAAGTCTGCCGAGGAGCGCCAGGAAATGCAGACCGCCATCGCCGCCGAACTTGGCGTCGACGAAGCCGAAATCGCGAGGGCATGAACATGGTCGAAATCGTCAACCGCCCCTATGCGCGGGCTTTCGAGGCCTTCGCCACCGCAAGGCCGGAAGTGCTGTGCCTCTCCGCCGACCTGACCTCGTCCTGCGAGGTCGATGGCTTTCGCGATCGCCATCCCGACCAGTTCCTGTCGCTCGGCATGGCCGAACAGAACATGCTCTCCTTTGCCGGCGGGCTGGCGATGCAGGGGTTTCGTCCCTTCATCCATACCTTCTCGGTGTTTCTCTATCGCCGCCCCTACGACCAGTTGGTCAATTCGATCGCCTATTCCAACCGCAAGGTCAGGATGATGGGGTTCCTGCCGGGCATCACCACGCCGGGCGGCATCACCCACCAGGCGATCGAGGACATCGCGGTGATGCGTGCCATCCCCAACATGACCGTGCTCGAATGCGGTGATGCGACCGAAGTCGAAACCGTGCTCGAGGTCGCCGACGGCATCGACGGGCCGGTCTATGTCCGCATCCTGCGCGGCGAGGTGCCGCGGCTGTTTTCGACGCCGTTCGAATTCAACAAGTTGCGCACGCTGAGCGAGGGCGACGACGTGCTCGTGGTCACGTCGGGTGTGTGCACCGAAGAGGCGCTGCGCGCCGCATCGCCGCTGAAGGATCGCGGCATCGGCGTCCATCATGTGCACGTGTCGACGTTGAAGCCCTTTGATCGTGACGGGCTGGTGAAGGCGGCGCGCGGAAAGAAGGGTGTCGTCACGCTCGAGAACCATACGATCAACGGCGGCCTCGGTTCGCTGGTGGCGGAAATCCTGGCGGAAGAAGGCCTCGGCATCAGGCTGCGTCGCCTCGGCCTGCAGGACACATTTGCCCATGGTGCCTCGAAGCCTTACCTGATGAAGAAGTACGGACTCGACGCTAGTGCGCTCGTCGGCGCGATTGGCGAACTTCTCGGCCGCGATCTCGGTATCGGCGATGCCGAGCTCGAGGCGGTGCGCCTCGATACCGTCCACTCGGCACAGAAGGCGGAGGCGCTCTGATGGCGGAGCGCTTTTCGGTCACCTACTGGCTGGGTGCCGCCGATGAGGCCGAGGCGCGCGCCCAGGCGCTCGACGTTGCCGTCGAGCAGACGGTCGAGATCCCCCGCGATATCGTGCCGGCGGGCTATGTCGAGGATGAGATCCTTGGCCGGGTAGAGGATATCAGGGCGAATACCGACGGCCGTGGCGGCTATCTCGCGGACATCTCCTACAGCGAAGACGATGTCGGCGGCGATTTCCTTCAGTTCCTCAACATCGTCTTCGGCAATTCCTCGATCAAGACGGCGACCCGTGTCGAGGATATCAGATTATCGGACGGGATCCGCACGATCTGCCCCGGTCCGCGTTTCGGTGCGCCCGGCTTGCGTGAGCGCACCGGGGTGGCGAGCGGCCCCTTGCTGATGTCGGCGATCAAGCCGGTCGGACTTTCGACAAAGGATCTGGCAGCACTTGCGCATCGCTTCGCTCTTGGCGGCATGCATCTCGTCAAGGATGACCACGGACTTGCCGACCAGAAAACGGCGCCCTTTGCCGAACGGCTGAAGGCGTGCGTCGAGGCAGTGGGCGAAGCCAACGCGCTTACCGGCTTGAGCAGCGCCTATGTGCCCAATATCACCGGTCCGGCCAATGCGATCTTCGAGCGGGCACATATGGCGAAGGAGGCGGGGGCCGGGGCCGTGATGCTGGCGCCGTCGCTCGTCGGTTTCGACGTCGCGCGCACGCTTGCCGGCGATCCCGGCTTCGGTTTGCCGATCGTCTCGCATCCGACCTTCTCCGGTGCGAATGTAATCACGCCGACCACCGGCTTTTCGCACCGCTTCTTCTTCGGCATACTTCAACGTCTGATGGGCGTTGACGCCGTCGTCTATCCGAATTTCGGAGGGCGCTTCGGTTTTTCGCGGGACGAATGCCTGTCGATCGTCGACGGCTGTACCAGCGAACTCGGCGGCCTGAAGCCGATCCTGCCCGCGCCGGGCGGCGGCATGACCTTCGCACGCGTGCCGGAAATGCGGGACGCCTACGGCGACCACGTCATTTACCTCGTCGGCGGCGCATTGTTGCGGGAGCAGGACGTGGCGGAGGCGTGTCGGCGCCTCGCGGCAGCCGTGGTTTTCGGCTAGCTCGGGTGCCGCGAAGCGATTGACAGCTGTCAACGCGCCGCGGGCACGTTCGTTTGAGATTCTCCGGCATTTTCAAGGCGGGGGCGGTTTTTCCGTCCCCGTTTGCGCGTTCGGCTGCATGATAGCGGACGTTCTTTCAGGGAGGGGACTGAAGGGTGGTACTGACGGTTGCGGAATGGTTAATCTAGATTAACCAAAATGCGCTTGACCCGAATCACGCCTTCATCCAGTTTCTAACGGAATTTGGTGATGATTTTCGTATTCGGCGTAACTGAAGCAGGTTCCTGTTAGAGTATTTGTTTCGCGTATTTACTCCCCGAGAGAATCACTGAACATTGTGTTTGCCGGCTTACGACCCGTTTCGGGTGCATGAGGCCGGCAGACGCAGGCAAGGGGGCAGTCCGTTTCGGGGCGCCCGAACCGCATCTGGAGTGAATTTCGATGGCATTCATGCCGCAGACGGCCGCAGGCTTTGAAGGAATGGAGGCAGGTTTGGAGCAGAGGGGCGCAACGCTTCCCGCCGACGAGGCAATTGCTGCAGATGCGCGTGCGCTTTCCGAGCAGTTGCAGGCGATGCGCGAACGGCTTTTCGCACCGACCGCGCGCAAGAGCCTGCGCAGCTTCACCTCGGGCGAGGCGGCGAAGCTGATCGGCGTTTCCGACGGCTACCTGCGCCAGCTCTCGCTCGCCGGCGAAGGCCCGCAGCCCGACACCGGCAGCGGCGGACGGCGCAACTACTCGCTCCACGACATCAATGCGCTGCGCCGCCACCTGGCGGACCAGGCGCTCGCCAAGGGCAACGTCGCCAAGGCCCGCACCTACCAGAAGTGGCGGGATCCGAGCCGCGGCGAGCATCTGCAGGTCATCTCGGTGACCAACTTCAAGGGCGGCTCCGGCAAGACCACCTCGTCGGTGCATCTGGCGCAGTATCTCGCCATGACCGGCCACCGCGTGCTGGCAGTCGACCTCGACCCGCAGGCGTCGCTGTCGGCCCTGTTCGGCTACCAGCCGGAACTCGACCTGACGGGCAACGATACGCTCTATGGCGCCATCCGCTATGACGGCGAGGCACGGCCGCTCAAGGACATCATCCGCAAGACCTATTTCGACGGGCTCGATCTCGTGCCCGGCAATCTCGAACTGCAGGAATTCGAGCATGCGACGCCGCGTGCGCTGACCGCCCGGCAGAGCGGCACCGATGCCGGCCCGCTGTTCTTCGCGCGCGTGCAGGCGGCACTCGCCACCGTCGCGGACGACTACGACGTCGTCGTGCTCGATTGCCCGCCGCAGCTCGGCTATCTCACGCTGTCGGCGCTCTGTGCCTCGACGTCGGTGATCGTCACCGTGCATCCGCAGATGCTCGACGTCGCCTCGATGAGCCAGTTCCTGTTCATGACCTCGGATCTGCTCGGTGTCGTGCGCGAGGCCGGCGGCGAGCTCAACTTCGATTTCCTGCGTTATCTCGTCACCCGCTACGAGCCGAACGACGGGCCGCAGACCCAGATCGTCGGCTTCATGCGTTCGCTGTTCGGCGACCGGGTGCTGACGTCGGCGATGGTCAAGTCGACCGCGGTTTCGGATGCCGGCCTGACCAAGCAGACGCTCTACGAGGTCGGGCGCGAGAACTTTACCCGCGCGACCTACGACCGCGCGATGGAATCGCTGAATTCGGTCAATGGCGAGATCGAGAACCTCATTCATGCGGCATGGGGGCGGTAAGAGATGGTAGCCGGTAACCGCAAGAACGAACTGAAGGCGCTTTTCTCCGGTGGTCCGGTGACGCCGGCAGCGGCAAGTGCGCCGGCAGCTACGCCGGCGAATGCCGCCGCTTCGCCGAAGCCGTCCATCCTGCCGGGCAGCGCGCCGGAAACCAAGGCAGCGCCGTCGACGCCCGGCAACGACGTGCCGCGCGCCGCATCCGGCGCGATCAAGGCGATGGGACTGTCGCTCGGGGCCATCACCCGCGAGGCCGAAGAGGCCCGGGCGCTGCGGCAGGCGATGGTCGATGGCGAGCGCATCCTGTCGCTCGATCCGGCGCTGATCGACACTTCGTTCGTCGAAGACCGGCTGGCAATCGACGGCCCCGAGGAGGAAGACTTCCTCACGCTCGTCGACAGCATTCGCGAGAACGGCCAGCAGGTTCCGATCCTGGTGCGCCCGCATCCGACGGAGGAGGGGCGCTACCAGACCGCCTATGGCCATCGTCGCCTGCGCGCCGTCACCCGGCTCGGCATCAAGGCCAAGGCGATCGTCCGGCCGCTTTCCGACGACGAACTCGTCGTCGCACAAGGCAAGGAAAATGCCGAGCGCCGCAACCTGTCCTTCATCGAACGCGCGATCTTTGCCGCGGCGCTGGTTGCCCGCGGCTTCGATCGCAAGCTGATCGGCGAGGCGCTGGCGGTGCAGAAGAGCGAGTTGTCGCGGTTGCTGCAGGTCGCCGACAATGTTCCCGAACATATCGTGCGCGCCATTGGTCCTGCACCAAAGGCCGGTCGCGACCGCTGGATGTCGCTTGCCGGGCTGTTCGGCTCGGAAGCGGCGACGGCGAAGGCGCTCGACGAGATCACCTCCGCCCGCTTTCGCGGCGCCGACAGCGACCAGCGCTTCCAGATGCTGTTCAACCGGCTGTCGCGGCGAAGCAAGCCGGAGCCGGTGAAGCCGGAAGAACTCAAGGATGGGAGCGGCAAGGTGTTTGCGCGTCTCAGCCGCGAGGGACGGACGCCGCGAATCGAGTTTGTCGCCGGGACCGATCCGGAGTTCATCGATGAGGCTGCGGCGCTATTGGCGAAGCACTATGCCGAGTTTGCCGCCAGGAAGGCGCGCTAGCGAAGGATTGCCGTTGCCGGGAAGGGGATTTCCGGCGCGGCCTGCATGAGCAGAAAAGCTGAAACGGAAAGGAAACGCGAGAGCAAGAAAAAAGGCCCCCAAAACGTCACCATTTCGGAAGCCCTCTTCAATGTAGCAATTCGAGAGAATCACTTCCCGAGGCCAAAGTCAAGAGTCGGCGGCATTTGCTGTCTCCGGCGAGGGTAATTTCGTTCTCTTGCGAGGCGCAAATTCACCCACCAGAAGTGCTGAAACGCCCTGTTCCTGCTGACGGCAGAACAGGCGGACGATGCGATATTGGTTGAATTCCCGACGTTTTGAAGGCCGCTTGCCTCTGTTGACAGGGGAACTGGAGCGATGGAGAGACTGGCAACGACGCCATTTGGCGGCGCGCCTATGCGCGCGCAGATTTTTGCCCATCAGGCCCGGGTCGAAAAGCGCCAGCAGGCGCTGAAGGACGGCAAGGGCGGCAATGACACGGGCACCGCCGACAAATGGCAGCTCATCCGCGCACTGACCGAAGCGCGTGAGGCCTTTGGCCTGTCCGACCGCACGATCACTGTGCTCGAGGCGCTGGTGAGCTTCCACACCGACCGGGTGCTGGATGGCAGCAATGCGATTATCGTCTTCCCTTCGAACGGCGAGCTGTCGCTGCGCACGCGCGGGATGGCGCCGGCGACGATTCGCCGTCACATCGCGCAACTGGTCGAGACCGGCCTGGTGATCCGCCGCGACAGCCCCAACGGCAAGCGGTTCTGCCGCCGTGACGACCGGGGGCAGGTGGAGGACGCGTTCGGCTTCGATCTTGCACCGCTGGCGCTGGCCGCGAGCGAGATCCATGCCGCCGCCGATGCGGCGCGCGCCGAGATAAAGGCGGTTCAGAAGCTTCGCGCCGAGATCACTATTCATCTGCGCGACATCTCGAAGATCATCGAAGCCGCGCTTGAGGAGCGTCGCAGCGGCGACTGGCTCGCGCTTGCCGAGCGTTTCTCGAGCGTTTCCGGTCGGATCGGACGCAACACGGAGCGCCAGCGGCTGGAAGTTCGCCGCGATGGCCTGGTCGAGTTGCGCAAGGAAGTGGAAGATCTCTATCTTTCCGGACTTTCTGAGCAAGAAATGAGCGGCAATGACGCCGATTTCGAGCGTCATATTCAGAATTCAAACACAGATCTAACTTCTGAATATAACGGCTTGGAACAACATACTGCGGGCTCGGCAACGCCGGTGGACAAACCCGCGCCGGAAGTGAAATCGGTTGGTGTCGGACTTAAGCAGTTTCTGACCGCCTGCCCGCAGATCGCCGATTATGCGAAGGGCGGCGTCCGCACCTGGCGGGATGCCATCGAGGCGGCGGGCGTGGTCCGCTCGACGCTGGGCGTTTCGGTCGATGCCTGGGACAAGGCGCGTGCGGCGATGGGCGATGTCGCCGCCGCGATCGTGATTGCCGCGATCCTTGAGCGGGCCAGCGATATCCGCTCGCCCGGCGGCTACTTGCGCGACCTCACCCGCAAGGCCGAAGCCGGCCGCTTCTCGGTCATCCCGATGATCAAAGCCCTGGGTGGATGAGGCACCGGTAAAAGGGGCTGGCGCGCGTCAGCCCCGGGTGATGGTGATGAGGGCAACGAAGATGACGAAAACCATCGCGAGTGCCGGCAGGATCAGTGCCGGATAACCGAAGGTGGCGATGGCGAGGATCCAGGCGAGCGCGCAATTGAGGATGAACAGCACCTTGGCGGTCTGGCTTCCCTGGGCGGCCTCGCGCAGCATCCAGCCGAAGACCGGGACGTGGTAGATCATTTTTGCCAGCATGTTGTACTCCTCTACTAGGCATTCGCGGCGCTTGGGTCGCCGCGCATCGTCTGAAGCGTGATTTCCGGGTTAGTCGTCGAGCGCGACCTTCGATTTGCCGCGAGTGAGGTCGGTGACTAGGGCGGCGACGGTCTGAGCGTTTTCCCGGGCGATGTCGGCGGTAAGGCTGGCGCCGGTTGCGGTAAAGTCCTCGGCGCTGAAGATGACGCCGAGTGCGGAAAGCCTGGCCTTCACGATAGCAAGGTCGGAAAAATCGACGTCGAAGCTGGTCCGCACCGTTTCGATGACCTCGCTCTTCTCGGCTTCGCGCAGGCAGATCGCGGCCGTGCCGCCATAGGCGCGGATCAGTCCGCCACTGCCAAGCAGGATGCCGCCGAACCAGCGGGTAACGACGACGGCGACGTGATCGAGCTTCTGGCCGTCGATCGCCTGAAGGATGGGCTTGCCGGCCGTACCGCTCGGTTCGCCGTCGTCGTTGAAGCGATAGGCCTGGCCGATGCGCCAGGCCCAGCAGTTATGGTTGGCGTTCGGATCTGAATTGGCGGCAATGAAGTCCTTGGCGGCGCGCTCGTCGGCGACCGAAGCGGCAATCGCCACAAACCGGCTCTTCTTGATTTCCTGTTCGTGACTGGCGACGTGCTGAAGCGTGAACATCCGCAATTCCTGTTTGCGGGCGGTTATAGTGGGGGAGGCCCGCGAATGCCAGCACGGGCGGTGACGCATTTTCGTCCTGCGTCACTTTGACAGAGCGCAATTTCCACGGAGTGAGAAAGGCTTAGCAGTCGAAAGGGAAGCCGAGCGGGCCAGCGATGCAATCCCGGTCATCGTCGTGCAGTCGGCGGCGGGTGAAAGCAGCAGGAGACCGACAAATCCGGCGATCAGTCCGAAGGAACCAAAGGTGAGGGTACGGCAGGCGAGGCCTGCGACCATGCCGCGGGGTCGATGGCCGAGCTTGCACCAGGTAAAGGCGGCGCCGAGGCAACCCGATATCAGCGACAGCGACCAGGCGAGTTGCGGCGTGTCCTCGGGAACAATCTGCAGGAACAGCATCCAGTAGGAAAAGAAATGCACAGCCGAGAACACGACGGTCGACAGCAGGGTGCGAAGGATGATGTTCATGGCGTTTTCCCCGGATGAGGAATGCTATCCGAGGCAGGCGGATGCCGCGCCCTGCATTCATGGGGGACGGGCAATTGTTCGGCCGCTAGTCGACGAAAACCCGCACGCTTGCAGCGCGTCCGGCCGCGTCGATCACGGTCAGCGTCGAGTAGCCGACTCCGTCCGGCTGCCACTCGCTGGTGCGGCGGCGGGAAAGTTCGGGCAGCGGCCGTCCGTTCGCCAGCCAGCGGAACGGCGCGCGGCCACCCTGGAGCTTGAGCGTCAACGGTGAGATTGCATCGCCGCTGGCGGCGCCGAGATCGATATGCGCGCCTTCGGGAGGATAGACGATCTGTGGCGCGGCCTCCCGGATAGTCGCCGAGGGAAGTCCGCTTTCGGTGCGGGCGAAACGTCTCAGCCCAATCGGCAGTTCTTGCTGAGCGAGACGCAATGTGCCGGGCGGCGGCGGGGCGAAGGTCGTGATCGCAACCCCGGATCGGGCAAAGGCGTCGAACAGAATGGGCGCGGCGGCGGTATAGCCAGACAGTCCGGGGATGGCGCCGTTATCCGCCCGGCCGACCCAGACGCCGATGACGTGGCGACCGTCATAGCCGACCGACCAGGCATCGCGGTAGCCATAGCTGGTCCCGGTCTTGAAGGCGATGCCCAGCCGTCGGCTGCCCTGCGGCGGAAGCACCGCGGACAGGATATCGGTAACCTGCCAGACGGGCCCGGGCGCAAGCAGCGGTTCGCCGTCGATGAGCCCGTGCTCGCCCTCGATGCCATTGCCGAGCCGGACGACATGGCCGCGATTGGCAAGGCCTGCGTAAAGCTGGACCAGATCCTTCAGCGAGATGCCGACCCCGCCAAGGGCGATTGCCAGTCCCGGCGCCTCGTTCGGGGGCAGGCTCGGACGCACGTCGGCGCGGCGGAAGCGCACCATCATCCGGGTCGGGCCGACCGCATCGAGCAGCCGCACCGCCGGCACGTTCAGCGACAGTTGCAGCGCCTGGCGGATGCTGACGTCGCCCTGATAGCTCATGTCGAAGTTCTTCGGCCGATAGCCGAAGAAGTCGGCGGGCTTGTCCTCGATGATGGTTTCCTGGGCGACGAGCCCTTCCTCGAAGGCGAGGCCGTAAATGAACGGTTTCAGCGTCGAGCCGGGAGAGCGGGTAACGCGGGTCATGTCGATCCAGCCGGAGCGGCTGGCGTCGAAATAGTTCGCCGAGCCGACTTCCCCGATGATGGCGCCGGTGGTGGCGTCGGCCATGACGAGGGCGACGGAGAGCTTCGGGCCCAGTCGGGCGGCCGCCTCGCGGGCTACGGTCTCGAGCCTCTTCTGGACATCGAGCTTCAAGGTGGTGCGATGAATGCCGGCATCGCGATCCCTGCGTCGGGCGGCTTCCGCAAGATGGGCGGCGTGGGCCGGCAGTTGCAGGCGCACGGTTGGCACCGGGGTCATCGCGGCGCGGGCGGCTTCGCCCTCGCCGATGACCTTCGCGACGGCGGCGCGCGCCAGCACCCTTTCGCGCGCGGCCTCGGCAGCGGCGGTATTACGGTCCGGGCGGCGCTTTTCCGGCAATTGCGGCAGGGCGACGAGCAGGGCGGCTTCACCGACCGTCAGGCGGCGCGGCTCCTTGCCGAACCAGGCAAGGCTTGCGGCGCGGACACCCTCGAGATTGCCGCCATAGGGCGCAAGGGTCAGATAGAGATTGAGGATCTCGTCCTTGCTCAGCCGCCGCTCGATCTGCACGGCGCGAACAAGCTGGCGGAACTTGGCGGCGAGCGAGCGTCCCTCGCGCGGTTCGATCAGTCGCGCGACCTGCATCGACAGCGTCGAGCCGCCGGATACGATCCGGCCATTGCCGGCAAATTGCAGCGCGGCGCGCCCGAGCGCCAGCGGGTCGATGCCGCCATGCGCGAAAAAACGCTGGTCCTCATAGGCAACCAGCATGCGCACCAGTTGCGCATCGACATCGGCGATCGTGATCTTCAGTCGCCACCGGCCATCGGGTGCGGCGAAGGCGCGAAGCAGCCGGCCATCGGCATCGAGGACTTCGGTCGAGACCGCACCGGCCTTTTCCAGCGGTGGCGGAAAGGCGCGGTCGGCGGCATCGAGCGCAAAAATCGCCGCGCCGGCCAGCACCAGGCCGGCCGGAATGGCAATCAGCAATTTGCGCCGCATGGACATGGGCATTCTCTCGTCAGGTCTGGCTATTGTGCCGCCAGCACCTCCATCCAGCCGGTCGCGGTGCGTGCCGAAAGCTGCGGCCGGTACATGTCTTCGACGCTTGCAGCCGGGTGTTGATAGGAACCCGGGGTGACGGCGCGAACCACATAGGCAAGGGTGATTTCGCGATTGTCGCCGGCCGCCCGATCGAAGGCGGCGACAAAGCGGTCGTTGCGGAACTCGCTATGTGCCGGCTGGACTTCGCCGATCCAGTCGAAATTGGCGAGCGAGGCGCTGTTGACCAGGCTCGGATTGTCGATCTCGAAGCCGGCCGGCAGCAGGTCGGTGACCAGAACCCGCGACGGCCAGTCATTGGCCTCGGTGATGTTCAGCACCACGACATAGCGTTCGTTCTGCCGGGCCTGGCTGATGTTCACCTCCTCGCCGGCGAGGTTGTAGTAGCCGCGGGTGATGGCGAAGCCGTCGCCTCCAGCGGTCAAGGGCTGGGCGGGGGCGGCGACGGTCGTCACCACCGCCGAAACCGGATCTGGGCTCTGGTTGCGGATCGTCACCGGATGCTCGACGATCGCATCGCCGCTGATCTGCGCGGAATAGGCGCCGGTGCGCGCTGCACCGTTGACCTCGAGGCGCATGTCCTCGTCGCCCCCCTGAATGGCGCGGGCGGCCAGCAGCATCCAGGCCTGTTCCTGCGTACTCGTATAGGTAGTCCTGTCCCATTCCCGGGCGACGATCGCTGCAAGCTGCGGAATGATCGGCGGCACGGGGCGGCTTTCTGCGGCAAGGGACAGAACGGCCGCATCGTCGCGCAGCGACGAACCGTAGTCGGAACGGGCAAGGCTGACCTTGACGAGGCCCGTGGACATGCCGAGGGTTTCGGCAAATATCGCCTGCGACCGGTCGCCGTCGCCATAAAGCGCGAGTGCGGCGGCGATATGCGCCTTGGCAAGCGGCGTCGGAAAGTCGTGGAGCATCGTGTCGGCATAGTAGCGCAGGTCGCTGATCGCCGCCTTGCGATTGCGGGCCAGCACATAGAGCGCATAGGCGATCTCGTTGCCGCGATCCTTCACATTGGTTTCGTAGCTCAGGGTATTCTGAAGGTTTTCAATGGCTTGCACCATCGCCTGCTCGGGCACGTCGAACTTCTGCTCGCGGGCGCGGGTCAGGAAGTCGCTGACATAGGCGTCCAGCCAGAGATCGCCGGAACCGGGGCTCCACAGCCCGAAACTGCCGGAAGAGGACTGGTTGGCGAGCACCCGGTAGATCGCTTCCTGGATGCGGCCATTGATCTGGGCATCGTCGGCAAGGCCGGCTTGCTTCGCGAGTTCACCGACATAGAGCAGCGGCAGGGCGCGGCTGGTGGTCTGCTCGGTGCAGCCATAGGGGTAGCGGTCGAGCGTCATCAGCAGCGCCGGAATGTCGAAGGCAGGCGAGCGGGTGACATTGACGCTGACGGCTGCGCCGGCAAGCATGCTGTCGGCGAGAAGCTCGGCATTGACGGTGAGGCTGCTCTGCGGCGCGATGGAAACAATCTGGCGTTGTGTCATCGGCAGGGCCGCCGGGCGGACGGGGATGTTGATCGCCTGCTCCAGCGACTGGTCGCCGGCGGCATTGGCAAGCCGGATCGTGACGACGCCATGGGCCGGCTCGCCGCCGGAAAGCGGCAGGGTGAGGGCATGCTTGCCACCCTTTTCGAGCCGCAGCGTTTGTGCGGGACCGGGTTGCGCGACCGTCACGACGCCATTGGTCGTGACCTGCAACTGATAGTCGCCTGCCGGTGCGTCGGTGTTGGCGATGTCGAGGCGCAGTTCGGCATCATCGCCGGGAGCGAGGAATTTCGGCAGGCTGGCCGTGACCACGATCGGATCGCGGATGACGACGTCCTTCGCCGCATGGCCGACGCCCGATTTGGTCCAGGCGACCGCCATCAGCCGCGCCGTGCCGTTGAACTGCGGGATGTCGAAGCTGACGGTGGCGTTGCCGTCCTGATCGAGTTTCACCGGACCGGAGAAGAAGGCGACCAGCTTTTCCGTCGGTGGGCTGCCCTGGATCGGCATCTGGCCGCCATCGCCGCCGGTGCGAAGCCGCCCGGTAATGCCGAGCGAACCGTCGATCAGCCGGCCGTAAAGGTCGCGGATCTCGAGCCCCAGCCGGCGCTGGCCGAAATACCAGCTTTCCGGGTCGGGCGCCTGGTAGCGGGTGAGATTGAGGATGCCGACGTCGACGGCGGCAAGCGTGACATAGGCGTCCTCGCCGACGCCGGCGCCGTCCACCTTCAGCGAAATGTCGAGCGGCTGGCGGGGCAGGGTCTGGTCGGGGGCATCGAGGCTGACGGCGAGCTTGCGGTCACCAGGATCGACGGCCAGCCACTTGATGCCGATGGCGCGCGCCGGCATGCGGCTTTCCTTGGCGTCGCCCGGCCGGTAAAGGGTTGCAGTGACATAGGCGCCGGCGCCCCAGTCGGCCGTGACGGGAAGCGCGATCTCGCCGCCTTCCGCCGGAAGGCTGGCGGAGGTCGTCGTCACCAGTGTCTCGGTTCCGACCGTCACCATCAGTTCACCGGCAAAGCGCGGTGAAACCTTGAGTTTCGCCGTGTCGCCGACGGCATAGCTGTCCTTGTCGAGGGCGATTTCCAGCCCGTCCGGGGTTTCGGTCGAGGTCGCCGCGACATACCAGCCGGCATCGAACTCGACGCTGGTCGCCGGGCCGCTGGGATCGCCGGTCTCGACCTCGAGGCGGTAGCGGCCCCAGCCGACCGGTACCGAGATGGCGGCGCCATCGGCCGTCGTGGCGATCTCGCCGGTCGAAACCTGTTTCGTGGAGGTTACCGGCTCATAACGCCAGGAGGAACCGTCACGATACCACTGATAGTTGCGCTCGACGGCAATCAGCTTCCATGTGAGACCCGGCATCGCAAGCCGCTGGCCGTCGCTGCCGATGGTGACGACATGGAAGCGGGCGACGGAATTCTCGCCAAGCGCACCTTGGAATTCCGGCTTGATGGCGATCATCGGTCCCTGCGGTTCGACCGGCAGTGCGAGCGTACGTTCGACGGCGCGGCCGCCGGCCTCGCGCATGCGCAGGGTGACATTGGCAGTCAACAACTGGGTCGTGGAGGGCAGTTCGTTCAGCGAGAACTCGAAGCTCGATTTGCCATCGGCATCGAGCGGCGCGAGCTGGTCGAGCGCAAAGCGGCTGTCCTCGCTTGCTTCCTCGTCGGCAAGGCCGAAGACGTAGCCGGGGAAGGCGGCGTTCTCGCGGGTCGGCTTGACGGTGACCTCGCCTTCGAGGGTGAGGCCCGCGGCTGGTGCGCCGTAGAGGAAACGTCCATCGACGTCGATCCTCGCCGCCACGTCAGGTTGCATCTGCGCGGTCGCGCTGGTCAGGTCGAACTCGATGCGATCGGGCACGAAATCGTCGACCAGGAACTGCTTGTCGGCGATGGCCGTGCCTTTCGGATCGGTGAAGATCTGCATCGTCCAGGTGCCGCGCATGGCGTTCGGCTGCAGCCTTAGGTCGAGCATGTGGCCGCCGAGCCTGCCGCCTTCGCTGACCATGCGGCGATCCTCGACGCCGTCCGGCCGGGTGAAGACGAAGGTCAGCGGCAGGTTGTCGATCGCGTCGCCATTGACGTCGCGGGAGAGCGCGGAGGCGTGCACCGTCTCGCCGGCGCGGTAGATGCCGCGCTCGGTCCAGGCGAGGATGTCGATGGCGCCGGGTGCGGCGCGGCCGGTAACGCCGCGATCGGACAGGTCGAATCCGGCGCGGGTCATGTCGAGGAAGACGAAGTCGCTGTCGTCGGTGCTGGCGGTGATGACGGCGGGCACCTGGCCGGCCGTGCCGCGTATCAGTCCGGCGGTGAAGGTGGCGCGGCCATCGGCGTCGGTGGTCGCCGTGCCGAGAACTTCGTTGTTCCTGGCAACAAGCTGCAGCGCCACTCCCGCGACCGGCTTGGCGCTCGCCAGCGAGCGGGTGAAGACATGGAGGCCGTCAGTGCCTGCATAGGTGGAAATGCCGATGTCCGAGACGACGAACCACTGGGTCGCCTTCGCCTCCCAATACTGGCTCTGGCCATTGCGCGCAGCCGCGGTCAGCACATAGACGCCGGGTTTGCGCTCGGGCAGTGCCTCGTCAACGGGGAAGCTGGTCACCACCTCGCGGTTGAGATCCGGCTTTATATCGATGCTGCCCTGCCAGACGAGCTCGCCGCTTTCATTCTCGATGCGCTCGGCATTGTAGCCGTCGAGCTGGGTGAGGAACTGCGAACTGGCGAGCAGGGATGCGATGCTGCGGTCGCCGACGCGATAGAGCTTCAGGTCGGCGCTCTCGGTGTTGACCGAGACCAGCGGGATGCCGCGACGCACCGCAGACGGCAGCACGAAGCTGTCGCCGGTAAATCGCACCGTGGCGGCGCGGTCCTTGACATAGAGGTCGAGGCTGACCGGGGCTTCGAGAGCTTCCTCGACCGAGGACGGAAGGCCGGCGCGCAATGCCAGCTTGTAACGCTGGCCGTGCGCCAGTCCCTCGACACAGATCTGGTTGTCCTTCGCCTCGACTGCGCCCGGCGCCTTGCCGTCGAGGGTGACGAAGGACGCATAATCGGCGCCTTTCTTCAGCAGCGGTTCGGAGAATTGCACGCAGGCGCGCGGGCTGGCACTGTCGGCATCGACGCGATGGTCGACGACGCGGAAGCCCTGGCGTGCCTTGAGATCGAGATAGGCGGCCTCGACGGTCTTGGCCGGAACAAGCGCAAGGCTCGCCTTGTAGGCATCGAGGGCGGCACGGAAACTCTCGGAATTCTGCAGGGCGCGGGCGAGCAGCGACAGGGCATAGGCGCGGCTGTCGGCGGTGCGTGTCAGCTGGTAGCCGTTGATGGCGGCTTTTGCCGCTTCCGTTGCCATGTCGCTGTTGCCTTCGACGCGGTTGGCGGCGCTTGCCAGCTCCAGCCAGAGGTCGGCGTCGTCGGGCGCAAGCGCGAGCGCGCCGCGGAAGGATGCAATCGCCTGGTCGACATTGCCGGCAGCCAGTGCGCTTCCCGCGGCCGTCAGCAGATCGTTGACGCCAAAGCCCTGCTGGTCCTCGGCCACGGCAAGGTCGTGGCGCATGGTGCGGGCGTCGTCGAGCAGTCCGGCGGACAGGAAGGAGAGGCGTGGCGGCGCGCCGATATCATCCTCGATGGTGGTTTCGACGATCTTTCCGGCGATCGCGCCCGGGAACGGGTTCAACTGGTTGAAGTCGGACTTCAGGAAGCACCACTGCACCTTGGGATTGTAGGTGAAGGCCCTGCAGGCGGTGTCGCCGACGCAGGCCTGCCGGCATTCGTCCAGCGATACGTTTTGTTCGGTGCGCAGGTCGAAGCCGTAATAGTCGCCGTCCTGGGTGATGACGGTGTCGCGTCGGGTTTCCGCCGCCGATACGGTCGTGAAAACACCGGACAGGCAGGTGAGGAAGAGCGCAATTACGGTGGTCGCACGCATCGACAATGATCCTTCGAATGTTGCCCGCTTACGGGTGGTGCAATCTTCAAACTTCCGCATAGGTTGTCAACTTCAACGCGTGATGACGGCATCCTCCTTTAGGGATACCGACGTTTCCAACTCGAACGGGCAAGGAAGCGCGCCAAGCTGCGCTAACGGATGCGGCCGGAGACCGGCCGCATCGGCTTCAACGCTGCGGCCAGCGCCATTCCCTGATGTCGGGCATGTCCTCGCCGTGCCGGCGGATATAGGCCTTGTGTTCGGCGAGGCGGTTGCGGAAACCCTGGGCGACGGCGGCTGCTCCGGGCATATCCGGCACCCGTCGGATGGCCGCGAGCGCCAGATGGAAGCGATCGAGCTCGTTCATCACCACCATGTCGAACGGGGTCGTGGTGGTGCCTTCCTCGCGATAGCCGTGCACGTGGAAGTTGTTGTTGGCGCGCCGGTAGATCAGCCGATGGATCAGCTGGGGATAGCCGTGGAAGGCGAAGATCACCGGCTTGTCGAGGGTGAACATGCGGTCGAAGGCGGTATCGGGCAGGCCGTGCGGATGCTCGCTCGGTGATTGCAGCGCCATCAGGTCGACGACGTTGACGACGCGGATCTTCAGGTCGGGCAACATGCGGTGCAACAGGTCGACGGCGGCCATGGTTTCCAGCGTCGGCACGTCGCCGGCGCAGGCCATCACCACGTCGGGCTCGCCGCCATCGTCGTTGCTGGCGAAATCCCACACGCCGATACCGTCCTCGCAGTGGCGTGCGGCGGCCTCGCAGTCGAGCCATTGCGCCTGCGGCTGCTTGCCGGCGACGACGACGTTGATCCGGTCATAGGTTGCGAGGATGTGGTCGGTGACCCAGAGCAGGGTGTTGGCGTCCGGCGGCAGGTAGATACGGACGATATCGGCCTTCTTGTTGGCGATGTGGTCCATGAAACCCGGATCCTGATGGCTGAAGCCGTTGTGATCCTGACGCCAGACATGCGAGGTGAGCAGGTAGTTGAGCGAGGCGATCGGCTTGCGCCACTCGAGTTCGCGGGTCACCTTTAGCCACTTGGCATGCTGGTTGACCATGGAATCGACGATGTGGATGAAAGCCTCGTAGCAGGAAAACAGACCGTGGCGGCCGGTCAGCAGATAGCCTTCGAGCCAGCCCTGGCACAGGTGTTCGCTGAGGATCTCCATCACCCGGCCCTCGCGGGCGAGGTGCTCGTCCTCGGGGATCATCGGTTCCATCCACACGCGGTCGGTGACTTCGAACACCGCCCCGAGCTTGTTCGACATGGTCTCGTCCGGTCCGACGATGCGAAAGTTCTTCGCCGCCTTGTTGAGGACCAGGACATCCTTGAGGTAGCCGCCCATGGCAGCGGTGGCCGAGGCATCGACGGCGCCGGGACCGGCAAACCTGAGGCCGTGGCGGCGCCAGTCCGGGAGTTCCAGCGGCTGGCGCAGCAGGCCGCCATTGGCGTGGGGATTGGCGCCCATGCGGCGGTCGCCGTGCGGCGCCAGGTCGGCGATGTGCGGCAACAGCCGGCCGTTGTCGTCGAACAGTTCCTCGGGCGCGTAACTGCGCATCCAGCTCTCGAGGGCTGCGAGATGCTGCGGATCTGAGGGACGCGCCAGCGGCACCTGATGCGAGCGCCAGAAACCCTCGACCTTCTTGCCGTCGACATAGGCCGGCCCGGTCCAGCCCTTCGGCGTGCGCATCACGATCATCGGCCATTTCGGGACGCCCGTCTCCGTGCCGTGACGGGCCTGCTGCTGGATGGCGCGGATATCGGCAAAGGCGTCGTCGAGCGCGGCCGCCATGCGCCGGTGGGTGGGATAGGGATCATGGCCCTCTACGAAGATCGGCCGGTAGCCGAAGCCCTCGAACAGGCTGCGGATATCGTCGTCCGCCATGCGTCCGAGCACGGTCGGATTGGCGATCTTGTAGCCGTTCAGGTGCAGGATCGGCAGAACCGCGCCGTCGGAGGCCGGATTGATGAACTTGTTCGAATGCCATGAAGCCGCAAGCGGCCCGGTCTCGGCCTCGCCGTCGCCGATGACGCAGGCGACGATCAGGTCGGGGTTGTCGAGCACCGCGCCGTATGCATGAACCAAGGCATAGCCGAGTTCGCCGCCCTCATGGATCGAGCCCGGGGTTTCCGGCGCCGCGTGGCTCGGAATGCCGCCGGGAAAGGAGAATTGCCGGAACAGCGCCTTCATCCCCGGTTCGTCGCGACTGACGTCCGGGTAGATCTCGGAATAGACGCCCTCGAGATAGGTTTGCGCCACCACGGCCGGGCCACCGTGGCCGGGGCCGCACATGTAGAGCACGTTGAGGTCGTCACGGCAGATGATGCGGTTCAGGTGGGTGTAGATGAAGTTGAGGCCGGGGGTGGTGCCCCAATGGCCAAGCAGCCGGGGTTTTAAGTCGCTATAGGCCAGCGGCCGCTTCAGCAGCGGATTGTCGAGAAGGTAGATCTGGCCGACGGAGAGATAGTTCGAGGCCCGCCAGTAGGCATTGAGCCGTTCGAGTTCGGCTTCGCTCAGGGGTGAACTCTCGGGCGAGGTGGCATGCGAGTGGTCTGTCGGCATTGAGCTGTCTCCGTTGGCATTCGACATGCTGGCCCGCTGGCCATGGCTGGTAGAAGAAGAAGCAGGAACCGTTCGAGCGTAGCGCCGTCGCCCGATGGCGGATTGATCCCGGTCAAGGGGGAACGAATTTTCCGCCCGGTCCCATCAGGCCCTTGCCCGGATCAGCCGCAGCGTATGACGCGCGATCATTCCTTCCTCATCGGTCGGCACCACCAGGACAGCGGCACTGCTGTCGGCGGCACTGATCCGCAAGGCATTGCCATCGTTTGCCGGTTCGTCGAGCCGCAGCCCCGCCCAGGCGAGGCTTTCGACGATCCTTGCGCGGATCACCGGCTGGTTCTCGCCGATCCCGGCGGTGAAGACGATGGCATCGATGCCGCGGAGCGCCACCGCCAGCGATGCGATCGACTGGGCGACGCGCCGGCAGAAGAAATCGATGGCGAAGGCGGCCTCGGGGGCAGGCGAGGCGAGAAGCTCGCGCACATCGCTGCTGATCCCGGACAGGCCGGCAAGGCCGCTTTCATGATAGAGCATGTGCCCGACCTCGGCGGCGCTCATGCCCTTCTCCTCGATCAGGTGCAGCACGACGCCGGGATCGAGTGCGCCGGAGCGGGTGCCCATCGGTACGCCGTCTAGCGCGGTGAAGCTCATCGTCGTCTCGATGCTCTTGCCGCCGGAGATGGCGCAGAGCGAAGCGCCGGAACCGAGGTGGGCGACGACGATGCGGCCGTCGGCGAGATCGGGCGCGAGATCGTGGAGCGCTTCGCTGACATATTCGTAGGAGAGGCCGTGAAATCCGTAGCGCTTGACCCCTTCCTCGTAGAGGTTGCGGGGAAGCGCGAAGCGGTCGGCGAATTCGGGATGGCGGCGGTGGAAGGCGGTGTCGAAGCAGGCGACCTGCGGCATGCCGGGCCGCCGCCTGCGGATCTCGCGGATCGGGTCGAGATTGCCGAGCTGGTGCAGCGGGGCAAGCGGAATGAAGCTGCTCAGCGTTTCGAGAACCGCATCGTCGATCAGCACCGGTTCGCAATAGGCCGGCCCGCCATGGACGACGCGGTGGCCGACGGCGACGATGCTGGCATCGGTGGCGCCGGCGAGCCACTCGCCGATCCTGGTCTGTGCCGCCTGGGCGCTGGCGATTTCGGCCCGGTCGAAGGTGCGATCGACGAGGATTTCACCGTTCACATCGCGGGCGGTCAACCGCGGTTGGGTGCCGATGCCATCGAGCTTGCCGGCAAGCATGGGGGCCAGTTCGTCGTCGGCCTCCAGGCGGTAGAGCTTGAACTTGATGCTCGAACTTCCGGCATTGATGACAAAGATCGCGTCGCTCATCGCAGTGTCCGAGATTGCTTGTTGGCCTAGAGCCTATGCCGGGGACCGGGAGAGGGCAACCGCCGTGCCCCACTTTTCATGGCGTCCGGTTCTGCGCGCGGGTGGTCATGACCACGCCGGCGACGACGATTGCGGCGCCGATCCAGGTGAGCATGGAATAGTGCTCGCCGAGAAACAGCACACCGGAGATCAGCCCGATTGCGGCCCCGACATAGCCCATCTGGCTGAGGTAGACCGGGCCGCCGACTGCCTGCAGGCGGAAGAAGAAGGCGAACATCGCCGAGGACGCGGTCACCTGGGCGAAGGTGAGGGCGGGCACCTCCCTCAGCATGGCAAAGGAGCCGCCGTCGCCGGTCGCAAGCAGCCCGACGAGCAGCATGGCGGCGGCGGCGAGATGGCTGCCGACGGCAAGCTCGATCGGGCCGGCATCCTTCGGCCAGTCGACGGTGCGGTAGATGTTGCCGAGCGCGAGGCTGACGGGGAGCAGGAGGCCAATGCCCACCCAGAAGAGGGGGGCCGGCTGGCCGGCTTCGCCACGGGTCATGGCGACAAGCACCGCGCCGACGAAGCCGACCGCGATGCCGGAGATGCCGAGCATGTTCGGGCGACGCACGCCAAGAAGGATGGACAGCAGCAGCGTGATCACGGGCGAAAGCGTGAACATGATGCCGGTATAGCCGGCGCCGAGATGCGGGATCGCCGAAAACATCAGGATGTTCGGGATGGCATAGGAAATCGCTGCGGCGATGACGTAGTAGCGCAGCTTGGCCGGCGTGAGGGCGAACGGCTTGCCGAGCATCTTGAGCGTGACGAGGAGCACCGAGCCCGCGCCGAAGGAAATGACGAAGGCCCAGAGCATCGGCGGAATACCGGCTTCGGTGGCGAGCTTGCCGAAGGGCAGCGTCACTCCGAGCAGCAAGCCGGTTATCAACAGGAGGGCGAAGGCCGAGTCCCAGATCTGCTTCATGCGGTCAAACCTTCGCGATCGCCGGGCGGGAAAGCCTTGGCGGGTGACACATCTGCCTGTAACGCCGCCCAACGGGAAGACTGGGCGGCGCGGAAACCGATCGGATCGCCGGTTATTACACCAGCTGCGATTTCGCCAGATGGTAGAAGTACATGGCACCCGTCTCGAGGATTTCGTCGTTGAAATCGTAGGTCGTGGTGTGCAGGCCGGAGCTGTCGCCATTGCCGATCAGCACATAGGCGCCCGGCACTTCCTCGAGCAGGAAGGAGAAGTCCTCGCTGCCCATCAGCGGGGTCGCCATCTCGATCATGGCGTCGTCGCCGAAGTGCTCGGTGATGGTCGCCTTTGCGACTTCGACGGCATTGGCGTCGTTGATCGTCGCGGGGTAGCCGAGCTGCCAGTCGAAGGAAACGTCGGCGTTGTAGCTCTTCGCCTGGAAGGTGGCGATCTGCTCGACACGCTGGCGCAGTTCCTCGCGGACCTTGGGGTTCATCGCCCGCATCGAGATTTCCAGCACCGCCGTATCCGGGATGATGTTGCAGGCGGAGCCGGAAAGGAACGCCCCGACGGTCAGCACCGACGGCTGGTGGGGCGAGATGTTGCGCGATACCAGTGTCTGCAGCGCCATGACGATGCTGGAGCCGACGACAACAGGATCGATGGTGTCTTCCGGCTGGGCGCCATGGCCACCCTTGCCCTTGACGGTCAGCGTCACCACGTCAATCGAGGCGGCGACCGGTCCGGCGCGGGTGGCGAACTTGCCGAGCGGCACGCCCGGCCAGTTATGGAGCGCGAAGACCTGTTCGCAGGGGAAGCGTTCGAACAGGCCGTCTTCGATCATCAGCTTGCCACCGCCGAAATTCTCCTCGGCCGGCTGGAAGATCAGGTGCA